>JAQSYT010000214.1 GCA_029256065.1 Paenibacillaceae bacterium
ATGAACTGCTGCAAAATATTCGAATGCTCTGGTCGAATCCGTTGTTAGTCAATCGCGCTGGACGGACTCTTGAAAATATTAGCGTGGATATTGATAACGGCCTTGCCGATATGGCACCTGTTGGGGTATGGTCATTAGCTAATTCGGATTTTGTAGAACGGCTTAAAGCAGGCGCCGCATTAAATGAAGCAGACCCATCTACTTTTTATGTTGGTGGAAGCAAGGGATATACGGATTACCCAACGCTGTAAGGATTAGAACATCAGTGGGCTAATCAAATGGTTTGATAGAATCTCCTTAAATGGACAAGGCATAATCAGGCGTACAACATAAAATTGTGCGCCTGATTATGCGTTATCCTAATCAGCTAAAAAACCAGTTTAATAAATGAATAAAGCTTAACGAAAGGATGTTGTGTTGTAATGAAGGCAGCCCAAATCGCTAAGTATTCCAAAAAAATCCGGGTCAATGTCAATGACATTCCCCTTCCTGAGATTGGCGACAATGAAGTATTAATTAAGGTTAAGGCGGCAGCGGTTAATCCATTGGAAATGTTAATTGTTACAGGAAGTGTGAAATTGATTCAGGATTATGAATTCCCATTAACGCTTGGTAATGAACTGGCAGGTATTGTTGAAAAAGTAGGCAAGAATGTGAAAGACTTTGATATTGGTGATGAAATATACACTCGACTACCTCTTAGAAAAATAGGTGCTTTTGCGGAATATGCTGCGGTAGATGCTGATGCTATAGCAACCATGCCCAAAAACCTGTCCTACGCAGAAGCGGCGGCTGCAGCATTAACTGGACTTACGGCTTATCAAGGCTTGCATGAAGAGCTTGAGGCGAAGCCTGGAAGGTCTGTTTTCATTCCGGGTGGATCGGGCAGCTTTGGTCAAATGGCTGTTCCAATTGCAAAGGCAATGGGGCTGAATGTTATTGTTAGCGGCAATTCACAGGCACGGGAACGTACTTTAGAAATTGGGGCTGACCGATATTTGGACTATACAAAGGAAAGCTATGTTTCGTTATTGTCGAACATTGACTATGTTATGGATACGTTGGGGGCCGCGGAATTCGATAACGAATTAAAAATTATTAAACCAGGGGGAAGGTTGCTTTCTCTCCGAACAGGACCCAATAAGCGATTTGCTGAAGATCATAACTTACCATGGTGGAAACAGAAGCTTTTTTCTGTTGCCGGTGTAAAGTATGATAACAAGGCCAAAAAGTTGAACGTGGAATACCGCTTTATCTTTGTTCGTTCAGATGGCGCACAGCTTAAGGAAATCACCAATATTATTGAAAAGAATAATATCGTTCCACCGCTTCATCCAAAACCATTTTCAATTCATGAAATAAATGAAGCTTTAGATTTAGTCGCAAATGGACATCCCAAAGGGAAGGTGATTATACATTTTTAAGTGGAGAGTTGTTCAGACAAATACCGGATATCATTTTTATGAAGAGCAGGCCCGTGGTTACAGTGGTGCCGGTCCAGTGGATATTCAGAGAGATGTATCTGGAACATTTAAAAAACTGGTGAATCTGGATATTGTGATCCACCTGCCCGTTCTCCCATATCACGTTTTCGCCCCAATTTGTTGATCGTTCTCTTACATGTATAATGAGAAGGAGGTGATGAGAATGGCCAGACATAAAGAATTTGAGGTTAATGAGGTTTTGGATAAAGCGATACAACTTTTCTGGATGCAAGGGTACGAGAAAACTTCCATGCAAGACTTGGTTGAGAATATGGGGATTCACAGGAGAAGTATTTATGATACATTTGGGGATAAGCATGCTTTGTTTATGAAAGCGATCAACCGATACGTGGACATTCAAAACAAAAACATGAGGTTGCTGCTTGTGAAACAAGAACCGGTAAAGAAAAAAATCCAGCAATTTTTAGAATCTGTTCTAGAAGAAACGGGGAATCCTCAGGGGTGTTTGATCGTGAATTCGGGTGTGGAGTTGGGACTGCTAGATCCGGAAGTTTCATCCTTTGTTGAAGAGAGCTATTTAAAAACGGAGGAGTTTATATATAAACTCATGCTTGTGGGGCAACAAACCGGTGAAATCAGTTCTCAGTTTGATCCAAAGGCTCTTTCACATTACTTCATGAATGCTTGGCTAGGTTTACGTACGATTGTCAAAACCACAACAAATCAAAAGAAGTTATCGGGTATTATTCATACCACATTGAGTATATTGGATTGATAAAAATATTAGGGGTCACCGAGAGCAGATGTATACCGGATGAGCTTGTGTTTTGTCGCAGGAGCTCTCCCAAGCTTCCTATCTTTTCAAGCCCCCTCCGCGCCGCTATAATAGAAAGGGTGGGTTGAAGAAAGTAGATCCTTTGGGATCTGGAGAAGGGAAGGAATAATTCATGCCGTCCATCCAAATTGTCGCGGACAGCACATGTGATTTAACGCCAGATATGATCCGTGACCATAACATCCGGATTATACCGCTCCATGTTGTGTTCGGAGACCGTACGTACCGCGACGGTGCGGATATTACCACCGCCGAATTGTATGAAAAAGTAGAGAAGGAAGGGGTTCTCCCCAAAACAGCGGCCCCCTCGCCTGCTGATTTTGTCCAATCCTTCGAGGCCATCGTCCGTGAGGATAAGCGAATTGTATACATAAGTATTTCTTCCGAATTGTCATCCACGTACCAGAATGCGGTCATTGCCGGCCGGGAATTTCCCGATGGCACCATTGAGGTGGTGGATTCCCGCAATTTATCCACCGGCATTGGCGTGACGGTGATGAAGGCCGTAGACTACGTCAAGGCAGGAATGGAGGATCCGGCAGAGCTGGCTGCCCGGCTGAGAGATGGTACGGCGCTGGTGGAGGCGGAGTTTGTCATCGACACTCTGGATTATCTGCACAAGGGCGGACGCTGCAGCGGAACCCAACTGGTAATCGGGAGCCTCCTGCGGATCCATCCTGTCATCAAGGTCGTAAACGGCTCCATGATCGTGGCGGAGAAGCTGCGCGGGAAGATGGACAAGGTGGTTCAAAGCCTGCTTGACCGGGCTCTGTCCCATAAGGAAACAATCGACCTCAAACGGATTTTTATTACTCATTCCCTGGCTGCGGAAAACGCGGCATGGGTGAAGGAAGAGCTGGAACGGGAATTCCCCCAAAGTGAGGTTATTGTCACCAATGCGGGCTGCGTTATCTCCAGCCACTGCGGTCCAGGTACCGTAGGCATCATGTTCGCCAAACGCCCGGCATAATCCATTTGTTTTCGCACAAAACCCGCACTTCCGAAAGGAGGCTGCGGGTTTTTGCTTATTTTCCCGGAGCAGCCGGAGATTCATCATTTTCCCCGGTATTATCGTCCTTCCCTCAGGTTTTCCGATGAAAGCGCCTCCTGTATGCTTATTATAGAAAGCACTTTCATAACAGATGAGAAGCGGGAAACGGAGGATACGAGGATGGAAATGGCCACGGCCAAAACCGCCAAGGAAACGGTGCTGCCGTACAGGAGCTTCAGACGGATTCGGAAATACAAGCTGCTTTATGCGCTGCTGCTGCCGGCATGCGCATGGGTATTCATTTTTGATTATTTGCCCCTTCACGGAATCAGAATCGCCTTTATGGACTATAATTCCATCCAGGGTTATGCCGGCAGCCATTGGGCCGGGTTCAAATATTTCCGTATGCTGGTTGAATCGGAGATGTTCCGCAACTCCTTCAAGAATACCCTGATAATTAGCCTGTACAAAATGATCAGCGGATTTTTATGTCCCATTATGCTGGCGTTGGCTTTAAACGAGATCCGGACCAGATGGTTCAAAAAAACGCTGCAGACTGCCGTGTATCTTCCCCGATTCGTCTCCTGGGTGGTCTATGGCGGCATCATTACGCTCCTGCTGTCTCCTGAAACCGGTCTCATCAACAAGCTGGCCGAGCTTATGGGAATAAAAGCAGCCTACCTTCTGGCCGATCCGGCATCCTTCCGGTTTATCCTGGTGCTGACGGATGCCATGAAAGAAATGGGATGGGCCGCCATTATCTATATTGCGGCTATCGCAGGACTCAACCCGGAGGTTTATGAAGCGGCAGTTATGGACGGGGCGGGGCGCCTCCAGCGTATCCTGCATGTGACCCTGCCGGGCATCACGGACACCATCATCGTCATTTTCATTCTCCGGGTAGGCTACATTATGAGCGCCGGGCTGGACCAGATCATCAACCTGTATAATCCCATGGTGTTTGAGGTAGGGGACATCCTGGACACTTATATCTACCGGATTGGCATTGAACAGTTCAACCTGAGCCTGGCGGCGGCAGCAGATCTGATCAAGGGCATTATCGGCCTGATTCTGGTCCTGCTGGCCAATCAGGCGGCCAAACGGGTGAATGATTCGGGGATTTTTTGAGAAGGAGGCATTCTACCATGAAAATGAGCAAAGGCGAAGCTTCCTTTGTAACGGTCAACTATGCACTGCTAACCATCATGACACTGGTCATCGTTTTGCCGTTCTGGTACGTGCTCGCCGTATCCGTCACGCCTTATCATGTGTTCAGCGAGAAAAACGGGCTGATTCTGTTCCCACGGACCTTCAGCTTTCAATATTACGAGTACCTGCTGTCCAAAGGCTCCCTTATCTATTCCTCCTATGCCAATACGCTGCGCAATACGGCCGGGGGTGTGCTGCTGGCTCTGTTCCTGACCGTGTCAGCGGCTTACGCTCTTTCGGAAAAGAAGCTGCCCGGCAGACGGATCATCCTCCTGTATTTTATCTTCACCATGCTGTTTAAGGGCGGGATGATTCCCTCCTACATCAATATCAAGACGCTGGGGCTTTTGAACTCCAACCTGGTGCTGATCCTGGTGATGGCCTACAGCGCATTTAACATGATTATCATGAAGTCCTTCTTCGAGGGGATTCCGGAAAGCCTGAAGGAATCCGCATCCATAGACGGCGCCTCCGAATTCCGCATCCTGTGGCAGATTGTGCTGCCTCTGTCCATGCCCGTTATGGCCACCATCAGCCTGCTGTACATGGTGGTGTACTGGAATGACTTCTTCAACGCCATGCTGTATGTGACTGATTGGGGCAAAGCCCCCGTCCAGCTGGTGCTGCGCACCATCATCGCCAACTCCAGCCTGCCCCCGGAGCTGCTGGAGGCTGCAGGCTCCGCACCGCCGCCTACTATCGGCATCCAGATGGCGGCGATTGTTATTGTCGCTTTGCCGATGATGATCATTTACCCCTTCATCCAAAAATATTTCGAACAGGGTATGCTGCTGGGCTCCGTGAAAGGTTAGTTCGTTTCTGCGGCATTCGCTGCGGAATTAATAAATATCATTCATTAAGGAGGTCAAGCCAATATGGTGACTATCAAGAGAAATATATCCATGGGTATGCTAGCCGCCGCTTTAGCGGGCACAGTGACGTTAACAGGCTGCGGAAATGACAACGGGGAGGGCGGTGCTTCGGCGCCTCCGCCAGCTCCGGCGGGCAGTGCTTCGGCAGCGGCGGGAACACAAGCCCCGGCAGCTCCCTACGAGATCAAGTTCCTCAAGTCACAGGATATCTCCAAGCCGTATGATTACACCAAGGATGCGGTTCTCCAGGCCATCGAGAAGAAGCTCAACGTCAAGATTATCCCGGAGATGGTGGATCTGCAGCAGTACAAAACCAAGCTGAATCTGAAGATGGCCGGCGGCGATATTCCCGATGTGGTAGTCAAAATCGATTTTGCCGACGACTTCCAGAAGTATGCCCAGCAGGGGGCTTTTCTGGATCTGACCCCGCTGCTTAACGAGAAGGATACCCCCAACATTTTGCGCGAGGTGCCGCCGGAGGTTTTTGAGAAAACCAAGGTGAACGGCAAAATCTACGGTCTTCCCTTCCAGGGCGGACCCGGCGCCGGGTACCGCTGGAATCTGGCCATGCGCAAGGATTATCTGGACAGCGCAGGCGCGGCAATTCCGAAGACACTGGATGACTACTATAATCTTCTCAAGAAGATCAAGGCGGCAAAACCGGATCTAATTCCTTTGGGCGGATATACGGCGCAGATTGGCCAGCCCAAGTATGCCAATAACTCCTTCGACCATATCTTCGGCGCCTTTGGCGTTACTCCCGGTTATTTTACAGAGAAGGACGGCAAATTCAGCTATTATGACATTGAGCCGAAAACCAGGGAGGCGCTTCAATATCTGCAGAAGATGTATGCGGAAGGGCTGATCGACAAGGAATTCCCCACCATCAAGGAGGAGCAGCTGCGGGCAAAGCTCTACAGCGGCAAGCTGTTTTCCTGGATGGGCTGGTGGTCTACGCCCAATGATTACGATACCCAGATCGAAGCCAATGAGCTGAAGAAAAGCGGCAAGCTGGCGGCAGACGGCAGCCTCCCCAACCAGGTGGAGCAGCCCTTCAAGTATCTGGCTCTGACCGGCTCTCTGCTGGGTTCCGACGGCAAAGCGGTGGCACCCGCCGGAGCACCCTTCGCCCAAATGACCGCCATCAGCGCCAAAACCAAGGATCCCAAGCGGGCGCTGTCCATTCTGGAGAACTCCCTCACGCTGGAAAATCAGATGCTCACCATCTGGGGAATCGAGAATGAGGACTACAAAATCGTGGACAACAAGCTGAAGATGGTGACGGACATTGTCGATCCGAAAACCCAGGTGGACAAAAATGGCAATTACCGCGGCGTGCAAAGCTATCTGGTCTCCCCCGGCCTGAAGGGCTGGCCGCGTTATCTGGAGTCGGTGCCGCTGCGCAATGCCCAAGCGCTGGACATTGCCATCAACAACAAATACCAGATTACCGACGCCTCCAACTATCTGAATTCCCCAAGCAAGGTTGAGAAGCTCACCGAGCTGAATACCATGCGCGATTCGGTGTTTACCCAGATTATTATGGGCGGAGACATCAAGAAGTTCGATGATTTTGTGGAAAAATGGAAAGCCCAGGGCGGAGCGCAGATCCTGAAGGAGCTGGAGGCATCGTTCCAGAAGAAGGCCGGAAAATAAACCCTTGCCCCGCGGATGAAAAAGGCAGGATACTGAAAACAGCGCGGAGAATACGATTAAAGATAACGGCCAAGTCCGAAAACGGCTCCTGGGCGGCGAAAGCCTGCTGAAGGAGCCTTTGGCGCTTTTTTTCAAAAATCCTAAAAACATGCTGTACAGTAACGGAGTGTGGACGAAGATGGTGCATCTGCGGCGCAGGGGAACCAGCACAAAGCTGCTGTCCCGGCTTACTCTTCCCATTTTTATTCTGATCGTTACGTTTATTGCGCTGTTTTCCACTGCTGCCAGCTATATTCTGATCCGGGTGCAGAACGACCACAGCCTGAAGATGGCGGAGCAGTCCCTGAAGTTTGTTTACCGGAACATCCGGTACCAATTCGATACCATGGATAATCTGGCTGCGTTTGTTTTGAACAATCCATCCATGGAGAATATGTCGCTGTTATCGCTGTTGAATGACTTCGGCTCCGCCCAGTCGGTGAAGCAATCCTATGTGGTCAGTATTGCCCTGGAGCCTGAAAGCGGGCTGTATGCCCTGGCACCCGAAGCCTTTTATCCCGTAACCGGCATCTTCAAGAGCGATAGCCTGAACACCCGGGATTGGTACAGCCGCCTTAAGCGGGGGGACAGCCCGACGGTCTGGTGGGGGGAGAAAACCAATGTCCTGAGCGGCACCATGATCTATTCGGCCAGAAAAAAGGGAAACCTCAGTGATGGCCGCAGCATCGGCACAGTGATTATCGGGGCAGATACGGGCAGCATCAAGGGTGTGTTCGACAACGCATCTTTGGAGGAGGGCTACCATCTGCTTCTGGACGAAAGCGGGCGGGTGATTTACAGCGAGCAATACGGATTTCTGGAGGATTTGTCCAATATGCCGTATATGGGGCTGCTGACGGGAAAGGCCGGTTCGGCTCTGGTCAAAATGAATGGGGAGCAACACCGGATGATGTACGAAACGCTGGAGAACGGCTGGAGACTCCTGGCTCTGGTGCCGGAGCGCCATCTGGGACGGTACACCTTAGTCATTGCCGCCCTGGGAGCCGCCACTGCGGTGGCCGCTTCCTTTATTGCCGCCTACCTGCTGCGGAAGATTACCGTCCGGGTAACCGTGCCGATCACGAAGCTGGTCAATGCCATGCAGCGGCCGGAGGTGGTGGATTTTAAGGAACCGCTCCCCTATCATCATACGGGCATCTATGAGGTGGATGAGCTGAATCAGCAATTCACCGGGATGCTGGTCACCATCCACCGCCTCATCGAACAATCCTTTACAGAGGAAATCGAGCGCAGGCAGCTTCAGCTGGAGCTGCTGCAAGCCCAGATCAATCCCCACTTTTTGTACAACACGCTGGATTTGATTAATTGCCGGGCCATTCTGGCGGGAGACCGGGAGACCAGCCGGATTGTGCTTTCCTTGGCCAATGTATTCCGGTACGGGCTGAACCGGGGCCAAACCTGGATTGCCCTGGGGGATGAAATTAAGCAGGTTGAGGCCTATCTCCATATTCAAGCCATGATGATGGAAGAGCTTACCGTGGAGACGGATGTCCCCCCGGAGCTGATGGGTGCCCGGATTGTGCATCTGATCCTCCAGCCATTGGCCGAAAATGCGGTAAAACACGGGTTATCCCTCTACCGGGAGAATTGCCGGATCCATATTTCCGCCCGGACGGAGGGGAGAACTCTTATCCTTCGGGTGGCGGACAACGGCCGCGGCTTCGATCCGGAGGAGCTGAACAGGCTGCTGCTGCAGCCGCCCAGAGAGCCTGGGCACAGGCAGGAGGGTGGGGAGCGGGGCTACGGCATTCTTAATGTCCACCGGCGCATCCAGCTGCACTGCGGGGAGGGTTATGGCTTGCGGTATCTGGCCGCTGCACGGGGAACGGTTGCGGAGGCTGTGCTGCCTTATGATGCGGATGGGGAACGGCCCGTTTAGACAGGAGGCTGCCATGTATAAGCTTTTGATTGCCGAGGATGTGAAGCTGATCCGGCTGACACTGGAGCGCTCCATACCCTGGAGTGATCTGGGAATTGAGATCTTGGGCAGTGCCGAGAACGGGGAGGAGGCGTTGGCCCGGATGGAGAAGGAGGCTCCGGATCTGCTGCTGACGGATATCGGCATGCCCGGCATGAACGGGCTGGAATTGATCGAAGCCGCCAAGGCCAGGTTTCCGGATATCAAATGCCTGATTTTGTCCGGTTTGAATGAGTTCGAGCATGACCGTCAGGCCATCAAGCTCCAGGTGCTGGATTATGTCCTAAAGCCCTTGAATCCCTCCGAGCTGGAGGCGGTGTTTGCCCGGGCGGTGACGGAGCTGGACCGGGAGCGCAGAGAACGCAGGGAGGCGGAGCTGGCCGGCAAGGCGGCCAGGGAAATACTGCCGCATCTCTCCGGAGCCCTCTGTTCTGTCGAATGGTCCGGCAGCCTGAAGAAGGCCAAGCTTGCGGAGCAGGCGCTGCAGGTGATGAACGGAGGGTTCCGCAGCCGGGATTTCGCTTTGGCGGATGTGGCAGGGGCGGTGGGGCTAAGCGAACGTTACCTGAACCAGCTCTTCAAGGAGGTTACCGGAGAAACCATTAACCATGTGATTATCCGGCTTCGGATGGAGGAGGCTGCCCGTCTGCTGAAGGATCCGTTGACCAAGATTTATGAAATTTGCGACCGGATCGGCTACGCGGACCAGGACCATTTCCGGGAAAGCTTCAAAAAGCATTGTGGCTTGACGCCGACGGAATACCGGAATACATTTCTTTGAATCCATGAATGGAATACTTTGTTGTT
Source organism: Paenibacillaceae bacterium (assembly GCA_029256065.1). Classification (GTDB taxonomy): domain Bacteria; phylum Bacillota; class Bacilli; order Paenibacillales; family NBRC-103111; genus Paenibacillus_AR. The sequence continues at coordinate 9,794 of JAQSYT010000214.1, forward strand.
AGTATTTTTCGATGCCTTCATGAAGACTTTGGATCTAAAACAAAAGCAATCAAATTATTTTTTTAAAACCTGTAACCTTAGTCCAGTTTTGTACGTCTCATTAAGTGTGGATCATTGCCTGTCCAGGCATATGACCCGGGAATTTTGCTTAAGGGAGAGTATAAGGATGGGGTGGTTGGCGAACCGAAAGCAAGCAAGAGCCGGTCTGACCGATAAGCCGGAGAGGGAGATTATGACAGAGCCGGATGAGCAAACGGAAGCCGGCGAGAGCAATGCCGCTCCGGATGAGCGGATGAAAGGCGGGAAGCTGAAAGGCATGGCGAACAAGCTCCGTCCCGGCAAAAACAAAGCAAAGGCAGAGCCTGCGCCTGCGGCCGTCTATGTGCCGGAGCCGCGGGAGGTTGCTGATCCGCTGCTGGTGATCTCGGGAGTGGTGCGCAGCTTCGACGTAGGGGGCAGCAAGCTGCAGGTGCTGAAAGGAATTGATATGACCCTGCGGGCCAACAGCCTCATTATGCTGAGGGGCAGATCCGGCTCCGGCAAAACCACCCTGATGAATCTGATGGGCGGGCTGGACCAGCCGGACGAAGGGGAAATATTGTTCCAGGGCAAACCGTTTCATACCTTAAACGATGAGAACCGCACCGAGGCCAGGCGCAAGGAGATCGGCTTCATCTTTCAATCCTATGCACTGCTTCCCCTCCTGTCGGCATATGAGAATGTGGAACTGTCACTGCGTATGGCGGGTATCCCCCGGAGCGGCTGGAAGAGCCGTGCGGAGCATTGTCTGGAGCTGGTGGGATTGGCCAAACGTATGCATCACCGCCCTTTTGAACTGTCAGGGGGAGAGCAGCAGCGGGTAGCCATCGCCAAATCCATCGCCCATCGGCCTGTGCTGCTTTTGGCGGATGAGCCTACAGCGGAGCTGGACTCCCAGATGGGCGCCCAGATCATGGCGGTATTCCGGGAGATTATCCGGCAGGAGCAGGTCACCATCTGCATGACGACTCACGATCCAACAATAATGGAGGTTGCGGACCATGTTTACCAAATGGTTGACGGACGGATTCAGGGCTAGCGTCCGCAAGTCGGCGCTTGTTGCAGCGGCGGCATTGCTTGCGGCTACGGCTGTTTCGGGCTGTGCTCTTCTGCCCAGTGAGGAAGTGGAGGAGGCATTGCCCACGATCAATCCGCCCAAGCTGTCCAAAAAACCGGAATATACCGTTAAAACCGAAACTCTCACCACCAAGGTAAGAGGCTCGGGCAAGCTGATGTCCTCCCGGGAGGAGGATGTGTATTTCTCCGATGACAGCAAGCGGATTAAAGAAATCTATGTGAAAACAGGCGAACAGGTGGAGGCCGGACAGCTGATTGCGGAGCTGGATGTGGCTACCCTGGAGACCGACCTGCGGCAGAAGAGGCTGCAGACACGAAGCGAGGAGCTGAAGATGATTCAGCTGCTCCGTGACTCGGGCACCAAAACCGCCGAGGAGCTGGAGCAGGCCAAAATCGATTTTGAGCTGAAGCGCAACGAGCTGGTGACTCTGGAGGAATCCATCGCAAGAGCGAAAATCACTGCCCCCATCTCCGGCGAGGTTGTGGCCGTATACAACAACAAGGGGGACACCAGCAAGGCCTATGAGGCTATTGCCACCATTGCGGACCTGTCCCAGCTGACGGTTGTGGCGTCCATTTCCCAGGAGGATCTGAAGAAGGTAGCCATCGGCATGGAGGTGACGGCGGATATCAATACCGCCGGCCAGCATAAGGGCACTGTCAAGCAGCTTCCCAATCCCAATAAGACTCAAAACCAGAACAACAATGGCTATTACGGCGGCGGTTATTATAACGGCCAGCAGCGGGAGAAGGAAACCATCGACCAATATCTGGTGGTGCAGCTGGAGAAGATACCGGAGCAGGTCTCCCGGGGAACCCAGCTCAGTGTGGAAATTGTTGTCCAGAAGAAGGAAAATGCAGTGACTATTCCGCCCTCCGCGCTGCGGACCATTACCGGGCGCAACTATGTCCAGGTGGTGGATTCAACGGGAGCCAAGCGGGAGGTTGACGTGGAGCTGGGCCTGCAGACCTCTACCAGTGTGGAGATTCTGAAGGGGCTTCAAGCCGGGCAGAAAGTTGTAGGTCGATAAATGATGGCCATGCTGCATTTTATTATGCGGAAAATGTGGAATACCCGGTGGCTTACCGTTAGCGCTCTGGTTGGGCTGATCGTGGCGGTAGCTTTTGTAACCAGCATTCCCATGTATTCCGATGGGGCGTTGAAGCGCGTCATCGCCAAGTCCCTGGAGGAGAAAGGCGGCGGGCTGCCCCCCGGCTCCCTAGTGCTCCGCTATCAGGCGGCAGGCCAGGACAGAGCGGAATACGCGGATGTGGAAGAGCTTGACCGGTACATAAGAGAGGACGTAGCCCAGGATATTGCGCTGCCCCAACAGGTATACGCCAGCGTCATGTCCATCCGCAGCGCCCAGGTAACGGCGGTGGATCCGTCCAAAACCGATCCCAGCAAACGCAGGCAAATGTCTGTAGGAACCATGTCCGCTTTGGACGAACGCTCCGAGCTGAGCCTCGGACAAAAGCCCAAGGATACCATCCAGAACGGCGTCATTGAGGCGCTGGTGCTGGAGGAGGCCATGTTCCGGAACGATCTTCATGTGGGGGACGAATTCAACTATCCCATCTCCGGAGGGTTGGGCATTGCGCCGCTGAAGGTGCGGATTACGGGAGCCTTCAAGCCTTTGGATGAAGCAGACCCCTATTGGTTCCAGGGTTTTGACGGCATGCTGAACAGCCTGATCGTCCCGGAGACGCTTTTCCGAAGCGAGCTTCTGCAGAAGAAGAAAATCCCGCTTCACCAGGCCAACTGGTTCTATGCCTTCGACATGACCCAGATCAGCACCTCACAGATCTCTCCGCTGGAGAATAAGCTGGCCCGCCTGGATGTGACCCTGTACCAAAAGCTGAAGGACACCAAGGTGGATGTTACCTTCACGGATATGCTCCAGGATTTCCGCCGGGACAGCATCCAGCTTCAGGTGCTTCTGTTTACACTGGCAGCGCCCATGCTGGGCATGGTGATGTATTATATCGTCATGAATGCCAGGCAGTCACTGGAACGGCAGCGCAGCGACATTGCGGTCATCCGTTCCAGAGGCGGCAGCACCAGACAAATCTTTCTGCTGTATCTATTGGAGAGCATCATGCTGGGGATGGTGGCGCTGATAGCCGGACCGCTTTTGGGCTGGTTTATGGCCAAGAGCATTGGCTCCTCCAACGGGTTTCTGACCTTCGTCAACCGGGAGAATATCCCGGTAGGCTTTCATGGCACTACCATGATGTACGGCCTGGCGGCTGTGCTTCTGGCCATGGGCGCAACCCTGATCCCCGCCATCCAGTATGCCCGCTCCTCCATTGTGGGGCTGAAGCAGCAGCTGGCCCGGGCAGACGGCAAGCCGGCCTGGCAAAAGTGGTTTTTGGATGTGGTCCTGCTGGGTATCTCCGGGTACGGCTGGTACATGTTCCGGGAGCATAAGCTCCTGTCGCAGCAGACGGGTCTTGGTTCCGACCAGCTGCAGGTGCATCCGCTGCTGTTTTTTGTGCCGGCGCTGACCATCTTTGCGCTGGGACTCCTGTTTTTGAGATTATTCCCATTGATATTAAAAGCCGTCAACGGCATCGGCAAACGGTACTTTCCCGTTTCCATCTACTTGACACTGGCGCAGCTGTCCCGTTCCGCCAGATCCTATTATCCGTTGATGCTGCTGCTCACACTCACCCTGGGCTTAGGAGTGTACAATTCCTCCGCTGCCCGCACCATCGATCTGAATTCCACGGAGCGGACTCTGTATAAATACGGTACAGATGTGATTATAAGCACTGCGTGGGAATCCGTATCGGATGATCTGCCTGTATATAATCCGGGGCAGAACCCCGGCGGCCAGCAGGGCGGCGGCTCTGGTGCAGGCGGCGGCGGCTCTCAGGGCGGCGGTGGAACCGGTGGCAGCGGCGGCCAGGGGACTGGTGGCGGCGGCTCCGGCTCGGGCGGCGGTACAGGCGGCGGCAATCCGGGCACAGGCAATCCCGGAAGCGGCGGCCAGGAGCTTCCTACCAATATCCGGTACGTGGAGCCTCCCTATGAGGTGTTCAAGGAGCTCCCGGGAGTAGAGCATACCGCCCGCGTACTGCAGGCACGGGCCAATCTCAGCGCCTCCGGCAAGTCTCTTGGGGTGGTGAATCTGAATGCCATCGACAACGTGGACTTCGCTGATGTGGCGTGGATGCGGCGGGACCTGTTCCCGGCTCATCCTTACGCGTATCTGAATCTTCTCGGCAGCTATGAGCAGGCGGCTATCATTCCCGATAAATTCGCCGAGAAGAACCAGCTGAAGCCGGGAGATCTGATGAGCCTGTCCGTGAACCAAAAAAGCATGGAGCTGGTGGTGGTGGGTGTGCTGCCCTATTGGCCCAGCCAATATCCGGATGACCGGCCCTTTGTCATTACCAACCTGGATTACATCTATGACCAGGGGGATACCATTCCCTATGATGTGTGGATCAAGATGGAGGAAGGTGCCAAAACAGCGCCGCTGATCGAAAAGCTTCAGGAAGCGAAAATCGATGTTACCGCCATCAAGGATGTGCGCAGCGAGCTGGTCCGGGAGAGCAAACAACCCACAAGAGGCGGGGTGTTCGGAATTCTTAGCCTGGGCTTCCTGGTATCCGTGCTGGTGTCTCTCATCGGCTATCTGCTCTACTGGTTCTTCAATCTCTCCAGCCGGGTGGTGCAGTTCGGTGTGCTGCGGGCCATGGGCCTCAAAAAACGGCAGCTGACCGGCATGCTGCTTCTGGAGCAGCTGTTTACAGCAGGGCTGTCCATCGTGCTGGGCATCGGCATCGGCAAGCTGGCCAGCACCATGTATCTGCCGTTCCTGCAGACAGCGGAGGACGTGAAGAAGCAGGTGCCCCCCTTCCGGGTGGTATTCGAAGGCCGGGATACGCTGCAGCTTTATCTGGTCACTATCGTGATGATGGCGACGGGAGCCATTCTGCTTCTGCTCCATATCCGCAGACTGCGGGTTCATCAAGCGGTGAAACTGGGAGAGGAGCGCTAACCGATGATTCAATGCGAGGGTTTGGTCAAAATTTACAAAACAGAGGATCTGGAGGTTGTGGCGCTCCATGGTCTGAACATCAATGTGCAGCCCGGCGAGCTGATGGCCATTATCGGCAACAGCGGCAGCGGCAAGTCGACGCTGTTGAATATTCTGGGCGGCCTGGACCGTCCCTCCGCAGGCCAGGTGCGGGTTGGCGAATGGAATCTGCTGAAGATCACTGACGAAGAGCTGGTGGAATACAAGCGCCGGACGGTTGGCTTTATTTGGCAGAATAACGGACGAAACCTGCTGCCTTACCTGTCCGCTCTGGAAAATGTGGAGATGCCCATGATGCTGGGCGGCAAGGTGGACCGTGACTATGCCAAGCAGCTTCTGGAGGCTGTAGGTCTGGGGGCCAGGATGCACAATAAGCTGCATCAGCTCTCCGGCGGCGAGCAGCAGCGGGTGGCCATTGCCATTTCCCTGTGCAACCGCCCCAAGCTGCTTCTGGCGGATGAGCCTACCGGCTCCGTGGATACCGAAACCTCGGATATGATCATGTCTATCTTCCGGCGGCTGAACAAGGATACCGGGGTCACCATTGTTATCGTTACCCACGACATGTCCCTGGCCAGCTCCGTGGACCGGGTGGTCGCGATCCGCGACGGCATGACCAGCACGGAATTCGTGAAGCGGAACCCGGGTCTGGACCTGTCCGCTTCCGGCTTCAAGGGCTCCATCCGGGATGAGCATGAGGAGTATGTGGTGCTGGACCGGGCTGGAAGGCTTCAGGTCCCCAAGGCTTATTTGGAGCAGTTGGGTATTGGCGGGAAAGCATCCATGGAGTTCGATGGCGAGAAGATCATTATCAAGGCTCCGCGCAAGCTGGGGTAAAACATTCCCCCAAAAGTGAAGCGAAGCTTCGAAGCGGATGCCGATTACTTTCGGGGGAGCCCCCGTTTGAAGGGCCTCTAAAAAATAGAGATCTTAAAAAAGGAAGGGAGAACAAACACATGAAGAAATCTTGGATTGCCGCGGCGCTTTCGCTGACCATGGTTGTGCCGACGCTGGCGGCCTGTACCAAAGGGGATGCCGACGACAAGGATACGGAGCGGGTGCTCCGGGTTGCTGCAACCTCCGATAACGGCGAGGAGGGGGAATATTTCCGCCAGCAATTTACGGAAATCTTCGAGTATGCCCACCCCAACATCAAGCTGGAGTTTGTGGAGGTGGTGGACAGCAGCTCCATGCGTTACGGCGGTTATATTTCGCCTGAGCAGCAGCAGGAGGCACAGCCCAATCCGGTGGTGAAGCTGAAGGAAGTGATGCAGGCCGACAATCCGCCTGACATCGTCATGTTCAATCTGAACGAAATGCAGGACCTGCTGACCGACAATCTGCTGCAGCCTCTGGACCCTTTGATCACCAGGGACAAATTCGATACCACGGATATTGCCCCCATTGTGCTGGACGGATTGAAGAGTGTGAGCCCTGACGGCAAGCTTTATGCGTTGTCTCCGACCTTCTCCTCTGCGGCTCTGGTTTATAATAAGAAGATTTTCGATGAAGCAGGTGCTCCTTACCCGGAGGACAACATGACCTGGGACCAGGTGTTTGATC
>JAQSYT010000215.1 GCA_029256065.1 Paenibacillaceae bacterium
AAAAAACTCCGGTTACAGAAGCTGCGCACCAGTCGCCAGCATCCGTAACCGGAGCCTTTACAACATCTTTACTTCTTACCGAAGGCTTGAGGATCCTTCCGCCAGGATTGAAGCAGCTCCACATCCGATTCCCGGATGCTGCCCTGCTTCACAGCCTCTTCAATCAGCGCCGTATAGTTGGACAGCGTGTGCAGAGGCATGTCCGCCTCGCTGAAGGTAGCCTCCGCCTGGTCCAGCTGGTAGGAGAAGATCGCCGCCACACCCAGAGCGTTGCCCCCTGCCTCGTTGACAGCCAGCGCAGCCTTCAGAGAGCTTCCGCCGGTGGAGATCAGGTCCTCGATGACCACGGTTTTGGCGCCTTCAGGCAGCAGCCCTTCGATTTGGTTCTTCTTGCCGTGGCCCTTGGCCTTGTCCCGGATATAGATCATGGGCAGATTCATCCGTTCGGCTACCCAGGCGGCATGGGGAATGCCCGCTGTGGCGGTGCCTGCGATCACCTCCGCGTCCGGGTAATATTGACGGATCAGCTGCACGAAGCCGTCCGCGATCAGGCTGCGGATAGCCGGGTAGGACATGGTCAGCCGGTTGTCGCAATAGATGGGCGAGATAATGCCGGAGGTCCAGGTAAACGGCTGGTCCGGCCGCAGGGCCACCGCCTTGATGTTCAGCAGCTCTTTGGCGACTTGTCCTGCAAGGGCGTTCAGTTTTCCAGTGTTAGGCATGCCTTAGCTCAGCTCCTTCAAAATAGTTTCCAGCGCTTGCCGCGGGTCCGCGGCAGCGGTAATAGGACGTCCCATCACAATGTAATCCGTGCCCTGCCCAAAGGCCTCCCGCGGCGTCATCACCCGGGACTGGTCCCCCTTGTCTGCACCTGCCGGGCGGACGCCGGGAGTTACGGTGACAAATTCGGAGCCAACCGCCGATTTGAGGGCCGTTACCTCCCAAGGAGAGGCAACCACACCGTCCAGACCTGCGCCGCGGGCCAAGGCCGCATAACGCAGCACCGCATCCTCCATCGAGCCTGGAATGCCAATCTCCCCGTTCATCACAGCCTGGCTGGTGCTGGTCAGCTGGGTTACACCGATCAGGAGCGGCCTGCTGAGCGCACCCGCACTTTGGCCAAGGGCCCGCTCCATTCCTTCCCGCGCCGCTTCCATCATCATCTTGCCTCCTGCCGCATGGACATTGAACATATCCACGCCAAGCCGGGTAATGCTTTCTGCTCCACCTGCCACGGTGTTGGGGATGTCATGCATTTTCAGATCCACAAAAACCTTGTAGCCCTGCTCCTTCAGGCTCCGCACAAAGGCTGGGCCTGCCGCATAAAAAAGCTGCATCCCCACCTTCATGTAGCAGGGAATGCCCCGGAGCTGCTCCAGAAGTCCGCTGGCTGCCTCGGCTGAGGGATAATCCAGCGGGATAATGATCCGTTGGGCGATCTCCGCCGCCGTTTTGCCCATCAAGCCGGATGCAGGTTGTTGAAGTTCCGCCATGTTTTTGAGCCTCCTTATGAGCTGCGAGGAATTTTGTCAGGCGGTTCCGCCCTTCGCAGAACCCCCTCTATCAAGACAGGAGCCCGGCACGCTAATCCTCAGGAGTGTCTCCATCAATTGGCGGAGGACGCTCCCGCAGCTCGCGGGCAGGGCTTCTTATGTCGTTTCGTGTTTACAGTGTAACGGCGTTGGCCGGCATCGGGCTGGAGGAGAAGTTAATGGCCTCCAGCGTATGCAGGAGCGCCCGCACCGTATCCAGCGAGGTCATACATACCACACCGTTTTCTACTGCTTCCCGGCGAATGCGGAAGCCGTCCCGCTCGGGGGTTTTGCCCTTGGTCAAAGTGTTCACCACAAAGTGGGCCTGGCCGTTGCGGATCAGATCGAGAATATTGGGCGAACCCTCGGAGAGCTTGTTGACGCGCTTCACCTTGATGCCCGCCTCCTCGAAGGCCAGAGCAGTGCCGCCGGTGGCCACGATGTCGTAGCCCATGGCGTAGAAGCCCTTCACTATGTCGATGGCTTCCTTCTTGTCGCTGTCGGCCACGGTCACGATCATGGAGCCTGTCGGCGGAATCTTCATGCCGGAGCCCACCAGACCCTTGTACAGCGCCTTGGCGAAGGTAATATCCCGGCCCATTACCTCGCCGGTGGATTTCATTTCCGGACCGAGGGTGGTGTCCACCCGGCGCAGCTTGGCGAAGGAGAATACCGGCACCTTGACAGACACATAGGTATCCTCCGGCCACAGGCCTTCGGTGTAGCCCAGCTCCTTCAGAGTTTGGCCCATAATCACCCGGGTAGCCACATTGGCCATGGGGATTTTGGTTACCTTGCTCAGGAACGGCACTGTCCGGGAGGAGCGCGGATTTACTTCGATGACATACACGCCGCCCTTGTAGATGACGAACTGGATGTTCACCAGACCCACTACGTTCAGGCCCTTGGCAATGCGGATGGTGATATCGACAATCTGCTGCTTGATCTCATCCGACAGAGTTTGCGGCGGGTAAACAGCGATGGAGTCGCCGGAGTGAACCCCTGCCCGCTCCACATGCTCCATGATGCCGGGAATCAGCACGGTTTCACCGTCGCAGATGGCATCCACTTCCACTTCCTTACCCAGCATGTAGCGGTCGATGAGTACCGGATGCTCCGGATTAATCTTCACAGCGCGCTCCATGTAGTTCAAGAGCTCATTGTCCGAGTATACGATTTCCATGGCCCGGCCGCCCAGCACGTAGGAGGGGCGCACCAGCACCGGATAGCCGAAGCGGGCTGCTGTGCCTACCGCCTGGTCCACGGAGGTTACGGTTCCACCTGGAGGCTGGGCAATTTCCAATTCGTTCATCAGCGCTTCAAACCGTTTGCGGTCCTCGGCAGTATCAATGCTGTCCAGATCGGAGCCTAAGATACGTATACCGGCCTTGGTCAGAGGGCCTGCCAGATTGATGGCGGTTTGTCCGCCGAATTGGACGATCACACCAAAGGGCTTTTCCCGTTCGAGGACGTTCATCACATCCTCGTAAAACAGCGGCTCAAAGTACAGCCGGTCCGAGATACTAAAATCCGTAGACACCGTCTCCGGGTTGTTATTGATGATCACCGCTTCATAGCCGGCTTCCTGGATGGCCCAGACGGCATGGACGGTGGAATAGTCGAATTCAATGCCCTGTCCGATCCGGATGGGTCCGGAGCCCAGGACCACCACCTTTGGCTTGGCGGATTCCGTTACTTCATCCTCCGTCTCGTAGGTGGAGTAGTAATACGGTGTTGTGGCTTCAAACTCGGCGGCACAGGTATCTACCATTTTATAGACAGGCTTCAGACCCAGCTCAAAACGCAGTGCCCGCACATCGGCTTCCTTCACATAAGACGCGCAGCCAGCCAAAGCTCTGATCTCGGCTACAGCCCGGTCGGTGAAGCCCATACGCTTGGTTTCCCACAGCAGCTCGCGGGTCAGCTCAGGCTGGGCGATTTCCGCTTCGAAGCGGATCATGCCCTGGAGCTTGGAGAGGAACCACCAGTCAATCTTGGTCAGCTCTTGAATCTGATCCAGCGTATAGCCTCTGCGGTATGCTTCGGCAATCAGGAACATGCGCTCGTCGTCGGGGCGTTTCAGTCTGGTTTCCAGAGCTTCTGTCTCCAAGGCGTCCGTACCCTTCAGGAAGAGGCGGTGCACGCCGATTTCCAGAGAGCGAATCGCCTTGTGCATGGATTCCTCGAAGGTCCGGCCGATGGCCATTACTTCGCCGGTGGCCTTCATCTGGGTGCCCAGCTTCCGGTTGGCGGAGATGAACTTGTCGAAGGGCCAGCGCGGAATCTTGCTGACGATATAGTCCAGGGTCGGTTCAAAGCAGGCATAGGTCTGGCCGGTAACCGGGTTGACGATTTCATCCAGAGTGTAGCCGACGGCAATCTTGGCCGCCATCTTGGCGATGGGATAGCCTGTTGCCTTGGAGGCCAGTGCAGAAGAGCGGCTGACCCGGGGATTTACTTCGATAACATAATATTGGAAGCTGTGGGGGTCCAGAGCGAACTGGACATTGCAGCCGCCTTCGATGTTCAGCGCGCGGATAATCTTCAGCGACGCGGAGCGGAGCATTTGGTACTCGCGGTCGGACAGGGTCTGGCTGGGTGCCACAACGATGCTGTCGCCGGTATGTACGCCTACCGGGTCGAAGTTTTCCATGTTGCAGACGACGATACAATTGTCGTTGGCGTCCCGCATAACCTCATACTCGACTTCCTTCATACCGGCGATGCTCTTCTCAACCAAACATTGGCCGATGGGACTGTAGCGGATGCCGGAGCTGACGATCTCGATCAGCTCTTCCTCGTTGGCGCAGATGCCGCCGCCGGTGCCGCCCAGGGTATAGGCCGGGCGGATGATAATGGGGTAGCCGATCTCATTGGCAAAAACCACTGCCTCTTCCACCGTGGTGACGATAGCCGAATCCGGTACCGGCTGCTCCAGCTCCCGCATCAGGTCGCGGAACAGGTCCCGGTCCTCCGCCTTCTCGATAGCGGAGAGCTGAGTGCCCAGAAGCTTCACATTCTCCCGCTCCAGCACGCCAGCCTTAGCCAGAGCTACCGCCATGTTCAAGCCGGTTTGGCCGCCCAGGGTAGGCAGAAGTCCGTCCGGCTTTTCGGTGCGGATGATGTTGGTGACAAAGTCCAGGGTGATGGGCTCAATGTACACCTTGTCCGCCATGTTGGTATCGGTCATGATGGTGGCGGGGTTGCTGTTGATCAGTACAACCTCCAGTCCCTCCTCCTTGAGGGCCTGGCAGGCTTGGGTGCCGGCGTAGTCGAACTCTGCTGCCTGGCCGATGACGATAGGGCCGGAGCCGATAACAAGTATCTTCTTGAGCGTATTATTTTTGGGCATACTGGAGGTCTCCTTTCACTTCAGAGGCTTCTTCTTTCTGTTTCAGCGCCGACGCCGCCACCATGGCCGCCTGCTGCGGCACGTAGGGCTTGGCTGCCTTGAAATCGCGGATCATCTCCAGGAATTCATCGAACAGGTAGCTGGAATCGAAGGGGCCGGGAGCCGCTTCCGGGTGGTATTGCACAGAGAATGCAGGGTACTGGGTATGCTTCAAACCTTCGATGGTTTTGTCGTTGTTGTTGATATGAGTGACCACGAGGCCGGTTCCTTCCACCGAATCCTCCTTCACGGTATAGCCGTGGTTCTGGGAGGTGATGTAGCAGCGGCCGCTGGCCAATTCCTTCACAGGATGGTTGCCGCCGCGGTGGCCGAACTTCAGCTTCTCCGTATCCGCGCCGGAGGCCAGTGCCAGGAGCTGGTGGCCCAGGCAGATGCCGAAGATCGGCAGCTCGCCCAGAAGGGAAGCAATGGTTTGGGCTGCATGGGGCACGTCCTTGGGGTCCCCTGGGCCATTGGAGAGCAGCACGCCGTCGGCGCACAGCTTGCGGATCTGCTCTGCGGTAGCGGTATGAGGCACCACAACCACATCTGCGCCGCGAGTGCTCAGCTCGCGGATAATTCCGCTTTTGGAGCCGTAATCCACAACCACGATCCGTTCCTTCGTGCCAGGGCAGCCGAAGACACTTTTGGTGGAAACCCGGTCTACCTGATCCCGCAGAAGCTGAGCCACGCCAAGGCGCTCCTTCAGCTCTTCAAGGGGAGCATTGGAGGTGGTCAGAAGTCCCTTCATGGTTCCGTGGTGGCGCAGAATGCGGGTGAGCATCCGGGTATCGATGCCGCTGATGCCGGTAATGTCATAATCCTTCAGCAGAGCGTCCAGGGTGAACTGGGCCCGCCAGTTGCTGGGGGTTTCCTCATGATGGCGCACCACAAAGCCGTGGATGAAGGGCCGCATGGATTCGAAGTCGTCGCGGATAATGCCGTAGTTGCCGATCAAGGGGTAGGTCATGGTCACGATCTGGCCGCAGTAGGACGGATCGGACAGCACCTCCTGATAGCCTGTGATTCCTGTATTAAATACGACCTCGCCGGTGGATTCGCCGGTTGCGCCGAAGGCTTTGCCCGTAAACAGCGTGCCGTCTTCCAAAAGCAGTCTCGCCTGAACCTGCATAGTGATCTCTCCTTTTATTGAAAAGTTTGGAGCCTTGTAATGTTGTGATTGTAGCGGAGTGACTCCTACTGCCGAGCCGAAGCCTTCTCATCCTGCCAGACTGTTTGTCCGGCCACCATGGTGAGCACCGGCCAGCCGGCCAGCATCCAGCCCGTGAACGGCGTGTTCCGGCTTTTGGAGAGGAACTCTTCCGGATCTACCGCTGCGGTATGGTCCAGATCCACCAGCACCAGATCGGCGGCAGCGCCTGCTGCAAGCCTGCCCTGCTCCAGCCCGAACACGGAAGCAGGCTTTGCTGTCATCCGGTCCAGCAGGAATTCAAGGGTCCAACGCCCCGTTTGCACAAATTTGGTGTACAGCAGCGGGAAGGCCGTTTCGAAGCCGACAATGCCGAAGGGCGCCTTCTCCATCCCCTTGGCCTTTTCCTCTTGGCTGTGGGGAGCGTGGTCGGTAACGATGATGTCCAGCGTCCCGTCCTCCAGCCCTGCCAGCACAGCCTCCACATCCCGCGGCGTCCGCAGGGGCGGGTTCATTTTCCAGTCGGCGTCCATTCCCGGGATATCCTCGTCGGAGAGCACCAGATGATGGGGGCAAACCTCTGCAGTCACGTTGATGCCTACCGCCTTGGCCTGCCGGATCAGCCGTACAGACTGCTCCGTGCTCACGTGGCAGACATGATAGTGGACGCCGGTGGCTTCCGCCAGCAGAATATCCCGTCCCACATGGATGGCCTCCGACTCATTGGGGATGCCCTTCAGCCCGTGCTTGGCGGCAAAAGCCCCCTCCGTCACGGCTGCCCCCTCGAGAAGGGAATCATCCTCGCAGTGGGCCACCACGGTCATGCCCAGGCTTTGCGCCAGGCGCATGGCGTCCTTCATCATCTTGGAGTTTTGGACACCAACTCCGTCATCGGAGAAGGCGACCGCTCCCGCTTCCTTCAGAGCGGCGAAATCCGTCAGCTCCCGGCCAAGCTCCTGCTTCGAGATACTGCCGTAGGGCAGCACCCGCACACCGTTGCCTTCAGTCCGGGCCTTTTCCAGGATCAGCTTGATGGTCTCCGGATTATCCGTCACCGGCCTGGTGTTAGGCATGCAGGCAATCGTGGTGAAGCCGCCTCTGGCTGCCGAACGGGTACCCGTGGCGATGGTTTCCTTATGCTCAAAGCCCGGCTCCCGCAGATGCGTGTGCATGTCGATGAAGCCCGGCGAAACCAGTTTGCCGGCCGCGTCGATAACCTCGTCGCCCGCCCTCGGACCGTTCCACTCCCCAGAGGCAGCATCCTCCACCCGGGAGATCACTCCATGCTCGATATAGATCCGCTTTTCAGCCAGCTCATTGCCGTTGGTGTTTACCTTGCCGTTTATGATCCAGGTTCCCATATTGGCCTCCCTACTGTTTCTTCCGCATTTCTGATACCACGCTGAGCCTTCAATTATTCCAGCCATACTGTTTTGTATGAATATGCAATGTATCGTATAAAAATAATGGTAATCGCAAAGATTATACACTTTATGCAGTGGATATACAAGACTTCTCTTTTCAAAAGACTTCCTGGGGCTTTAAGACAGCGCCCGCTCGATAACCGCCATCCGGATCGGTACACCGTTGGCCATTTGGGTGAAAATCCGTGACCGGTCACATTCAACCAGCTCATCGTCAATTTCCACATTCCGGTTCACCGGTGCAGGGTGCATGATTATGGTATGGGGCTGCATTCGTTCGGCCCGTTCCACGGTAAGTCCGTATTGCTCCCGGTATTCCGCATTGGAGTTGAATAAACCGTCCTCATGCCGCTCCAGCTGTACCCGCAGCAGCATCACCACATCCGACAGAAGCGCCTCCTCAATGCTCACATAAGGGGCATATTCCGCCAGCTCCGGCGCCTGCATATTAGGCGGGGCACAGAACTTGACATTGGCCCCCAGCGCCTGCAATCCCCAGAGGTTGGAGCGGGCTACCCGGCTGTGCTTCACATCGCCGATAATGGACACGGTCAGCCCCTTCAGTTCACCGAATTGCTTTTTCATTGTATAAAAATCCAGGAGAGCCTGGGTAGGATGTTCGTTGTTTCCGTCCCCGGCATTAATCAGGGGGATCTTCACTTTTTCCGCCAGCACCTGCAGAACCCCCTCCGGCTTCATCCGGATGACCCCTGCATCAATGCCCATGGTTTCCAAGGTTCTTACCGTGTCGTAAATGGACTCGCCCTTCTGTACGCTGGATACTGCAGCAGCGAAGTTCAATACCTGGGCGCCCAGCCGTTTTTGGGCCATTTCAAAGGAGAAGCGTGTTCTGGTGCTGTTTTCAAAGAACATGTTGGCCACAAATTTCCCCTGCAGGATGGAAGTGGCCTTGGCCGGGTATTGCTCCCAGAATACGGCCCGGGTCAGAATCGCATTGATCTCCGAGGCGGGAACCCCCCTTAAGCCTAACAAGTGCTTCTCCGTCGCCAATTGAATCATGATTGCTGCCTCCTTTGAATGATGACCTGGTCTTTGCCGTCGATTTCCGCCAATTGCACTTCTACCGATTCCAGTCTGGAGGTAGGCACATTCTTGCCTACGTAATCCGGCCGGATGGGCAGCTCCCGGTGTCCCCGGTCCACCAGCACAGCAAGCTGGATCATTTCCGGGCGGCCGCAGTCCATCAAGGCATCCATCGCCGCACGGACCGTCCGTCCGGTATAAAGCACGTCATCGCATAAGACCAGCTTTTTGCCCTCTATGCACAAATTGTCCGCTTGGTTCCTCGGGGAGACTACACCCCGCCTTATATCATCCCGGTAGGAACTGGGGTCCACCTCGCCAACACTGATGGGGACACCCTCAATTTCCTGGATGCGCTCTGCAATCCGCTGGGCCATGTAAATCCCTCTGGTGCGGATGCCGATGAGCATGCTGTTGTCCACACCCCGGTTGCGTTCCAGAATCTCGTGGGCGATCCGCGTCAGCGCCCGTCTGATGGCCGTTTCATCCAGCAGCACATGCTCCTCCTGCATGAGCATCATAATCTCCTCCTAGTGTTCGTCATTGGGGCACAAGAAAACCCCTGCCGCTAACGGCAGGGGT
>JAQSYT010000216.1 GCA_029256065.1 Paenibacillaceae bacterium
ATTTCCTTCATGTCATCATCCAGCTTTTCGTTCTGCAATGCTTTGGCATCGTCCAACTGGGCGCAGACGGTCTTGTATTCATTAAAGGCTTCATATGTCTCCTGCAAATCCGACTGCTCCTTGGAATATTCCCGGAGCCGCTTGGGATCGCCGGCCACATCCGGGTCGCAAAGCAGCTCGCTCAGCTTGTCATACCGGTCGGCAAGAGCCTGAAGTTTATCCAGCACGCGTTACACCTCCTGTTAGTTTGAAGAAATTTTATAGAATCGTCCAGCATGTTACGGACTTTATCTCCGGCTACACGTTAAACCGGAAATGCATCACATCGCCATCCTGCACCATATATTCCTTGCCTTCCAGACGCAGCAGTCCCTTTTCCTTGGCTGCATTCATGGAGCCGTTCACAGTCAGGTCCTCGTAGGACACCACTTCCGCCCGGATGAAGCCACGCTCAAAGTCGGAGTGGATCACACCCGCCGCCTGGGGCGCCTTCATGCCCTTGCGGATGGTCCACGCCCGGACCTCTTGTACCCCTGCCGTAAAGTACGTATACAGACCCAAAAGCTTGTATGCGCCGCGGATCAAACGGTCCAGTCCGGATTCGGACAAACCCAGCTCCTCCAGGAACATGGCCTTGTCCTCGCCTTCCAGCTCAGCGATTTCCGACTCCACCTTCGCACTGATGGGCACAACCTCGGCCCCTTCCTTGGCGCCGAATTCCCGCACCAGCTGCACATAGGGATTGCCGTCCGCATTGGCCGCTTCTCCTTCGCTTACATTGGCGGCGTACAGCACCGGCTTCATGGTGATCAGATGAAAATCCCGGACCATCAGCCTTTCTTCATCGTTCAGCTCCACACTGCGGGCAGGCTGATCATTATAGAGAGCCTCCTTGATCCGCTCCAGCATTTCCACCTCAACGGCTACCTTCTTCTCGCCGCCCTTCAGGTTCTTGCGGGAACGCTCCAGACGCTTCTCCACCGTTTCCACATCCGCCAGAATCAGCTCCAGGTTGATGGTCTCGATATCAGACAGCGGGTCTACCTTACCGGACACGTGGGTGATGTTCTCGTCCTGGAAGCAGCGCACCACATGGACAATGGCATCCACCTCACGGATATGGGCCAGGAATTTGTTCCCTAAACCTTCGCCTTTGCTGGCGCCCTTCACCAGACCGGCAATATCCACAAATTCAAAAGCGGTAGGTACGATCCGGTTAGGATTGACAATCTCGGCCAGCTTCTGGAGACGCTCGTCGGGCACCTCCACCACGCCCACATTGGGATCAATGGTACAAAACGGGTAATTGGCGGATTCCGCCCCGGCTTGGGTGATTGCATTGAACAACGTCGATTTGCCTACATTGGGCAATCCGACAATACCTGCTTTTAACGCCATCTATAAACAGCTCCTAGGTCATTGTATGTTTTTTATAAAAGGATACCACGGTCTAACCTTTATATTATACACTTGTAAGCCGGATAAATAAAATAATTTTATAGGATCAGCCTGCGGACCAGCCCTGCCAAACCTGTAATGGCGCCGGACAGCTCCTCCAGCTTCGCATAAGAATAGGAGATCCGCAGGCAGGATTTCCCCTCAACCCCATAGACCGTACCGGGATTAAGCAGAATCCCTTCCCGCAAAGCAGCGTCGAACAGCTGCTTCATAGGCAGGCTGCGGTTAAATTCCAGCCAGATATAGAAGCCGCCTCCGGGAATGCTCCAGCTGGCCAGGCCGCCGAACTCCCGGTCCAAGGCTGCAGCAGCAACAGCCCGGCGCTTCCGCAGCTGGTGCCGGAGCTGCTCCAGGTGGCGCTCATGCCAGCCGCTCTCCAGCCATTGCAGCGCGGCCCATTGGGACAGGGAGCTGGCTCCATAATCGATCTGCATCTTGATATCCGCCAGCCGGTCAATGGCTGTCCGCGGCCCCACCACCCAGCCGATCCGCAAGCCGGGGCTGACGGATTTGGAGAGACTGCCCAAGTATAGGACATCACCGTGGATATCCATGCTTTTCAGCGGCGGCGGCGGCGGTTCGTCCAGCCACAGTTCTCCATATACATCATCCTCAATGACGGGCAGACGGAGCTCCCGGCACACCTCCAACACCTCCTTGCGCCGGGAGCCGCTCATGACAATCCCGGTGGGATTATGGAAGGTGGGGTTCGTATAAAGCATGGCTGCTTTATACTGCTTGCGGTAACGCTCCAGCAATCCGGCACGCAGGCCCGCTTCATCCATAGGCACTCCCTCCAGCCGGATACCTGCGGACTGGAACACCTGCAGGGAATGCGGATAGGATGGGACCTCCGCCAGAACAGTGGAGCCTGGCCGCATCAGCCCCGCTGCGATCAGGTGGAGACCCTGAAGAGCGCCGGAAACCACCAGGACAGAATCGGCGGTAACATGGATTCCACGCTCCCCCAGCCGCTCCGCAATCCGGCGGCGCAGAGCGGGACTGCCCTTGGGCTCCTCATAGCCCAAGGCTATAGGCCGTCTGGCGCTCTCCTGCAGAAGCCGTCCCATCTCCCGTTCGGGCAGCAGCTCAGGCGCCAGCTCTCCTGTTCCCAAGCGGATGACGCCGGGGTCCGCCTCCATCCGGTTGATGGTCTGGATCACCGGCAAATTAGGCTGGTGGCGACCGCTTTCCACCACCCGGAGCCAGTCCGTGGGAGGGGCGGCAAGAAGACTCCACGACTCATTGACCACCCGGGTCCCGCCACCCGTTTGTCCCTCCACAAGCCCTAACGCAACCAGCTCTGCCATAGCCTCGGCCACTGTGCTCCGGTTCACCTGCCACAGCCGGGCCAAGGCGCGTTGGGAGGGCAGCCGCGCACCCACCGTCCACTCCCCGCGGAGGATACCTTCCTTGAAATAATGGACAATCTGTTCCTGCAGCGAAAGCTCCCCATGGCGGTCAGGCGTCCAATCCATTGCGGCTTTCCCCCTCTATATAAATGTCTGCCCCTATTATCCCCTAACTTGGTTGGTCCGCCAACCATCCATTTGGCCGGAGACAAAAAAACAACCCTGCTATACAATCTGTTTCATACAAACAGAAAGGATGTGCTCTTGGTTGTTGGTTCAATTGGCTTCAACTATTATTCCGTCGGCATCCCAAGGAGCCGCCGCCCTGCATGGTTTTATTTTGGCCTTAGGCCTGATTCTCCCTCTGGGGGTACAGAATGTGTTTATTTTCCAACAGGGTGCCCTCCAGCATTCCTTCCGCAAAGCTCTCCCTGCGGTGCTTACCGCGGCGGTCTGCGATACCCTTCTCATCGGATTAGCAGTTGGGGGCATGTCTCTGGCCGTCCTGAACAACAGCTGGCTGGAAACCCTCCTGATGGCGGCAGGCTCCGTGTTCCTGCTGTATATGGGCATTTCCCTATGGCGGCGCCAGCCTAATTCCGCATCAGACGAAGCCGCTGTTTATTCCGGCAAACGGCAAATTGCTTTCGCAGCCTCCGTCTCCCTGCTCAATCCCCATGCGATCCTGGACACCATCGGCGTCATCGGCGGCGCTTCCCTTCAATATGCGGGAGCTGACCGTCTGACTTTTGCCCTGTCCTGCATTGTGGTATCCTGGCTGTGGTTTGCAGCGTTGGCCCTGACCGGCCGCCTGGCAGGACAATGGGATCATTCCGGCAGATTGACCCGGCTTCTCAACAAAGCCTCTGCACTGATCGTCGCCGCTATTGGACTGGGACTGCTGTATACCGTTATTACCCGTCTGTTCACGATTTGAAGGTCCGCTTGTTGGCTTCTTTTTTGGAGGTAGAAAGAGCCGTGATTTGCTCCCGCAGAATAAACGCCCGCAATGAGTTCATTTTGGTGTCATCCATCTCCAGGTATTGGGCACCGTAATAGGTGCTGTCAATGCCTTTTTCCATCCGCACCACCTTGGCCGTGCAGGCAATAAGGCCGCCCAGCTCCATTTCCAGCTTCAGCTCCGTGTGCTCCTCCAGCCGGAAGGGGTCGGACAGGATAAAGCCGATGCCGCTTAAGCTGATATTTTTGATATCAATGGCCATAAGCTGATCCGCTTCCTCGAAGGCGCCGATACCACCCCTGCGCTTCCAGGCCGCCAGCTTCCCGCTACGGTCTATCTCCACCCGGGGAAAAATCCGCTTTTCATTAAATTTCCGCTGATTCTCCGGAGGATTAATCATCATGAGCGAACCCGCATCCTTACCCACAATGGTAGAAGGGATCAGGTACATTCCGGCAGGGGTATACACGGTCAGCTTCACATTCTCCCCGAGGACAAAGCGGTTGGAGTCGCTAATCTCGATCTCAAGCAAATCGCCTTCCACGTGGGTCATGATGCCTGTGGAGACGAAGCCGCTTTTTTCCACAACGGTTCTGCAATGGACCAGGATCGTGGAGGAGGGGACCTCTCTAACCTCAGTAAAGCCTGCTTGTTTCTTCTTCGTTTCAACCCGGCTCATTTGCGTCACCAGCCTTTCTGCTGTTTGTAGAGTGTCAGGGGAGATGCGATAAAATGATAAAAAGCCGCCTCCGTCGGAAGCAGCTTCATGAATATAGCTTGCTTACGCCCCGGTGATATTCGGTAACCAGGCGATCGTAGCGTTCCACCGGAGTGAACATGCTGTAGACCCTAGGCTTTGCGTCCTATCCTTTCGGAATAGTTTGCCATTTTTCGTATTACTTCGGGCAATTCAAATGGATACTCTAGCACTTTGGACTCTTTTTTCTATGAAAATAGTATACGTTTTTTCATGAATGTTTTCAATCCATACGATTCGGGAAATCTGTGAATAAAAGGGGCCATTGAGATTTCATGTGGGGACGATTAGAATAGGATGTGGAAAAATGAGGCGGTTATTCACATCTATCCACAAAGTTATCCACAGGGTGTGAACAAATCGAAAACATGTTCGGCTTCTTTTTATCCACAATAGAAGGGGGAAGCTCATGGACCACGAATATTGGATGCGCCAGGCTATGGAAGAGGCTTATAAGGCCGAACGTCTGGGAGAGGTGCCCATCGGTGCGATTATCGTCCGGCAGGGCGAAATTGTGGGCAGCGGGTACAATCTGCGGGAAACCACCCTGGACCCCACGGCCCATGCAGAAATGATCGCCATCCGGGAGGCCAGCACCCGCCTGCAATCCTGGCGGCTTTTGGATTGCACCCTATATGTAACGTTGGAGCCCTGTCCCATGTGCGCCGGGGCCATTGTTCAATCCCGTGTCCCCACTGTCGTATACGGAGCGCCCGATCCTAAGGCAGGCTGCGCCGGCACCCTGATGAATCTTCTGCAGGAGGACCGCTTCAACCACCGGGTGGAGCTGGTAAGCGAGGTGCTGCGGGAGGAATGCGGCGGGATGCTCACCGACTTCTTCCGCAGGCTGCGCGGCAAAGGCAAGCCGGTCTAAACAAAAACCGCTCCTATTAGGCTATGGTAGCCTGAGAGCGGTTTTTTTGCCGATATACATTGGATTAAATATCCTCACGCTTATCAAAATACCGGATGGATATCCGCATGGAAATTAGAAACATCGATAATGCCAGGCAAAAAAGAACGAGTATCCATACGTATGGGCTGATCTCTGCTAATGAATTCCCAATACGCTGCAGCCAGGCAGGCGGCCCAGCAGAAAAGTCAAACCGGGATTTTAGAGTCCGGATTATAGTGCCCGAGCCGCCTCCCAGCAGAATAAGGCCGAGAAAAAAGAAGCGGTTGTAAGCCTGGGCCTTGGCAACGCCCATTTTGTAAACAGTAGGAATTAGTATAGAGACCAGAAAGCTATAGCAGCAGGTAATAACGGCTGCAATCAGCAGGTTCAGGACCCGGTCCTCATGCGTTTCGAAGGACAGTGCCCCTCCCAGAAGGCCGATTATACTGAGAATTGCTGTAGTGACAAAGGCGATCAGCGCTACACTGGCATATTTGGCCTTCACCAGCGTATCCCGCGGAACAGGCAGACACAGCAGCAGCCGGGTAGCGTGGTTTTTCTCATCCTCATGCATCGACCTGTTAATAAAGCTGTACACAATCACAAAAACCGGCATCATTACACTCATCATATTATGCTGGTCCATGGCTGTCATATAGAAGAAAAACAGCAGCCCCATAGCCAAATAAAGATAAGAGGAGCGTCTTTGAATGGCGAAGTCCTTCAGAATTAACTGCCTCATCACATTCTCCCTCCCATATATAAAGATCTACATGCTCTGCTCCAAAGCTTCCAGCTGCGCTTCATCCTCACCGGCCATGCGCACCAGCATCTCATCCAGGGTAAGCTTTTCCACCTTATAGTCTGTTGAGGGAAAGCTCCTCTTCCACTCCCGTTCAAACTCGCGGATATCCCGGGTCATGCCGCTGAAGCCAAACTCCCCATGTTTAACTCCCGACAGCAACCGCTCCAGCCGTGGATCACGGTAGCGGTTATCCGCCTTCACCAATTTCCATTGATCCAGCACCGTAAGCTTGTCGCCGCTGGCGGCAATTCTTCCGTTATGGATCACCGTGATATAATCCGCAACCTTCTCAATATCCGAGGTAATATGGGAGGAGAAGAATATCGACGCCCGCTCGTCCTGGATGATCTCCCGGAACACATCCAGCAGCTCGCTGCGGATGACCGGGTCCAAGCCGGAGGTCGGCTCATCAAGAATCAGTAACTCCGGATGATGGGCCATCGCCAGAGCCAGAGAGAGCTTCACCTTCATCCCCCGGGACAGCTCCTTAATCTTCTTCCGGGGATCCACCTGGAACCGGTTCAGCAGCTTGCGGAACAATGCGTCCTCCCATTTGCGGTAGAAGCCGGCAACAAACCTTCCTGTCCACTCCACCGTCATATCCTCATAAAAAGCAGGCTCCTCACTTACATAACCGATACGCCCCTTCATTTCTACCCGCATCCTGCCTCCGGGCTGGCCGAACCATTCGATCTCCCCCGAATCGGGACGGATCATATCCGTCATGCATTTGATCGTGGTGCTTTTGCCGGCTCCGTTCCTCCCGACGAAGCCCATAATGTAGCCCCGCGGGATATTAAGCGTAGCCAAGTCCAAGGTGAACGCCGGGTATTGTTTGGTTACATCTCTCATTCTCAAGATCATCTCTTCCATCTCTATCATCCTCCTTTGGCCACTCCCGATCCCTTTCCATTCTCCCATCCTATTGCACCAGTCAATCCGTATCCATCAGAAGCCGGAAAATCCGCAGGATTTCGTCCTCTTCCATCCCCAGCTCCCTGCAGCCGGCAATGCCCTTCTCGAAGGCCTGCTGCACTGCCTTCAGCTTCGTTTCCTTGACGAACTCCGCCCCCGCTTCCGCCACATAAGAGCCCACCCCCTGCTTGGTGGCAATGTAGCCCTCCGCCTCCAGATCCTCATAAGCCTTCTTCACCGTTATCACACTGATCTCCAGCTCACGGGCTAAGGCGCGGATAGAAGGCAGCATCGTTCCTGAGGGCAAGACACCCTCCAGAACCTGCTCAATCACTTGCTTCTTAATCTGCTCATACAAGGGAGCCGGATCGCTATTGGATAATACAATGTACAAAAAAGCCACCCCGTATCCGTATATACTGTATATGTTGTTATATGTACAGTATATGCGTGTTCATACACAGTGTCAATGCTTATTCCATCCGTATGGCTTAACCGCTTTCCTATTCTTTGCGCTTTGTGTTATAATGGTCTTCGCGCGTTCCCGTAGCTCAGCAGGATAGAGCGACAGTTTCCTAAACTGCAGGTCGGAGGTTCGAATCCTCTCGGGGACGTTCCTTATACCAATAGTCGCGTTTGACGATACAGAAAAACCGGAGAAACCCAGGTTCCATCAGGGTTCTCCGGTTTTTTATTGTGATAAGGAGGGTGTTTGAAGTCGTTTACCTGTCAAGATGCCACCCTGCCAGCCTCCACCTGCTTAAACTGAGCTTCATACAATGCGCGGTACAAGCCGCTTCCGGCAAGCAGCTCCTCGTGTGTTCCGAATTCCGCCACTCTGCCGCCATCAAGCACATAGATGATATCGGCATGCTCGATAGTGGAAAGCCGATGGGCGATAACGACTGTTGTACGATGCTGCATAAGCCGTACCAGGGCATCCTGCACCTGCTGCTCGGATTCGGAATCCAGTGCGGAGGTTGCTTCATCCAATAGCAGGATCGGAGAATTCTTCAGGAACGCTCTGGCAATTGCGATTCGCTGCCTCTGCCCGCCGGACAGCCTGCTCCCCCTCTCGCCGACAATGGTGTCATACCCCTGTGGCTGCTGCATAATAAAATCATGTGCGAAAGCTGCTTTCGCGGCCTCAATGATTTGATCCTGCCCCGCATCCACACTGCCATACCGAATATTGTCGCCAATGGTTCCATTAAATACGTAAGCATCCTGCGGCACATAAGAAATAAGGCTGCGATGCTCCTCCAGACTTCGCTGACCAAGAGAACGGCCTGCTATGGAAATCATGCCCTCCGACGGCGGATAAAAGCCGAGCAGCAGCTTCATCGCCGTGCTTTTCCCGCTGCCGCTGGAACCAACCAGCGCGACGGTTTGCCCTTTGGCAGCAGCCAGCGACAGCCTATCCAGCACCGGCCCCCGCTCCCCGTAGCCAAACGACACCCCGCGCATCTCAATATACGGATCATCCGCAGAAGCATCAGCCATCGGATACAGCTTCGGCTCCTCAGGCTTATCAAGGAACTGGAAGATGCGCTCCGCACCGGCCAAGCTGTCCTGAGCCTCGGGTATGTTATAGCCGACCTGCAGGAAGGATTGATTGAGCCGCCGCTGAATATTCATGAGTGCGAACAGCGTACCGAAGGAGGTCCACCCCCGCGACACCATATAAGCCCCAACAAACATCAAGCCAAGATTATTAACCAGGCCAAGCAGCGTGTTCACGGATGAAAGTGCTGAGCTTAGACGTTTCCGCTTTATATTCAGCCGGGTATTCTCTGCATTGCTGCCGGCAAAGCCGCGGTGAATGAAGGGACCGATCTTAAACAGCTTAATGACATGAATGCCGGCAAGCAGATTAAGCAGGTGCTCCGTCATTTCCCGCAGGGATTGTTGAATATCACCGCTTAAGCGCCGGATCGGCTTAGAGAACTTC
>JAQSYT010000217.1 GCA_029256065.1 Paenibacillaceae bacterium
CAGAGACGTTTTGACAGCAGCCGGTTTTTCAGCAAATTTGATCTGTTCTCCAATGGAAGAAAAATGCGGTGTGCCGGAGGATTATTTTGACATCGTTTATTCGGTTTACGCCATAGGCTGGACTACTGACCTGGAGAAGACGTTTTGCAGGATAGCTTCTTACCTGAACAAAGACGGCGTATTTATTTTCAGCTGGTCCCATCCCATACATAAATGCGTTGCTGCCGAAAATGACAGGCTTGTTTTTAAAAAATGTTACTTCGATGAATCCTGGTATTCGGTTTCGCTTGGCGAAAGTGTGCTGGCCTTATCGGACCGCAAGCTTTCCACTTATGTGAATGCATTATCAAAAGCGGGCTTTGTTATTGAGGAAATGATCGAGCAGTCTGATGATGAAATTCTACAATCAAGAAATAATGAATTTGCAAAAAAAGCAAAAATGCTTCCTGTAACCTTTGTGATCAAGGCAAGAAAATTATAAGCAACCAGCAAAAAAAGACCATTCCCCCTGCCCCGCGGCAGTCATGGAATGGTCTTCAATACGTTCCGTCCTTTACTTGTTCAAGTGATAAGGCACTGTGGAGATGGTTACATCCTTATATTTGAACAGATAGTAGCGGATCAACAGGCTGGTTTGGTTATGCAGGATATTCTGCCACCAGTGCTTGGGAATAAACTGCGGGATCAGGATGGTGATATGCCCTGTCTCCGAGTTTTTCCACTCCACCGTTTCAATGAACTTCACCAGCGGCTTAATAATGCTTCTATAGCGGGAGCGGAGGACGATGAGCCTTACACCGCAATCCCATTCCTCCCACTTCTTCTCCATCTTCTCGATATCCTCATCGTCAAAGCCGATGTACACCGCTACGACATTGTCGGTCATAGACTTGGCATAGCTGATGGTGTTCATCACCACCCGGGTGATGCCTGCCACCGGAATGACGATGGTATTGCCCTTGGCCTCCGGCTTGTCATGGGCCAGATCGATCCGCAGCTCATCGGCAACGGCCATGTAGTGGCGGTGGATCTGCTGGAACATGATGTAGACCACCGGCAGGAAGATGAAGACCATCCAGACCTGACTGAACTTGGTGAACAGGAAAATCAGGGTAATGGACAGGGTCGTCACCATCCCGATGCTGTTGACCATAAACCGGATCAGCCAGCCCTGGGGCTTCAGCCGGAACCATCTGCGCATCATTCCCAGCTGGGATAGCGTGAAGGGAATGAATACCCCGATGGCGTACAGGGGAATCAGGTTTTCCGTATACCCGTTGGAGACAATGGCCAGAACCCCCGCCAGCAGCCCCAGCACGATAATCCCATTGGAGAAGCCCAACCGGTCACCGCGGATCATAAAGGCGTGGGGCATGAATTTATCCTTAGCCAGCATAAAAGCCAACAACGGAAACGCAGCATATGCCGTATTGGCCGCCAGGAACAGGATCAGGGCCGTGGTGCCCTGAATGAAGAAGTACACCGGTCCCCGTCCGAATGCCGCCTCGGCAATCTGGGAAACCACGGTAACATCCTTCATAGGCGAAATGCCGTAGAAGTAAGCCAGCAAGCTGATCCCCAGGAACATGGAGCCGAGGATAATGCCCATCAGCGCCAGTGTAGACGCCGCATTCTTCTCAGCAGGAGCCTTGAAGCTGGGTATGGCATTGGACACCGCCTCCACACCTGTCAGCGCCGAACAGCCGGAGCTGAAGGCCTTCAGCAGCAGGAACAGGGAAACCCCGGATACATCCAGTCCGAATTCCGCAGGGGCAGCAGCCTGCACATCCCCTGTAGCCACCCGGAAGAGGCCAACAATAATCATTAAGAAAATACCGGCCACAAACAAGTAGACGGGATAAGCCAGCACCGCCGCGGATTCGGTAATCCCCCGCAGGTTCATAATCGTCAGGAACAAGATCATGACTAAAGCAATTTCAATCCGGTATGCATGCAGACCCGGGAATGCCGAGGTCACCGCATCAGTAGCCGCGGAGGTGCTTACCGCCACGGTCAGAATATAGTCAACCAGAAGCGAGCCGCCGGCTACCAATCCGGTCCGGACCCCCAGATTATCCTTGGCCACAATATAAGCGCCGCCGCCGGAGGGATAAGAGAAAATCGTCTGGCGGTAGGACAGCACCAGGATGGTAAGCAGAGCCAGTACCGCAATGGAAATCGGAATAGAATACCACATGGCTGCAAAACCCAGTGTGATCAGAACAATCAGGATCTGCTCTGTGCCGTATGCCACCGAGGACAGTGCATCCGAGGACAGAATAGCCAGAGCCTTCAGCTTGCTGAGCTTTTCGTCACCCAGCTCATGGGATTTCATAGGTCTGCCGATCAAAAACCGTTTTAAGCGCAATAACATTGTTTTCCCCGCCTGTGCTGTTTAATAAGTACCGTTAAGCTGAATGTAAACGGGAAACCGGGAAGTGAAACCAATTCTTTGTCATCGTTAGAATTTGTCCTTCCGCCGCATCATATCCTCTTCTGTTGTCTAAATGTCCATCCATTTTCAGACAGCAAAAAACACCACGAAGAGCCGTCTCCGTGATGCCGACGCACCAAGAGTCCCCTTCTCTCCTTCAACGCTTGCGAGGTTAGCTGCCGGATTCGGGCGGCAAGAGTCGCCCTACCTGTGCGGCTGCGGAGCAGCCGTTAAGGATTCACCCCGTTATTCCCTTCGGGCACTGGAAGCCCTCCAGGAACAGTTGGTTCCCCCGTATCCCGCTTCATGCGGGATTTCAGCGAATTCACCAGGAACATTCTTTTAATTCCTCAGTTACAGAACGTATGTTACTCTTTCTATGCCTTTCTTGTAAAGGTTCGGATTCAAAGAGAAAGGGGCCAGATTCCGCTTACCAGTGTTGATGGAAGCGATTTCTGTCCCCTAATTCAGCCATTATCTTGATTGTTCTGGCTGTATCTCCATTTATCGTTATGGAAGAATCTCGAATACATTATTGAGCCGGGTCAACTGGAACACTTTCAGCACATTAGGTGCCAAAGCCTGCAGTCTGATCTTGCCGCCGGCTTCCACACACTTCTTGTAGGCGCTGACGATGACTCCCAGTCCCGTGCTGTCGATAAACCGGCAATCACTGAAATCCAGAAGAAAACTCGTTGTTCCGTTGCTCACATATCCCCGCATGCTCTCTCTGAACAGGGACGCTTCCTCAATGGAAAATGTGGGAGGAATGCGTATGACCTTTTCCTGCTGCATGTTAGTCACCTCTTAATTTGATATTCTCAACCATACCCTCCAGCTCATTGGCCATAGCGCTGACCTCCTGGGCGGACGAAGCAAGGTTGCTGACAGTGGAGGACTGCTCTTCGATGGCGCTGGACACGCTCTCGCTGTTGGTTGCGGTTTGTTCGGATATGCTTCCCATGGAATCAATAAGGCCGATGATCTGGTCGGAGGTTGCCACCTCGTCCCGGGTGATCTCTTCAATTTCCTTCACATTATGGGTGATGACCTGAACAGTGTCAATAATATGCATGAAAGAGCGGTCCGTTTCCTGGACAATATCCACTCCTTGGGTAACCGCGGAGGAGGCTCCCTTCATCGCCGCTACAGCATTGCCGATCTGGTCTACCATCCGGCCGACCAGCTCCGAGATCTCATTGGCCCGCATGTTGGATTCCTCCGACAGCTTGCGGACCTCTCCGGCCACCACGGCGAAGCCTCTGCCGTTTTCTCCGGCCCGGGCAGCTTCGATAGCCGCATTCAGCGCCAGCAGGTTGGTCTGCTGGGCGATGGCGTTAATTACACCTACAATTTCCGACACTGTAGCGGATTGGGTATGAAGCGTTGCCAGGATAGCCTCTGTTTCGCCGGTACTGATGCTGATCGTCTCCATTGCCTTGACCGTTTCCTGGACGCGGATACGGCCGTCCTGGGCGGCTTTGTCAGAGATGTCGGCATTTTCGCTGGCAGTGGAGGCTTTATTCAAGGCCAGCTGCACCAGACTGGACAGCTGTACCAGCACCTGGGATGCATTCAGCACGGATGAATTGTTGTTCTCCGCACCGGCTGCAATCTCCTGCATGTTGGCGCTGATCTCCTCAATGGAGGCATTGATTTCCTCCGAGGAGGCAGCCATTTCCTGGGACATATTCATCAGCAGCTCCGAGCCGTTGCGGATCTTGCCGATCATCAAATCCTGCTTTTCAATCATCAGGTTGAAGGATTCGCTGAGCTGCTGGAATTCATCCTTGGACCTGATGGATGTGTGCACCGTGAGGTCTCCGTCCCCGGCCAGCGACATCGCCTTCTGAAGCTTGCGGATAGGACGGATGATCCCCATTTCGCTCATAAGATAACCCATAATCAATGCAGCCAGGATACATACCAGGGTAATGATAATCGTATCATTTCGGATGCTGAAGGCTGGGGCCATATAGTCGTCGTAATTGGCTGTAGTGGCAACAATCCAATTGCCGGCAGGATGGAACACCACATACTTATAAATACCCTCAAAGGTGTAAAACCCGGCTTTCTCCTTGCCGGCCAATACATCCTTCGCCAGATTGTTCAGCTCGGGATAGCCGTTATTGGTGATGTTCTCATTCAGCACCTTTTCCTTGGTGGGATGGGCCACCAGCATGCCTGTTTTGTCTACCATGTAGGCATACCCGCTTTCGCCGATCTTGACATTGGATACGGCGCCGGTGAGTGACGGGAAGGAAACGGTGCCCAGAAGCACACCGGAGGTTTTTCCGCCGCTGGTTAAGGGCAGGGCGATCACCACAACAGGCTGGTTGCTGTCCTTGGAGATCACCACCTCGCTGGTGGCTGCAGTGCCGCCGAGGGCCTGCTTGAAATAATCCCGGTCCGAAACATTCAAGTCCGGCGATGCCGAGGAGCTGGTCACAATGGCCTTGCCCTGGGGATCGGTGACGGCCAGAAGCTCGGTGAGCCCGCCGCTGTCCTTATGCACGTCAGCCAGATACTGGTACGCATTCGACTTTAGCGTATTGTCCGAGGCTTTAAGGGGCAATTGCGACAGCGTATTGTTGTGTGCGGCAATCTGCAGGCTTTGACGGACCTGCTCAAGCTTGCCCTCTACTTCCTTGGCTGTGGACGCGGTTGTCGCCGCCAGCTGCTCCTCAATGGTGGACTGCAGAGCATTGGAGGACAGGTTGTAGGACAGGATACCGGACAATACCAGCGGAATGCAGATCAGCAGGAACAAGAGCGTACTTATTTTGACTCGTAAACTCAGCTTCATTTCTTTCTCCTCCATCTCCATGGGGCATTCTGATTCGGCCTACTGGCATTCCAGAATCTTCATAATGTTAATCGTATTGTCCACCATCTCCACATGATCGGAAAAGCTGCGGATCAGATACAAACCTCTGCCCCCTTCATCCAGCACGCGGCTTTCATCAATATCCAGCGGAATTTCCCGGAAGCCCGACTTCCTTCCCGTGTCCTCCACCTGCAGATTCAGGTGTTTGCCGTCAAGGGAATAGCGGATATAGATGGGTTTGGTGCAATCCTCACCGTTTCCATGAAAATACGCGTTGGTAACGGCTTCGGCCAGAATCAGCTTTACATCAAAGGCAACCGGCTCCACATCCGGGCCCAAATCCCGGATAATTCCGTCGATCAGCCCCTGATGATGATCCAAACCAAACAAAATTACTTCCTTTACGCATACTGCCATCCATATCTCCCTGCCTTCACCTGATTGTCAACTCCAGCCATGTACAGTCATCCTGCAGTATGGAGTCCTGAGTTGCGCGCTTCAGCGCTTCATATTCCCAATATGCAGTCTCCCCGCCTTCAAGCAGCTCCAAACCATCGGTATAGAAACAAAACCGGTCGCCGGAGGAAAAGGGCACACGCACGGAATCAAATTTGCTGTTCTCAAACATACCCACGGGGGCACCCTTCACCTGCAGCTTAGTCCATCCGCCGTCTGTGGTGAAATGGTCAAATTCGTTGATGCCCGCCGCCGCCGCGGTAAGCATACCCTCCCCGAAATCCAGCAGGAAGCAGCATACCGCAATATAATCTTCGTCCAAATGCCGTACAATCTTGAGATTGAGATCCCGCAGCACATCCTGCGGGTTGGAATGCTCCTGGACACTGTCGAAGAACAGAAGACGCATAGCGGAAATATTCAGCGCCGCCGTAATTCCCTTGCCGGTCACATCGCCGATGATACCGATAGCCTTGTCCGGACCAATCCGGTGAAAAAAGTAGAAGTCTCCGCTTAAGGTTCCGGCAGGGACATACAGCTTCTGGAAGCCTGCCTGGTCCGGCAGGGGAAAATCAGCAGCCAGCCGGCGCTCTTGGAGCTGTACTGCCCGTTTGATTTCCTTCTTGCTGTCCGTCACATCCCGCAGCAGCAGCTGGGTAGCACTGACCCCGGCGAAGCTCACCGGTGCACAAACAATGTCCAGATCGGCGGCTCGTCCGTCGTTGAGCACTGCCTTGATCTCTACCCGGGTGTTTTCCGTGGCTTGGTCCAAGTAATTCAATACTTTATTTTCCCTGCTTTTCAAAAACCCCCGATGAAAGAAGCTTTGCAGACTGCAGCCCACCATCTGCTCCCGCTCTAAGCCAAACAGCACTTCCGATTGTTTGTTGGCAAACAGCACCATGTCCTCCCGGAAGACAATAATCGCATCCGGACAAAGCTCCACCAGATTCCGGTACCGCTCCTCGCTTTCCTTCAGCAGGAGATCGGCCCGGACCCGCTCGCTGACATCATGGATCACCGAATAAATGCAGTTTACCCCCAGCATGGTAATCATGCCGGTATGTATTTCCACGTACATGGCGGCACCGTCCGCCCGCTTGTGGCGGTCCATCAGGATCTGGTTGGATTCCTTGCCTCCCTTCACCCTGTCCACGAAGGCAATATCCATGGGGATGCCGGCCATCCGGGCCATGGCGTCCTTATCCGTGGCTTTTAATTCCTCAATATTCAATGCGCGCAGCTCGGACAGGCGGTACCCGTAAAAATCCAAAGCTGCTTTGTTAGCGTCAACAATTGCCCCGTCAGCCGGATTTACCAGCAGCGTGACCAGATGGTTATTGTCGTAAATGCACCCGTAATGCTCCATGCAGGTTTGTGCAGAGGGATTGTTTTGCAGGTTTTTGCACGAATGGTGGTTGTTCATCGGGGGCCACACTTTCCCTGAATAGGTTATTTTAATCAGTATAACATATTTTATATTTCATATGTCGTCCTAAATCGACATCCGCTGACAGTACATTTTCCTGGAAATCACCCAGAAGAGCCTAAAAGAGACAGCAAAAAACCGGCATTTCCATGCCGGCCGGACGATTAATAGGTATGAATGGTTTCTTTAGCGCGGCTTTTGGAGGAGGCGTAAATCGCATCCAAAAGACCCATAGAGGCTGCCGCGCTGCTCAAATCCGTATACTCCTTGACGCCTGTTTCCCGGCTCCGGTAGTACAGGGCCACCAGCTTGGCATGGCCTTTGCCCCAGTAGGATTTGCCCAGCTCCGCCGCGGTATCGCTGGCCAGCACTTCCTCCTCGCCATCCCGGATCAGCAAGAGACGGTTGTCGGTGTAGCGCAAAAGCCCTTTTTCCATATGCATCTCCACAAAAAACGGGCTGTTGCCGGAATAGCCGTTGGTGGCGTAGAAGAAGCCTTTTTTCCCGTCCTTGTAGTACAGGGTGGCCTCCGCCGTATCCTCCACCTCAATCACATCCTGAAGCACCCGGGTGTCGGTGGTTCCTTTGACAGCCTCCACTTCGCCGCCCAGATGGTGCAGCATATCCAGCATATGCACCGCCTGGTTGATCAGCAGGCCACCGCCCTCCGTAGCCCACTTGCCCCGCCAGTCCTCGGAGCGGTAATATTCCGGGGTCCGGTGCCAGGTGAGAATGCAGCGCAGTCCCAGCATCCGGCCCAGCTCACCCTTTTCGATCCATTCCTTAGCCTTCTCGACGGAAGGGTTGAAGCGGTTCTGGAGGATAACACAGCAGGTGACGCCCGCCTTTTCCACAGCCCGGACGATCTCTCCCGCTTCTGCCGAATTCAGGGCTACCGGCTTTTCCAGGACGATGTGCTTGCCCGCCTCCGCAGCACGGATGGCCATTGGCGCATGGAGGTAATGGGGGAGGCAGATGTGGACGGTATCCACTTCGGGATCAGCCAGCACCTCCTCCACGCCCGTGAAGCTTTTACAGCCGTATTGCTCTGCCAGAGCGGCGCTCCGCTCCGCAATGATGTCGCAGACGCCGTACAGCTTGGCATCCGC
Organism: Paenibacillaceae bacterium; assembly: GCA_029256065.1. GTDB lineage: Bacteria > Bacillota > Bacilli > Paenibacillales > NBRC-103111 > Paenibacillus_AR. Next base: position 8,256 of record JAQSYT010000217.1, read on the forward strand.
CGCTTGTGCTATGGCTGCGGCATGCACCGGACCGATGGCCCCGCAGCCCAGAATCACGGCATTTCGTGCGCCCATGTTATGCGAAACCTTCCTTCTTCAGGTTGTTGTAGCTGATCGTCAGGCTGTCGAAGGCTTCCGTCGGTCCAGCGTCCCGTTCGATCAGATACCACTTCACCTTGGCTTCCTCAGAAGCCTTGAAGATCTCCGGCCAATTCAGGTTGCCCTCCATCACCTCGGACATAATCTGCTTGTCTTCGATAATAGCCAAGTCCTTGAAGTGGATGGCATCCACCCGGCCGGCCAGCTTGCGGATCCATTGGACCGGATCCACGCCGCCGAATTGCAGCCAGTAGGTGTCCAAGGTGAACAGGAAGTTTTCCGGATTGGTTTCCTCCACAAGAACATCCATGCCGAATTTCCCGTTGAACTTCTCGAATTCAAAATGGTGGTTGTGGTAGCTGAACTTCAGTCCGTTTTTGCCCAGCTCGTCAGCAATGGCGGAGAACTTCTTGGCAAAGACCGAATACCCTTCCGCATTGCGGAATTCCGTAGGCAAACCGCCCAAACCGGCGATGCCGCAGCCCAATGTATGGTGATCCTTGATGAGGCTGTCCAGCTCATCCACGAATTTGGAATAAGGCGTATGGGTGATGACAATCTTCAGGCCGTGTGAGTCAGCAATGGCTCTCAGCTCTTCCGCAGGTAAAGCTGCTTTGATGCCTGAGGCTTGGATGGTGGTATAGCCGATTTCGCGCACTCTTTTCAGCGTTGCATCCAATTCCTCTGCGGTATTGGTATAGTCCCGCAGAGTGTACAT
>JAQSYT010000218.1 GCA_029256065.1 Paenibacillaceae bacterium
CACAAGAAGCACCGGGCGCTTCAGGTATGGAATTGGCTGTACCAGAAGCGGGTGATTGATTTTTCCGCCATGGCTGATGTGCATGAGTCCTGCCGCATGCTGCTGGAAGAGCATTTTGCCGTCCAGACCTTGGAGGAGCATACCCGGCAGCTGGCTGCAGACGGTACCATCAAGTTTTTGTTCCGCCTGGCGGACGGCGATCTGATCGAAACGGTGCTGATGCGCCATAAATATGGGTTATCCGTCTGTGTCACAACACAGGTGGGCTGTAATATCGGCTGCAGCTTCTGCGCCAGCGGCACCATGGCCAAGAAGCGGGACCTGAGCGCCGGGGAGCTGACCGGCCAGGTGATGAAGGTCCAAGCCTATCTGGACCGGCATGAGCCGGGGGCGGCAGTGACCCATCTGGTGGTGATGGGAATCGGGGAGCCCTTGGACAATTGGGACAACCTGATGGTCTTCCTGCGCACAGTCACGGACCAAAAAGGTCTGGTGATCGGGCCGCGCCATATTACCGTCTCCACCAGTGGACTGGTTCCCCGGATCCGCGGCTTTGCCGACGCCATGCTGAAGGTGAATCTGGCCATATCCCTGCATGCGCCGAATGATGAGCTTCGCACCCGGATTATGAAGATTAACCGGGTATATCCGCTGCAGGAGCTGATGGACGCCATCCATTATTACCAGGACAAAACCAGACGGCGCATTACCCTGGAGTATATCCTGCTCCAGGACGTTAACGACCAGCCTGCCCATGCCCTTGAGCTGGTCCGGCTGATCGGAGACCGGAAGAATGCCACCGGGGTCAACCTGATCCCCTACAACCCCGTGGATGAGTTTCAGCAGTATAAGCGGAGCAGCAAGGAGACAGTGGATGCCTTCTACGATGTCCTCAAGAAGCACGGCATCAATTCTACCATCCGCCAAGAGCAGGGCGTCGATATCGACGCCGCCTGCGGCCAGCTGCGGTCCAAGCAGCTGCGCGGCGTGTAGGGCGGCAGGCCGAAACAAAAAACCTTCGATTCCGCCATATTGGCGGAGACGAAGGTTTTTTGCTTGCACCTGGGGGCTACCCGGTTTGCGGCGGTGCCAGCCATTGGAAGGCTTCGAAGTTCCGCAGGACACCGAAGGCTAATGTCAAAGTGAGCATGATGCCCATCACTATGCTGCCGGTGCGCTCCATTCCTTTCCGCTTTGCTACCCAATACAGCCCATAGAGCGGGATGAGAGCAACAGGCAGCGCATTAAAGCGGAGCGCTTGGGCAGGGTCAAGCTCTAATAGAGCCAGAAACATCCGGGTGATCCCGCAGCCTGGGCAGTACAATCCAGTCAGTGTGTAGAATGGGCAGGGAATGCCCAAATGGGTGTACGGGAGCCATACCTTCAGATATAATAATCCTCCTGCCGCAGCCGCCGTCATCCGAACCAAACGCTTCGGGAGAGGCTGCGGCAGCCGATTAATAACGGGCCATCTTGTTGACATCGGATTGAACCAACGCCATGGTAACAATATTCAAACCGAAGAATTGGAGAATCAAGTAAATCAGGGCGTTATCGGAGGCATGCCAGCCCCGCTGATGTTGGGCCTGTTCCACCTGGCGTCCGATCTGGAATGACCATACAAAGCTCCAAATGCCGCAGGTCACCAGCGTAAGAAGGAAGTGCTTGCCGCCTGTGAATTCGGGATCGCCGCTTAACTTACCGACATCGTTGGTTAATACGACAAACCAATAAATTCCATAGATCCCGCAAGTAATCAAAGTCAAAATAATTGCAGTTGCCACGCTGCGCTGCTCTATCATGCTCCACCGTCCCGTATAAGAAATATGTACAAAATTCTACAGAAGCCGACAAGGCTAGCTTGAGTATACTGAATTGTACTGGAAGGTTCAAGAAAAAATTCCTCTTATTCCATCTGCAGTGCGGTTCCTTCCGGGACGATCTGCACCCATGTGTTGCCGGGCAATAGAGGCACCTCCGAGCTGCCTGCATACACCCGGAGCATGCCGTCCTTCTGCTGCCAGGTGACGGATAATGCTTTGCCCTCCTGCATCAGCGTGCCCTTGCCGGGGCCGGTGACATCCACGCTGCGGCGGCCTTCCTTGTCCAGCACGGCGTGTTTGGCCTCCAGCACCAGCAGATTGCGGGTATGAAGCTGAATTCCGGACTCCTTGTCCGCATGGGGCTGGCCGTCCATACTCCGCAAATAGATTCCTTTTGAGGTATCATAGTCATAGGACACTACATAGCCCCGGATGTACGGAATCTGCACCCGGCTGGCCGGTGTGGTGACAACAGAAGCGGATGCGCCAGGGGAAGCGGCCGTTTGGGCAAAGAGAAGCTCCTTTCGCTTCCATTCGCTGCGGAACTTCCGGGTTTCGGCCCCTTCCGCAATTTTGGCGGTGGAAGTATAAAGATTATGTGGCGCCTTCCGGTCTGTGGCCCGCCAATAGAAGGCATGGTCCCCGTAGACCTGGTCCAGATGGTTCAGCTTGTGGCTCTGCAGCAGGTTCATGGCATCCTGGCTCCAGCCGGCATGGACAATGACTGCATCCAGCATTTCACCCAGCTCGACGAAATAGGGCCTGATGCTGCGCACCGGCCCGATAATCTCCGCAGGCTGACTTTGGAAGACACTGACGAACCGGGTGATTTCTCCCTCCGCCAGAACCTCAAAGACAAGGTCGGCTTGCTGGAGACCGGATTGCGGTCTGGCTTGAGGCGCATTTTCCACCATAACTATATAAGGGCGTGTAACCATTTCCGATTCGCTTCCTAGCCCTGTCAGGGGATAACGGAAGGGAGCAGGTGTGGGAGTGGGGGGGATAACAGTACCCGCGGAAGCAGCGGGGGATGCGCCCGGAGACATATCCGGTACGTCATCGGAGGAGGCTTCCGGGGAGCAGGCGGCCAGAACGGCGGCAGCACAAGCTCCCATAAGCAGAAGACGGAAGCGGGACAAGTGGCGGGATTTCATAACCATCAATGACAAGCCTCATTTCTGTTGCGGGCAGGCTTTGCCCGGCAGGTTTTGTTTTCTTCCATTTCGCCGCCGGGTGGAGGGAATCCTGTTGGGTATACTGAAAAATGGAAACGTTTGGTGACAGCTCTATAGGAGGAACCATTTATGAAACGCATAACTCACTTAATCCTGCTTACTGCGGCAGCCGCAACTGCTATTGCCCTTTTCCTGACGGTAACCGCTTGTAAGGGCGGCAGCGCCAATACCGCCAAGGTTAAACTGATCCCTGAAGCCTCCTATGGCCAAATACAGGCATCAAACCGGGACCGGGAGCAGCAGCTTTACTCTTTTATCATGGGGAAGATGAGCGGGGCTGACGGTGTCTGGACCAATTACATCGACACGGCGCAGAACAAAGAACAGGCCACCGGCCATGAAATCCTGAGTGAATCGGCCTCACTGCTGCTGCGTTACCAGGCACTGGCAGGAAACCGGGAGGAATTTGCCGCAGGCTGGGATCAGGCCAAGCGGGTGTTTGACCGGGAACGGCTGTTCAGCTACCGGTACAGTCCGAAGCTGGCGAAGCAATATCCGCTGAATGCGGCCGTGGACGATTTACGGATGATCAGGTCGCTGATAGAAGCGGGGGAGGCTTTTGGCGAAAAAGAGTATACTGCCGCGGCGGATAAGTACGCCCTCCGCTTTGCCAAGTATAATATCCGGGACGGGAAGGTGCGGGATTTTTATGACGAGACCTACAATGCCGTTACCCCGTTTATTACCTTATGCTACATAGATTTGAAGATGCTAGGTATGCTTCCCCTTCCGGTCAAGGAACATATGGCTGTTATGGACAATATGCAGAAAATTGTCGCAAATGGGTACATTTCTGACTTGTTTCCCTTTTATATGACAAGGTACAATTATAATAGTAAAGCTTATGAATCGGATTCCGTACAAACGGTAGAATCACTGCTGACCATTTTATCCTTAGCCGAAGTGGACAAAGTGTCTGAGGCCAGCCTCCGCTTTATTAAGCAGGAGGTGCTGCAGGGTGCTTTATATGGAGCCTATTCGTTGGCCGGAAAACCGCTGAATGATATACAATCCACTGCCATATACGCCATTGCTGCAATGATCGGCTCCAAGACGGGCGACCAAGAACTGTATGATGCGGCATTACACCGTATGCATGCCTATAGGGTAGAGGATCCGGCCAGCTCCTTGTTCGGCAGCTATGGAGATGCCGCCACTGGCCAAGCCTATTCCTTCGATAACCTGATGGCGCTCCTTGCCTACCGCTATTGATGAGGGTGCAATAAATATGATTCTACTAGAAATAGGAGGGTGATGAAGCATGTGGCTTCACCGCGTTCCGTCAGGGATACAACGGGCCGCATTGTTTGCGGCCCGCTTCATTTCACCGGCGGCATTGGCTGCTTCCGGTGTCTTGATTATTACGGCGCTGGCCCTGTTTGTGCCTCCCTTTGTGGGAATGGCGGACAACGGCGACTATTACCGTATTCTTTACGGCAACGGCCTCTACTTCAGCCTGCCGGATTATGATAGTCAGTACCTGGGCCATTTCGTCCGGGAGTATGGAATCTTTCAATATTTTAACGAGCATCAGACACTGCTCTACTCTTCCCAATCCTTGCTGATCCAGCTGGCCTTGGCAGTAAACAAGCTGGTGTACAGCACCACCGTTTTTGATATCCGGATTCAGGCGGCTTTGCTGACCCTTATGTATACGGCAGCCATTTATCTGCTTGTAGAAGGCATCACCTTCCGCATGAGCCGGCCAAAGGGATATGCCGTTGCCGCGTTGACGGTGTTTGTGTTGGGGGACACAGCCTATACCGCTTATTTTAATTCATTTTTTGGGGAAAGCATTGTTCTGATTATGATGGTTTTCCTCATGGCCTCATGGCTACTGTTCTACCGGAAGCGGTATAACGATTATGTCCTGCTGACTTTGTTTACTGTCAGCTCCTTGATCCTGATTACCGTCAAGCAGCAGAATGCCCCGGTGGGCGTGGTTCTGGCCGTGGCAGGGGTATCCCTGCTCTTTATGCGACGGAACAGGCTGTTCCGGTTCTCGGCAGGGGGCGCTCTGGCTTTGCTTTTTGCCGCGGGGATTGCTACCTATGTATGGATTCCCAAGGATTTCGTAAATATTAATCAGTACCATGCCATGACTCGGGGTATCCTGCAAACAACGGATAATCCCGAGAAGGCGCTGGAGACCTTTGGCATGGACCGGCAGTATGCTCTGCTGAAGGGGACTATTTATTACGCCCCATACTCCAGTGTAGATGTGGATGGAAGCCAAATGGGCGAGAATTTTTATAGCAAATACGGATTTGTTTCGATCGCGGCTTATTATGCCGCTCACCCCAGTGAACTGGGAGCGTTGCTTAATGCGGCTGCACGCAATGCCTTTACCATTCGTCCTCCTGCGATGGGCAGCTTTGAAAAATCTGCAGGGTTCGAATTTGGGGACCAAACCCGGTTCTTTTCCGCCTATAGCCTTCTTAAACAGGCAGCCGCCCCCAGGACCTTCGGTTTTATCGTTATTTGGATGCTGCTTGTAACCGGCTTGTATGTGCCGGGATTTGTGCAGGCAGTCAGAGCACGGGACATGCGGCATATTCAAAAAATGGCTTTAATGGCTGCAGGTATGGGCATCGGGCTTTCCGGCATTATCGTTTCCATTATTGGTGCAGGGGATGCAGATTTGTCCAAGCATGAATTTCTGTTCACGCTTGGCTTTGACCTGGTCAGCTTGCTTGCCGTTTCCGATCTAATCGGCCAGGAGCTTGGTTACCGGCTCACGCCGGATCAGACGCCGGAGCCCATACCTCCCGGAACCGTTTATCCACCAATTGCGAACAAGGGTGTGAATGCCTGATGCCTGTGATTTTGTTAAGATTTATCATGCGACCGCTGCTGATTCTTGCAGCGGCCGCTTGTATTTGGATGTCGGCTGCTACGCCGGCGTTGGGTGCGGTCCAGCCGCAGGTCCCTGCCGGAGGGGCGGTATTGCTTTTATACGACAGTCTGGCAAAGGATACTTCAAAAAAAGATGAAACAGACGCAACAGCCCGCCTTCTCATGACCTTGGGCGCCAAGGTCAATGTAGAGCCGCTTTCAGCCTACCGGCCAGGAACGCTGGCCTCATACCAACGGCTGCTCCTGCTTTGCTTGGACCCGTCCATAGAGTTTGACAGCCCTGATCTTGCACAGGAGCTGGAAGCCTTCACGGGCAGCATGCTCCAGTTGGGAGGGCTTCCCTTGGCACATGCCGGAGAGAGGCCCGCCCGCCAATATGGGCCTGCTCCTCAGGCGGGTGCAGCCGGAAGGTTAGCTACGGCCCGGCTTCTCCGGGATTGGATGGGAGTGCCCGGCTATGGGCAGCTGTATGCGCTGATCCGGGGCTTTACCCCCTTTTCTGATTATACCCTCCTGCGCAGTTTAGCGGATGAACTGTATGCAGGTGGCATCCCCTTTGTACTTGGCGCCCGGCCGGTGCTGGACAACCTGCAGTTCCCCGCTGCCAAACGCTATGCTGCTGCTCTTCGTTACATTCAGCAGAGGCAGGGCGCTGTATTAATGGAAGCGCCTGCTGTATTTGGACCTGTCGCTGAAGGAAAGGATCCGTTAAACCAGCAAATTTCGTCATTTCTTGATATGATGATGCAGGAAGGGACAGCTCCGCTAGGTATTGCCGCAGAGCAGTATTGGAGCTTTGACCGGCATTACAGCCGTGAAGGAATGAAATTTTTTGATTCACTTGTTTTGTACGCCAATCAGTCCAACTTGCCCGTTTATCAGGAAAGAACCTCGGAAGCCGCCTATTTCCAGTCAGTTTTATACAGTATCAGTCCAGATTTTCCCGATGAATGGGAAATGCTAAGGTTATCCTCCTCCGCATATCCTGTGGACACAGCGGTCACGCTGGATTTCCCTGAGAGCCAAAAAGAGCTGGACGCTCTGGTGAAAACCCTGAAAGCGTACCCTGTCGTATTTGCCGACTACCGGGAACGGGAGCATACCACCCGGACAGCCAGCCATACAGCCTCCACCCTAGGGGGTAAGGTGAGGATTGACGGGGCGTTACTTGCCGCAGAAAATGGGAATGCAGGGGAAACAAAAGAAGAGGACTACACCTATATAGAACGGGAAAATGCCAGCTTCAAAGGCTTTTTCCAGGCCCAGAACCAGATTTTTCTGACCGTGGTTGTGGCCGCATTGGCAGTATTCAGTATATTTATCGCCGCGGGGCGAAGGCTGTACCGGCGCAAATTTTTGAAATAGGGGTAATGTATGAGGCTTCCAGATCTCCTGATGGTTATTGCAGTGGTGGCCATATGGTCATTGCTGCTGGTAAATGTGGCGTTAATTATTGCGGGGTATATCTATTACATACGAACAGAGCGCAGCCCTTCACCCAAGCTGCAGGGGGAGCATCCCTTTGTCTCCATTTTGGTTCCCGCCCACAATGAGGGGAAGGTCATCGTTCAGACGGTGGAGTCTCTGCTTGCATTCGATTATCCGGCAGACCGCTATGAGCTGATTGTTATCAACGACAATTCCTCGGACAACAGCGCCGACTTACTCGCTGATGTGCAGCGCCGTTATCCCGGCAGGCAATTCAAGGTGATTAATACGGACAAGGTCACAGGGGGCAAGGGCAAGTCCAATGCCTTGAACATCGGCTTTAAGGAAAGCCGCGGGGAGCTCATTGCAATCTACGATGCCGACAATACGCCGGAGCGGGATGCCCTGAGTATTCTGGCCGCGGAGATTACAGGCGATGCCACGCTTGGGGCGGTTATCGGCAAGTTCCGGACCCGAAACCGGGATGCCAGCCTGTTGACCCGGTTTATCAACATTGAGACCCTTTCGTTTCAATGGATGGCCCAGGCGGGCCGTTGGCAGCTGTTCCGGCTGTGTACTATTCCCGGCACCAACTTCATTATGCGCCGCAGCATCGTGGAGGCGGTAGGCGGCTGGGATGTGAAGGCCATAGCCGAAGATACGGAAATCAGCTTCCGCATCTACATGATGGGCTATCGGATCAAATTCCAGCCCAAGGCCGTTACCTGGGAGCAGGAGCCCCAGACGGTGAAGGTGTGGTTTCGGCAGCGCAGCCGCTGGGCTAAGGGAAATGTGTATGTAATTGTAAAGAACATCCCTCTTTTGTTTAAACGGTCCGCCCGCAAAATCCGGTTTGATATCCTCTATTATATTTCCATTTACTTTTTACTGGTTGGTTCCCTTGTCACCTCGGACATTTTGCTTGTTCTTCATGCCCTGGGATATGTCCATACCTCCATAGCCGGAATCAGTACATTGCTGTGGCTTCTGGCCATTTTGCTGGGTGTGTTAGGTACATTTACTACCCTGACCACCGAAAAGGGGGAGATGTCCTTCTCCAACCTGTGGCTGATTATGCTTATGTACGTTACTTATTGCCAGATGTGGATGGTGGTAGCCGTATACGGGCTTTATAATTTCGCCAAGGACCAGATCCTGAAGCGGGAAGTGAAATGGTACAAAACGGAGCGGTATTAGGCAAAAAAGGAGAACACACCTATGATTTTCAAAAAGATAACGCTGCCGATTTTACTTATCCTGGGATTGCTGCTTCAAGGGAGCTGGACTCAAGCGGCGATTCTTCTGACCAAAGCCGGAACCCACAGCTATGCCGTCCCTTTCGCCAGGGAGGACATTAACCTGTCCGGTTCTGCTGGCTCAAGTGAAATGACGTTTCATATCCCCTCCTACTGGGAGGTTGGCCGGGTGAGGCTGATGCTGGATGTGCAGACCAGTGCGGTATCCCGGAAGGAATGGTCTACCGTTACGCTTTTTGTAAACGGGAATCCGTTCTACTCCTTTCACCCGGAGACAGGTACAGAAACCGGGCAGCGTATGGAGGTATCCGTACCTGTGGAGCTGCTTGCCCCGGGCAGCAATGTGCTGAAGCTGCAAACCGAGCTTCGGGCATACGCCGATGATCAGGTTTGTGAGGAGGATACCGAAATTGGACATTGGCTCCGGATCGGTGACTCCTCCCGCATTGAAAC
>JAQSYT010000219.1 GCA_029256065.1 Paenibacillaceae bacterium
ATTCAGCGAACCCCCAATTTCCGTGACCCGCTCCCGCATGGACATCAGCCCGTAGGAGGCATGCTTCTCTTCATCCGGGGAAAACCCGACGCCATTGTCCCGGACTGACAGCCTGACCAGGTCAGCCGGACATTGCAGCTTGATCTCCATCTGCGACGCCTTGGAATGGCGCAAAGTATTGGAAAGCGCCTCCTGCACAATCCGGAACAGCTGATCCTCAATTCCTTTGGGCAGCTGAAGCTCCTCATCCATTTCATATGTAATCGCAATAGGCACCTTGGCTTGAAGCTCTGCCAGCAGCTCCCGCAGGCCCTGGGCCAGACGTTTGCCCTCCAGATGCACCGGGCGCAGATGAAGCAGCAAGGCGCGCATCTCCGACTGGGCTACGGAGGACATTTCCTCAATCAGATGGATCTGGCGCTTGGCCTTTTCAAAATCCTTCTCCAAGGTCCGGCCCACTGCTGTAGCCGTCATGGAAATGGCAAAAAGCTGCTGGCTGACCGCATCATGAAGATCCCGGGCCAGGCGCTGGCGCTCCTCGACTACAGCCGAAAACCGCGCTTTTTCCGCCAGCTCCGCATTATTGGTGGATAAACGCTGGAGGGAGGACACCTGCTCCTCCCATTTCCGGGATATCCGGTTTACCTGCTGGCCCAGACGGCCAATCTCATCCTCACCCAGATATGGCACCGCACGGGACAGATTGCCCTTTTCCAATAACATCATAACGTCTTGAAGCTGCTGCAGCCGGGCGGAATTCCGTTGGCTGGACCAAAAGCCATAAATTCCACCGATCAGAACGGAGGCTCCCGCCATCCCCAAAAGAAGCTTCACAACCTCCTGCCACGAGGAGAATTCCCTCAAAAATCCGTATATGTAAAGGAAGTACAGCGCAAGCCCCAAAAACGCCAGGCTGAATATAATGGATTCGCCCATGCTGCGCCAAATCATATTGGTCAGACGTTTGCCCACGGGCGTCCCCTCCTGATCATTTCTATAACACCTTAATGTCAATATCTCCTACGAGGTAGGAAACAATTAGTTTCACTTTGGTATCCGCCGTTTCATAATGAGGCGACTGCCAGCGGATTTTGTTCATGGTGCCCGATTCCCGTTCGGAGCCTACTCTCATCTGCCCGAACAGCACCGAGCTTTCGATGGAAACAGCCATATCCTCCGGGAAATAAAGATCGATGTCGCCGATCATGCCTTGCAGCACCAGAGTGGTTTCCGGCTCCTCCGGAATGGCCAGTGTAAAGTCCAGGCTCAGTTCACCGATGACGCACCACAGGCTCAGACTCCGCAGAATCCAAGCTTCCTTGTTCCGCTTCTGGCTTTCAATAAGCCGTGTCCGTTGGATGGCTCCCATTTCTCCATGCATTTCCTTACTCTTGATATAGAAGTAACCCAGGGAAATAAGGACTAAGGCCAAGACTACTGCAAAATGGCTGCCTACCAGAATAAACCCGCCAATACAGAGCAGCACATAGCCCTTGCGGCGGGTACCGGAACGGATGCAGTAAATGCCTAACGCAACCATAAACAGGGAGATGACAGTTGCAGGCGTGGCGACGACCTTGCTGAAGAGCACGAAAAGACCCGCTCCGATCAAAATCAGATAGGTGTTTCGGCCCCGGTTGTAGTTTGGCTGCCTGCTGTCCATAAGTGTCGCACCTCCTGCGGCCCGCCCTGCGGTAATGAAAGAAAACCAAGTAAAAAGCCATGGGCTTGGCAGTTGGCCCTATGGCTTTTCCTTGAATTAGAATATCATACTTCCTGCCGGCAAGAATAGCTGATTTTTTGAATCCTTGAATTTACTCTCCGGCGGCCTCATCCTTTACGGGTCCTGCCAGCTTTTGCTTCAGAATTTCCAGCTGCTCATTGACCTTCTCCTGCTTTGCCAGATCCACAGTGGTGTAGGATGCGGCACCAATACCGGACAGGTACGGCTTGCCGGAGATTTCAGCCTCAGCTTCCAGCTGCATGATCTTCTCTTCCATGCGGTGGAACCCTCTGGATGCGTTGCCGCCCTCAATGCTGTTGTGGTTGGTCACTTGGGCCATTTGCTTCTTGGCCTTGGCCAGCTGCACCCGGGAGGTCAGCTCATTGCGCTTGTTGCGCAGCTTGTAGAATTCGTCCTTCATTTCATGCAGCTGACGGGTCAGCTCTTCGGCTTGCGCCTTGGATTGGGCATGCATTTCAAGGTACTCATTGAGCTTTTGGTCATGGTACAGCTTTTCTTCCAGCGCTTGGCGGGCTACTGCTTCCTGCCCGTTCTTCAATGCAGCTGCTGCTTGACCCTCACGCTCGGCAGCCAGGCGGGAATGCTCGGAAACCCGTTGCTGCAGCTTGCGCTCGTTTGCGATTTGCTTGGCTACTGTTACTTCCGCCTGGGCAATTTCCTCTTCCATATCGCGAATGTACTGGTTCAGCATAACAATCGGATCCTCTACCTTATCCAGCAACTCATTCACCGACGCCTTAGTCATATCCTTCAATCTTGTAAATACACCCATTGTTTTATTCTCCCTTCTCGTATTTGGCCACTTTGGCCCGGAGTTCTTCGATTTCTTTCCACATGGCTTTCTTCTCTACATCCTTCATCATCTCATCGATGGAGGAGCTTGCAGGCTGTGCCTGCTGGGAAGCGGACGGCCGGGCTGCATGAGCCGGACCGGTGTGATAAGGGTCTTGGGGACGGGCGGGACCGGATTGGTAAGCACCGCCTTGGTACGGTCCGCCGTAAGTATTGCCGTAGAAGCCTTGGCCTCCGCCCGGCGGATATACGGGAGGTGTATTGAATCCGGGCTCCTTCGGAATCACCAGACTTGCGATAATATAGATGGGAATCACAGTGCCGCCTGAGAAAAAGGTCGTTATGACCACCACCAGACGCAGAATGGTGGAATCCACGTTCAGCAGCTCGGCAAGGCCGCCGCACAAGCCTGTCAGCTTGCTGTCCCTTCTGGACCGGTAGAGTTTTGTCATGATTTGTCCCAACCTTCCTTTTGCAGCTTGCTCTTCAGCTTCTCCATTTCCACATCCAGCGCCGATTGAACGGCTGATCCGGCAGTGTAGAGAATCTCGCGGCCGGCCTGGCGGATTTCCCTCAGAGTTCTGGCCTCCATCTCCATATCGGAGACCTTATCCTCCAGCCGGGAGAACATACGGGGCGTGTCTCCCGTTGCTCTGCCTGCCATTCTGGCATTCAGCTGCTGCTGCAGCCGCAGGGTTTCCAGACGTGCCTGGTAGTAGCTCCGTTTGGCCGCCACTTCCTGATAATCGGCTTTCAGCTGGTTTAACTGCTCCTGCAATTCCAGGATGGCGTTTTTGCTGTCCTCGTACAAACCGCGGTATTGCTCCGCTTTTTCGTCGTGAAGCATTTTTTCCTGGAGAGCCAGCTTGGCTACCGCTTCCTCGCCCGCTTTCAGGGCGATCAGGGCTTGCTGCTCCCGCTTATCCCGCATTTGCTCCGCCGCGGTCAGCTGCTGGCGCAAGCCTTGAGCGTGATTCAAGCATTGCATGTATAACCGTTCGGACTCGTCAATCTGTTCCTTCTGGCTGTACAGATACCGGTCAATCAGCTTTACCGGATCTTCCGCCTGTTCCAGCATTTCATTCAGCGTGGCTACGCTGATGTCCCGGACCCGCTTCATTATGCTCATCTGTTCCTTGCCTCCTTGCCTCTATAGTCAAAAGATTAAATCATGGGACGGTTGCGTTTCAGAAGAGATACGCCGTAGCCGATCAATGCGATGGCCAGCACCAGACCGATAATCCAGGAGAGCTTGCTCATCAGGACCAGACCGCCGATGATGAGGATGACCCAGCCGATAAATTTGCTGCCGTTTTTCACACTGTAGAATCCCAGAGCCACCATGGCGGCTGCGATAATGAAGCCGGCGATGTTGCCCAAGCCCAGCCTGCCTACCAGGATCAAGGCGCCGCAGGCAATGAGCAGTATGGCGAACCCGCTTCCTCCGTTTCGTTTCATTTCTTGTTCACCCCTTTCGTTTGTTTCCTTGTGTTGTTCATGTTTTCATTTTAGGCCATTTCAGCTTTCTTCAAAACGGACCCGCGACTGTTTTTCGGACTGGACCTAAGTCGGGGACCAACACCGCCTGAAGGATAAGACGGGCTAAGACTTGCCGCGGCCCGTCCCTGGACAGATGCATATTCAGCAAGCGGCAGGCAAACATTAACCGTATCCTGCAGGCTGAAGGAGGGAAAGACCACATGCCGGAAAACAAGGTTCATCAAGGGAATTACAAGGGGACAGGCCGGATGGAAGCGGAGAATCAGGATATGGAGTTTGTTAACGATACGCTGCAGACAGGTGCTGCGAAGAAGGGCTTTAAGGATGCGGATAAGAACAAGCAGCGGAAGAAATAAGGGTTAGGAAAAGCCGGCTCCACCAGAGGTTCGGCCGGTGATGGGCACCTCTTAAGCGCTCCGAACGGCTGGCTAACGGAACAATACGACTCTTACAAGGTTAATTTGGCTCATCCATAAAAATAGCGGAACCCAACGGCTCTTAGAAGGCATATTGGCGTCATATGGACGACAAAATGGCTGCTAAGAGCGTTTAAGTTCCGTTAGAGCGGGTATTAGCCTATTTTTGGTCTTTAAGGGTCGCTGGGTTCCGTTAGGACGGCTGGGTACAGGTTTGCGGTCCGCTAGAGTCGCTGAGTTTCATTAGAGCGGCTGGGTGCAGGGTTGCCGCCCTTCAGAGTCACACGCCCCCGCTTGCTTCCTGCCTGCTTGTCAGATCATGACGCCTGGCACCGTCATGGATTCCAACGCGCTGTCTCCACCGGTTTCCTACTCCGGAGGGCGCGCATATTCCCAACGGCTGGCATATTGCTCCAGCACCGGATGCCGCACTCCTCCGGCTGGAGGAGCAACAACCAGGCGGAGCCTGCGGATCCATTCCTTGAAGGAATCGTAACCCGCCCATTTCACCGCCAGCGCTTCGGGCATCCATACGAAGAATGGCCCTCTATGCTTCTCCATCAGAAAAGCCAGCGCCGTGTCCACCGGGGTATACTTCTTCCGCTTGCCCTCCCACCGGTCCAGAAGAGCTCTGGCGCCTGCGGGCAGATAGGGCTCCGCTTCCTCCATCGCCTCCTCCAGCTCCTGTACGCGCCGGTAATAAGGCGGCAGCTCCGCAATGCCCATGCGCCTTGCCGTCTCTTCATGAATGGGATACAGCACAATCCGGTCAAAGCCCCGCTGTCCCGCAAACCGGTAAATCTCCGCCAACCCGGCATAAGCCGTATCCGTAAAATCCCCGTATACAATCAGTGTCCCCGTCTTGACCTCTTGCGGCGGCTCGTAGCCAAAAGGGACCTGGTTATTTTCCTTGGCCATCCGATACCCTCCATTCCTGCCTTCTTCAGAAAAAGTCCAAAAGGAAAGGTTTTCCCTCCGGCAATGCGGCCTCCAGCAGCTCCAACTGGCTTAAGCTTCCGGTTAATAAGCCATGCTCATGCCAAAAGGAGGGGCGCTCATAGCCCAGCAGCATGGAGGTAAGGATGCCGATGCCGCAGGACAGCCCTTCAGCAGAAGCGTCCCCATCTACAGCTGTGCTGCGCCGCACCTTCGGCTCCGTGCCCTCCTCATCCAGGCGGATGATATAACCGCCATCATTCCATGAAGCCTGCCCGTCTGAAATATGAAGACGCAGCTCCCCTTTGGCTTCCTGCCGGAAGGAGTATCCGTTCAAGAAAGCCTCGGCATCCACCAGCCTGGCCATAAAATAAGGAACCGTCTCCTGGCGGATGCGCGGATCCTTCAAGAGCGAAGTCAGCCTATCGCCGGGATGGGCCATCAGCACCTGAACCTTGCCCTCATTCCCCAGCATGGAATCATGATCGGCCACAAAATTCCACAATCCTCTATAGGCTTCCCTGTCCAGCGCCACCCATTCATGGATGGTCAAGGTGTGAGCCGCCACCTTATAGAGAATATACCCCTTCGGCAAGCCGGCGCCGTCCAGGAAGACGGCACCGAGTCCGCCTTCGTTTTTGCGGGCCAATATCCGCTCCTCCCACCACTGGCGGCTGCGGACCAGCATGCCGTTATATCTGGCAGCATACGCCTCATAGACAGGCTGAAGCGTGTCCAGCTCCGTGGTGCGCACAATCCGACCATTAGCGGCAGGAAACCGGGGCAGCTGTGAGGGAGCCAGCTCAAGCTTCTTATATTCGGTGTAGGTTTCCCAGCCGAACCTCCGGTAGAACTCGAACTTGAAGGGATGCAGCATCGAAATGGTTTGGCCCTGGTCCTTCATGATACGCAGCGAATGGGAGAGCAATTCCCCAACTCTGCCGCCGCGCCGTTTTTCCGGCCAGGTAGCCACACCGGCAATGCCTCCCATGGCAAGAGGTTTGCCGCAGACATACACTTCCATGGGCAGAAGCATCAGCTTCGCTTCCAGCCCCTCTTCCCCGTAGCAGCCCCAATTTTCTTCAGGAACCAAAGAGGCGGCCCGCTTGGCCAAAGCCTCCGGCGTCAGGGTGTACTGGAACGCAAAGGAGGAGAGCCGTGTGTATTCCTCCCGTTCATGCTCCTGCATCTGTCGAATCTGTCTCATTTCTATATCCTCCTCTAGTCTGCCAAACATTGACGCCATTCGGGCTTCCGTCCAATCCAGCCATCTGCTTTGGCATATAGTGTATTATTCGTTTCCGCAATACCCCCGCTTGAGACTCTTGAGGGGAGGTGAACAACAATGGGTTATGCTGCAGGTGCAGGTTGCGGTCCCGTAGGTGGCGGCTTTACCACTACTGGCGTTATTCTTGTGCTTTTCATTCTGCTGGTGATTGTCAGCAAAGCATGGTTATTCTAATTTAATCTCCTCCAAGTTTTTCAAAAAGCCTTTCGGCCATTGCCGGAAGGCTTTTTGTTATCCGCATCACCCGTCTTGGGCCATTATCCCCCGATTTGAGACATTCTCCGCACCGTCGGCGTATGGGAGGCTCCGGTATCGGACATGGCCAAGGCCATTTCATGATTTTCGGGTTTGGCTGCTAAGGCATTCCTGATCAGGCTGCGAAGTGCCTCGTCATCCCCGATGCTGCTCCTCACATGAAATTCATCCGACCAATACAGGCAGGGCTTAATATATCCGTCCGCTGTCAGCCGGAGCCGGTTGCAGGCCTGGCAGAAGTGGTCGCTGACCGGATGAATCAGCCCAAAGGTGCCCGCCGCACCCTGGATGCGGTAGTTTTCCGCAGGACCATTGCCGGTTATGCCCTCTGCAGGCTCCACCGGGAGGCCCATGCCCTCCGCTTGCCGCAGTACCTGCTCAAGAGGAAGATAGCCCGATTTCCAATCCTTCCCGCTGTGCCCGATAGGCATATATTCAATAAACCGGACATTGAGCCGCCGGTCCAGAGTAAGCTTCAGGAAGTCTCCAATTTCATCATCATTGACGCCTTTGATCAAAACCACATTCAGCTTCACCGGAGCTAGCCCTACCCGCAGGGAAGCATCCACACTGGCCAGCACCTTCTTGATATCGCCGCCCCTTGTAATCAGCCGGAAACGGTCCTCCCGCAGGCTATCGAGACTGATATTAATCCGTGTAAGCCCGGCCTGCTTCAGCGCCTCCGCTTTTTTCTCCAGGAATATGCCGTTGGTGGTGAGACCAATATCCTCTATGCCGGGAATGGCAGCGAGCATAGCAACAAGCTCCGGCAGATCCTTGCGGAGAAGCGGTTCTCCACCGGTCAAACGGACCTTGCGGATCCCCATTCCCGCCAATACCCGGACCACCTCCCGGATTTCCTCAGCCCGGAGGAGCTTTTCCTCCGGCTCAAACTCCACTCCCTCCTCCGGCATACAATACACACACCGCAGGTTGCAGCGGTCCGTTACCGAGATCCGGATATAGTCATGCTTCCGTCCATGCTTGTCCGTCAGCTGTTCCGCCATGTCTCCTCCTCCTGCCTTTTTGTAAGAACCTCCAGCTCCGCATGGAACAGCGCTCTTGTTTCCGCCACCATAGTACGAATCTCCGCTGGGGTGGCATGATCAATATGAATGCCGGCAATGACTGTAACCGCTTTGCCTAACCGGCTGCAAGCAGCATCGGCCAGCTCCCGGGCAAGCTCCTCCTCCTTGTGGCCGGGCAGGCCAATCACCTGGGTACGGGCTCCGCCGTCTTCCGAAGGATAGGCTACCGCCGCCGCTCCGATGTGGGCTTGTCCGCCAGTCACAAGCAAAACATAGTCCTCTCCTGCTGCAATTGTCCGCACGGACAGCCCATAAGGATTGCGGATCACCATCATTAAACCCCTATCTAACGTTTTCCTATGATTATAACAAACAAAAACGCCGTCTGCATGCAGACGGCGTAACATTTTTATCACATTAATGAATCCCAATCAGCAGGAAAAGAACTGCTCCAGATCCGTCAGCATTTGCTCCGCAAGCGGGAACAAATTCTCTTCTTCTTTGTGGAAGTGGCCGGAAAGAACGGTATAAGCCTCCAGCAGGCAAGCGGCCGCCTCCTTGGCCTTCCCGCTGTTAACGGGAGCAGAACAGCTCTCCAGCATACGCAGGAAGCTCATAATATGGCCATGGGCCAGCTTATGCTCCTGCTCCAGCTCGTTCAAGTGCTCCAGCTCTTGGCCGGAATAGTCGCGCACCATGGGGAACAGCACTTGGTCCTCCCAGAGAGAGTGGGCATCCATCTTTTCCACAAACTGAATGGTTTTGCCGCGCAGATAGTTTAAGGACACGCTCCAATTCAACACATCGTCATCCTGACCCACTACCTTAGCCATGCCATAAAGCTCCATCATTTCCCGTTTCAGCAATTCATGCTCTTCTCTCAGCTGATCCATTCCGTCGCCCAGCACGTCCACTGTACTAACCACTTGCTCTTCACGGGATAACGATTGAAGCATGTTCATCCACTCCTCTGTATTCATCGCCAATATCGGGGGTGATGCTTATGACAATATCTATCTTCGATAAATTTAATTT
>JAQSYT010000220.1 GCA_029256065.1 Paenibacillaceae bacterium
GGTTCCCCGCACTAGCAATGCCACGAATTCTCCGCGGCTGACACTGAGCTGAGGCCGGATTGTCTCATCCTCGTATCCGTTGATAATTTCCTTTTGCAGCAAATCGACCATAAATTCCTCTGCCCAATGGCCCTTCACATCCCCGGGAACAACCACTGCTGCGTTCTGTGCAAATGGCGGGATCAGCGGAACTGCGGACGGGATATTCTGTACTTCCTCAATCCGGGTTTGGGTGCTGCCGGAGAGCTGGGGAGCCGATTCTGTAAAGTGGATGTGGTAATAGTTTATGAGACCATCTGCGGAAACCGGCTGCATATTGCCCGCGCTGGCTTCGGCATCCGTAGGAATCTGGACCCACGGCATTCTGCCGGCGTATTCCCGGATAAAATAGGACTTATGGGAGGCCGCCTGGAAATAGCGGGGCAGAAATTCATCAATTTCTGCATGGGCGTTAGTGACGGCTCCGTTTCCGTCCACCCAGATTTCATCCCAAATCACCGTCAGATCATCCTTGTCCCGGAAGAACAAGCCGCTCCAGACCCGGATTGCAGTTTCGCCCTGTGTGGACTTCTGTGTTACCACTGCATAAGGCTTGGCAGAAATAATGTCCCCAATCCTCCAGGATTGTGAAATAAAGGTCATCTGTTGGTAGGCTGCAACACGAAGGGGGTAATCCTGTCCCATCGCCTTCCGGAGCGGCGAATCCTCCGCCCCTGCCGCTTCCTGGCTGTAGACGGGTACTGACGAGGAGACCAGCAGGAGAACGATGGCTGCGGCCAGAAAGCATATGGAAAGAAAGCCGGATTTCTCGGGAGTAATGCGCTTCATAACTAATCAGCTCCTATACTGGAATCATATTCTTTCAGCACATTGGGGTGGATATGCCCTTCTGCAATCAATTGCTGCAAGCTGGAGGTCATCGTTTGCATCCCAATCTGCCGGTTTGTCTGAATAATGGATTTGATCTGGTAAATTTTTTCTTGGCGGATCAAATTGGCTACGGCTGGTGTGTTCAATAGGATTTCCAGGGCCATTACCCGGCCGTTATGGTCCATCCGGGGAATCAGCCGCTGGGAGAAAACTCCTATCAGGACAGAAGCCAGCTGGATTCGGATCTGCCGCTGCTGCTCGGTGGGAAATACGTCAATGATCCGGTCAACAGTTTGCGGAGCATCAGGGGTATGGAGGGTGCCCAGCACCAGATGGCCGGTTTCCGCAGCTGTAATGGCTGTCCGGATTGTTTCCAAATCCCGCATTTCACCCACCAGAATCACATCCGGATCTTGGCGCAAGGCAGCGCGCAGCCCGTTGGAGAAGGATTGGGTATCAATTCCGATCTCCCGTTGGGCAACAAGGCACCGTTTGCTTTGGTGTATATACTCAATGGGGTCCTCCAGGGTAATGATATGCTTGTGCTGCGTTTCATTGATGTAATCGATAATAGCTGCCAATGTAGTGGATTTCCCGCTGCCTGTAGGTCCAGTTACCAGAATCAGCCCCTGCTGCTTGGCGGCCAAATCCCGGACCAGCTGCGGCAGACTTAGACTGTCAAGATTGGGGACCTGAGTGGACAGCACACGGAAGGCCAGATTAATTTGCCGCTTCTGGCGGAACACATTAACCCGGTACCGGCACAAGCCGGGAAGGGCAAAGGAAAAGTCCACTTCTCCTTTTTTGTTCAACTGCTCCAATTGTTCATTGGACATCACTTCTTTGGCCATCCGGAGGGTATCCGCAGAGCCCAGCACATAATCCACTACCTTCACCAGGCTGCCGTGACGCCTCATTAAGGGCTCTGTCCCCGCATTGATGTGCAAGTCGGAGGCTTTGGATTCATAAGACCATTCCAGCAAATTCGTGATCGTCATTTCTTTGACGGAGGACGGCTCCATTCGTCTCTTCACCTCATTTCTTAATGCATGGGATTCGAACGCCCTGCCGGCTTTACAGCATCTGTTGGTACAGCCTGCTTATAGAACTGGCTGAGCCCCGGAGCATAATACGCGACAAAAGTAATGGTGCTGCTGATTTCCTTGCCGGGAGCATTCAGCTTAACCGGATACCCGGTCTGGGCTGTAAAGTGGATGCTCTCCACCTGAATAATCCGTCTGGCTGTTTTCAGCTCGCTGAGCAGCCTGTAAACTTGCGGATAGCTTCCTCTCACTGTTGTGGACATTTTAATGGGCAGCGCCAGTGTTGACCAAACCTCCGGCTTCTCCTGCCCCGCACTGGCTGCTCCGGAGGCAGCCGTATTGGTCACCAGAATGTTGTAGCTGTCCATCTTCAAGCCGCTGACAACCTCCAGCATCCGGAAGTCCCGGATCAACTCCTCTACATAAGGAGCCTCCGGCACACTGCCGCGCACCTGATCCAGCACCACCCTGTCTTTGCCGCCAAAGGAGTTATTTCCATCCAGCTTCGCTTGCAGCGCCTTGAGCTCCTTCTGCTTGTTATGGAGTCCCTGCTGGACCTCCGTAAGCTCTTCATTAATGGGTTTCACGGCATACACGTAAACGATAACCAGGACAAGCGGGATAATCAGGAGCACGAACCATTGCCCTCTGGACTTCGTCATTAAGCTCATGGCTGCATTCAACCTTTCTTCTGCGGCAGGTTGCCATTGTATTTCAGATCAAAGGATGCTTGAACCGCAGCCAAGGGTGTCTCCGTTCCATTAGCCGCTTCCTTTTTCTCCGGCTGGACCTTGGTAATTCCGCTCATTCCCACAAAGGTAAAGGCCGGATCCGATTTCAGGGCCTGCATGAAGGAAATGACCGCCTCTGTTGTGCTGAACAAGCCGGTGATCTTAACCGCCCGGTCACCGTCAAAGGACACTGTGCCCAAGTTGCTGTCCTCCGGAACCAGCACAGCCAGCTTATCCAGAATGTCGGAGGAATAGGGCCGGGCATTCCTGATTTGGTCGGACAAGGGGAGGAATTCCGAGAGGCTTGCCGTATTGGCCGAATCCGCCAGCTTGGTCTGGACAGCCTCAATTTGCTTATTGATTACACCAAACTCCTTCTTGGCGTCAGACAGCTCACTTCTTGCATCAACCCAGAGCCAGGCGGTTATCCCTCCGCCTGCCAGCGTGATCAGCAGCATCAGTACCGGAAAAAGCCTTTCCCGCCTTTTTTGATGCACCTCATTCTTTTGAAGCAGGTTAATATCGATGGGTTGAAGCTTCTCAATCGGCAGATTCATCCCTATACCCCCTTCATGGCAAGTCCCAGCGGTACCGTAAAGGCATGAAAGGCCAGGTCATTGGCACGCAGCACCCGCTCCAGAGGAAATACGGCAAGCTCACCGGAATAGGAGCTTTCCAGCAAAGGAGCTAATCCGGCTGTCCATGCCGCTTCTCCAATCAGGTAGATACGGTCCACTTCCTCCTGCTCGGACGAAACACTGTACTTGAAATAGTTCAAAATACGTCCAAGCTCCATGGACAGATTCCTCCCATAGGCATCAATCTTCTCGCTGCCTGTGTCCATGAGATAACCCACATTCATTTGGATGGAGCGCATGAATACGGGGATTCCCTGCACATAGATGCTCACATCGGCATAATCCGGCTCCACCTGCAGAAACATAAATATCTTCGGAAGGGAGGTGCCGGACAGCTGCTGCTGCATAGCCAATAACCGGAGAATCGCCAGAGGCGCAATATCCACGGAGGCAGGCGTCAAACCGGATTTCTGCACAAGGGATGTATAACCCTCCACGACCTCCAACGGAGTGGCAAAGATAAGAACCGATTCCTGGCGTGGAGTCTTCCCCTTTTTTCCCTCACCCTCATGCGCTGCAGCCGCCTCTGACTCTGCTTGTCCAAGACGCATAAAGTCAAACACCGGATTCTTAAAGGGTACCTGTGAGCCTCCGTTCAGCTCCACATCAATCATATTGCGCAGCTCCTGGTCCTTCATGGCCGGAAAGACCGATTTGCGCAAAATTAAATTTGAGGTCGGAATCGTAATATGTACCGGCATTCCCTGAAATTGATGGGATTTCGAATAGTGGGTTAATTTATGTATAACGGACTCCTCGTCCAATAGCTTTCCATTCCGTATGCTCCCCTCATCAAGACTGATGATATGCCGCTGAAGCACATCCATCTGCTGGGAATTGCTTTCAACCTCGACAAGCTTAATCTGGGTGTCGGTAATATGCATTCCGTATGCGCTTTTTTTGCGTCTGAGTCCGAACATGATGCCGGCTCCTCTCTGTGGCTTATGAATCTGCAGGCAGTCCTGCAGCCAGGGGTGGCAGGCTGCAGGATGCTCTGCTTCAGGTTGCCGGATGATTAAGGCTTCTTGGTTACAATAGGTTCTATTTTTACATTCTCTTCATTAATTCCCGTAAAATACGGCATACCATCTGTTCCGATCAGTGTTATCGCGTAGTCCAGTTTGTTGGCATTGGTGCCATTCCTGGTAACAGTGACAACGGACGCTGTCTCGTCGTATGTACCCGTGCCCATGGGATCCTTGGGAGTCTTCTCCAGGAATCCGTCTGCTACAATATCACCTAAAGTAATGACTTCATAAGTTGGTGTTCCAGTTGGGGTATTAGGCTGGAAATCCTCAACCGTAATCTTGTAGCGCGCTCCGTCAATAATCAGCTGCGCGTTGGCACGGTGAGATTCCTTCTTGGTTTTGCCAATGATACCCGTAATGGACGGAACGGCGATGGCAGCAATAATCGCCAGAATGACGATAACCGCCAGTAACTCGATCAGAGTCAGGCCTTTTTCATTCTTGTGCAGCCTCTTTAAGGAAAATTGCGGCAAACGGATGCCTGTAAACATTTTCTGAACCGCTGTCATTGATCTTTCCACACTCCCATTCATGATTTGTTGTGAGCCTTTCGATTGCTCTAATATGCCGGCTTGTTGCATGAATTTGTTTCACCCCCTTTCGCGGCAAGCTGCTAAACCGCTTTAACTCAGCATATTGTCATACATCTTGAACATCGGCGACATGATAGCCGCGACAATGATACCCACAATACATCCGACGATAAGCAGCATAAGTGGCTCGATGACGGATTTCAGACGATCAACGCTTTGATCGACATCTGCCTCATAGAAATCGGCAACTTTCGACAGCATTTTATCCACTTGTCCTGTTTCCTCTCCGATAATCAGCATCTGGGTGACCATGGGCGGGAACAGTCCGCTATTCATGAAAGGCTCCGATAACAGCTTTCCCTGCTGTAAGCTTCCTCTGGATTCCTTCAACACATTGCCCAACAGCCGGTTGCCTACCACCTGCTCGGTAACCTCCAGGATTTGCAAAATGGGAACAGCTCCCATAAACAAGGAGGACATGGTTCTGGAAATTCTTGCAATGGCCGACTTTTTCAGGATGATTCCAAAAATAGGAATTCTAAATTTCAGCTTGTCCCGGAGAAGCTTGCCCTCCTCTGTGGAAAGCACACTCCGGATAATAAAGACCGCCCCCATAATCAGAATCAGGAATATCCACCAATAATGTACAACAGCATTGCTCGCTCCCATAACAAACCGGGTTATCCAAGGCAATGTTGCTCCTTGGTCGGCGAACAGGTCGGCGAAGGTGGGCACAATCTTGATCAGAAGAAAAATGACAACGATAATGGCAATGATCAAGACGATGATCGGATAGGTCATAGCCGATTTAACCTTCTGTACCGTTTTATGCTCCTTCTCATAATGATCTGCCATCCGGTCCAGAACTTCATCGAGATTGCCGCCTGTTTCCCCGGAAGCAACCATATTCACGAACATATTGGGAAAAATTTTTGGATGGTCGCTCATAGCCTTGGAAAGATTATGGCCGTTGCGGATTTGATCCGATACATCGCCGATGGCCAGCTTGAGCCTCTTGGCGGTGGACTGGGATTCCAGAATACCCAACGCCTGATCAATCTGTATGCCGGAACGGATCAAGGTGGCGAATTGCCGGCAGAAGATGACAAAGTCCTGCAGCTTCACCGATTTGCCAACCTTGATTTCGGCATCCATGATGGTAGCGGCCTTCTCCTGCACGCTGCGGATCATATACCCTTTGGTTCTCAGCTCTGTAATGGCTGTCTGCTTATTCAGAGACCGTACTACGCCTTTTACTTTTTTCCCGGAGTCATTCACAGCCTCATATGCAAAGGTAGGCATTGCCGGCAGCCCTCCCGTTCCTATTCATCCGATACGGCCTTTAATACCTCGTCGGTGGTGGTCTGTCCGTTCTTCACCTTCCAGAGGCCATCGTACATCATGGTTTTGTAGCCGGTTTCCGCCAGAAGGGCCTCCAGCTCATTGATAGGCCTGTTCTGGGCAATTAATCTGCGGAGAGGCTCGTCTATTGCCAGGACCTCATGAACAGCCAGCCGTCCGCTATAGCCGGTTTTGTTGCAGGCTCCACACCCCCGGCCACGGGTAAGCATAACAGGCGGCGGCTCAGCGGGCTCTCTGCGGAAGAAACCAACTCCCACAGCCTCAGCCAGCTTCTGATTCTCCGCAGGAATCAGACCATAGGACTGCAGCAGCTTCTTCTCATCCTCCCTGGCGGGGATGCTTTCAGCACATTCCCGGCAAACCCGGCGCACCAGACGCTGGGCAACTATACAGGATAAGGAGGACGCGATCAGATAGGGATCAATCCCCATATCAATCAACCGGCTAATGGTGCTGACAGCGCTGTTGGTATGGATAGTGCTTAACACCATATGGCCTGTAAGCGAAGCACGCACTGCTATTTCGGCCGTTTCCGAATCACGGACCTCCCCTACCATAACAATATTGGGATCCTGCCGGAGAATGGACCGCAGGCTGGCAGCAAAGCTTAAACCGATTTGGCTGTTGACCTGAACCTGGGTAATCCCCGACATCCGGTATTCAACCGGATCTTCGGTGGTTATAATTTTCACACTGTCTGTATTCAGCTCGCTCAGGGCGGAGTACAGCGTCGAGGTTTTGCCGCTTCCCGTAGGCCCTGTAATCAGGACAATCCCGTTGGGCTTTCGGATCATACGCTCGAACACCGTTTGGTTGGAATCCCGCAAGCCCAATTCCGCCACCTTCTTCAGTCCAGCGGACTGGTCCAGGATCCGGAGCACGATGCTTTCGCCGTGAACGGTAGGCAGGGTGGACATCCGGATATCGATTCTGCGGTTTTCGAGCTGCATCTGAATTCTGCCGTCCTGGGGCAATCTTCTTTCCGCAATATTAAGCTTCGCAATAATTTTCATTCTTGCGGTAAGCACACCCTGCATGCTTTTGGCCAAGGCCTTCTCCGTCCTGAGCACGCCGTCTATGCGGTACTTCACAATGATTTGCTTTTCCTGAGGATCAATGTGAATATCGCTGGCCTTCTGTTGAACGGCCGATTGAATGATTTGATTCACCAGCTTGACAATGGGGGAGCCCTGATCCTGTGCTTCCTGCTCCTCATCCTTGCCCTCCAGCTTGGTAAGGTCCTCCATCAGCTCGTCAACGGATTCCTTCATCCCGTAATTCCGTGTAATTGCCTGCTCCACTTCAGAGCGTACTGCAATTAAGGGTTGAACGCTCATTCCCGTGGCCATGCGAATTTCCTCAATTGCGTCATAGTTGAGGGGATCGCTCATGGCAACCTTAATTTTCCCGTTCTTTTTCTCAATGGGAATGACACAATGCTTGCGGGCCAATGCCTCGGAAATCATTTGTACAGCGGTAATATCAAGCGCCGTCTCAAAAATATTCACTACGGGGAATCCCAGCTGGAACTCCAGCGCTTCCACCAGCTGGCGCTCCGAGATCAAATTCTGCTCAATCAGAATTTCGCCGAATTTCTTTTTTGTGTGGACTTGCTGCTTTAAGCCCTGCTCCAATTGCTCCTCTGTGATTAGCCCGTTCATGACCAGCAGTTCACCGATTCTCATCGCAAATCTTCTCTCCTTTCCCTCAAAGAGCTTGTTCAACTCATTTAACGGGCTTTGGTTTCCTCATCAGTCGGTCCACGGGCAACAACTGCGGGAAGAGGAGCATAATAATCTTTTGCCAGCACACGGACAAGATCCGCTTCCTTGGCTTTTACCTGAACGAGAAGTCCTTTTTTTCCCTCCTGCCGTTTGGCCTCGGCTTTACCAATCCCCAGAGCAAAATCCACCAATTCTACCTTTTCCGGATTGAGGAGCTCTTCAACAATGTCCAGATTCACAGGAGCCCACTTTCCGTCTGTGCTTCCCTTCAGAAAAACAATGGGATAGTTTCCCGGCACAACCCCGACCTGCATGGTGAATGGAAGCGGATTAAACAAGGTTAAATCCTTGAGATTACTCTGGTAAGCCACATCGAAGCCCGCAGGAGCATATGCCGGCAATTCCTTGTGGACATGCCGTTCACCGATGGTTAACCCTGCTCTTAACGCGACTTCGTACAACAGGCTGCCAATCTGGGAAATTTCATCCTCCTTCATCTCCAATTTGGTTTTATCCGCAGTATTCTTAACCCATGCATCCAATGAGAACAGCTCATTTGGCTTCAGCACCACTTTCGTCAATTCACTAAGCCAAGCATTAGTGCCTTCACTTGCCGGTGCAGGGTTTGCTGACTGGACGAGCAATTGCTCTCCCTTCGTGCCAACATTGGAAACCGGGGAAGCAGAAGGGGCGGCAGGCTGGCTTGTCTCTTTGGCAGCTGCTGCCGGCTTGGAGCTGGAATGGGTGGCTTCAGAAGGCTTTGGTGCTGCTGTTTCTTGTGACAGCCAATTAGGCAAACCAGCCGTGTCGGAGATTTCTATGATTCCAAGCTGCCATAATCCTGTGAAGACCAATCCGCACCCTGCAGCTAATCCAAGCACCCAACCTGTATAGCGTATAATTCCGCCTCTGCGCTTTACTCGCATTGTATTCTCCCTTTCCATTTTTCAGCAAAATCCCAGAAGAGTCTTTGAACATTCGACGAAATCCTGTTTCTTCCAACAGCATAACCGGAAAAAGGTTTTCTGGAAAATAGTACACAGACATTATGT
>JAQSYT010000221.1 GCA_029256065.1 Paenibacillaceae bacterium
AGATACACGGCTACCGCCGTTTTGACAAAACGGATTCCTACAATTGCACTCCCCATGATTCGGCCGGCGATGCTTGTCTGCCAGTGGATGAAGTCCCTTTAGAAATTCTGTTAAGCCGGTTTGGGCACGGTGTAAAATGAACTTTTTTCCTGGAAGAGTCACTGGCCGGCCATCTGCTTGCGGTATTCTTTGGGCGAGACTCCCGCTATTTTGTTGAACATATGCGTGAAATAATTGGAGTCATTAAAGCCTGTGGCCTCGGAAATTTCGAATATTTTCATATCGGTGCTTTTCAGCAGCAGCTTCGCCTTTTGCACACGCAGATTCTGGATATAGCCGGTTACACTTTCGCCGGTTTCTTTTTTGAACAAATTGCTGAAATAGCTGGGGTTGAGATGGATATGGGCCGCCACTTCGGCCAAGCCGCATACTCCCATATAGGAGTCTTCAATAAAGCGGATGGCCTGCTTCACCGGGTTATCGTTCTTGCTGGCAAGCCAGTTATTGTGGGACAGCAGGAACTCCTGGATGTATACCTGCAGCCAAGCCACAATATCCTCCGGCGTCACACATTTGTAGACAGAATCCCATTCTATGGGGCGCACCGCCATTTGCCATTCGGGAAACTGGACCTGCACCAAGCGGAGAATGGCAGAAGCCAGCAGCAGCGCCTCGATCTTGGCGGTATGCGGAGGCAATTGGCTGATCCTGACGGCTTGATCCTGCAGCTCCCGGCTCAGCCTGCTGTTATCCTCTGACATAAGCCAGCCTACAATCTCCTTCTCTTTCTCGTAAAGCGCTGTCTGGTTGAGCACAGAATCCCCGACAGTACCGCGTTCCCTGCCTGTCTCCCGGCAATACCGTCTGTAGCCCTGGCGCAATTCCTCCATACTGGCGCATAACCCTTGTGCGCTACATTCAAGCACCAGCCTCAAATATTGCTGGACGGAGTCGGAGATGATTTGCAGCCATGAGGGAGGTGTTTCCGGCCGGGTAACCTTCCGGTCCACCAATAAAGCCCATTCCGATGCATTCAAGGAAAACAGGCGGAACCCTCCGGGAAACCATTTATTCAAGTGCTCCCCGGCAATGTTTACGAAAGCAAACTGCAGGAGCGGCACATCCTGGGCGGAATATTGCTTTTCCGTAGGAAAGTAAGTGGGAATACGCAGAACATACAGCTCGCCTTGCTCCATCCGTTTCAGCAATGCCTCTACCTCTTCGCCGCTGCAGGGCATGCCCATAATGGCCGAGCGCAGCTCGCTGTCCTCATGCTGGCGCTTCCAGCCCTCTACCAAGAGCTGGGACTGGCTCTCTTCAATCAGCCGTACATAAACCCCGTCGAGCACGCTTAAGATATCCGTTTCCACACAAGGCTTCGTGATAAAATCCATCACACCGAACTTAACTGCTGTTTGGGCATACGTAAAGTCCTTAAATCCGGTTATCACCACAATCTTCGTCAGCCAGCCGCGGCTTCTGATTTCTTCTGCCAGCTGCAGGCCATCTATATAGGGCATCCGGATATCGGTCAGCAGAAGATCCGGCACACATTTCTCCATCATCAGCAGGGCATCACGGCCATTGGCCGCTTCCCCTGCCACCACCCACTCAGCGGACCGTTTCCCGGCCAGCTTCAGCAGTCCCTTGCGGAAGTTGGGCTGATCCTCAGCGATAAACAGCTTGCCTTTCACCCGTTCCCCTCCTCTTGATTATCCGGTGTCCCGGATTTAATCGGAAGCGTCATGTGAACAGCCGTTCCTTTCCCTATGGTGCTGGTAATTTCCACACCATATGCGGGCCCGTAAACCAGTTCAATGCGCCGGAGCACACTTTTGTAGCCGATTCCCGTTTTGTTGCGGTCCGGCAGCAGAGCCTCCGCCTCAGTCAAGGTTCTGAGCGTTTCCTGATCCATGCCGCATCCGTTGTCAGCCACCTCGATATGCAGCGCCTCATTTAACAAGTACGCTTTAATCCGCAGCACCCGGTCCTGTTCCATATCACGGAAGGCATGCACAAACACATTCTCCACAACCGGCAGCAAGAGAGACCTCATCATCCGCAGATTCAACAGCGACTCCTCCGCCTGAATAATGGTTTCAATCCCGCCGGTGAACAGCTCTGTTTGAATCTTGATATAGTTGCGGATCTGATGCAGCTCTTCGCCAAGAGTGGTATCTGTCTGGACAGGCTTCAAGGAATACTTCAACATCTCGGAGATGGCGTTGATCAGAAGAGCCGCCTCCTCCTGGTCGTTGCCGTATAGCTTCCAATACAATTCATTGAACAGATTGTGCAGATAATGGGGGTTCAACTGCGCTTGGATGGCCTTCAGCTCCGATTCCCGCTGGCTGATCTGGGCCAGATATACTTTATTGATCAGCTCGCTCACTTGCTCCGCCATGCTGTTGAAGCTGTCTCCAATGTAGCCAAGCTCATCTCCGGAGTCCACACGGACGCGAACCGAGAAATCACCGGAACGAAGCATCCGCAGTCCTTGCATCAGATGGGCCAGAGGCGTCAGGAGAGTCCGGGTAGAAATCGTAATCAGCAGCGCACTAAGCAGAATCACGCCGATTCCGGCAAACGCCAGTACCTGGATGATGTCCTTATTCTTCCTCTGGATCTCCTGTGTTGATGCTCCTCCGTATAGGGTAAAGCCTGCCGGGACCAGCTCGTGGCGGACGAACAGATAAGTGATGCCATTCATTTTGACGTACCGGGGAAAATCCTCCCCCGTCAGCTGCATAAGCTGCTCCGTCTCACTCCCGCCGGTATTGGAGTAGAGCTTGCCGCCCATCGGCTCCAGCAGCAGCACCTTCCCATTGTCTGTTAGATCCCGGAGTACCTTGGATACCAGGCTTTCCTCCATAGCCATCACCATGGTGCCGTAGGGCATCAGCTTCTCATTCAGCATCCGTCTGGCAGCAACCAGAACCGTTCTGCGGCCGTCCGCATCAATGGTGCTGGCAGCCTCGGCCCGGCCCCAGACCATATTCCCCCGGTGGGGTTTGAGTTTTTTCATCAATTGGGCCAAATCATCCGGTTCCGGCTCTCCTGACGCTCCGATTTTGGAGAGGACGGTCATTTCCCCGTTTTCATTGTATAAGAAGACAGAGCGGATGGCCGGCGCATCCACCAAGAGCATATTCAACTGCTCCTCCACATACTTGCGGTTCTTGAATTCCGTGTAGGAATCGCTTGGAAGTGCAATGTTCTCCCTGAGGAATTGCTCAATGTACGGATTCAGAATGATGGATTGGGATACCCGGCTGACTTCCTGGAAGCTCATCTCCAGTCTGGCCAAAGCCTGTTCGTTGGCGATGGAGAACTGCTTGCTGATTTCATCCTCCATCAATTGAATGTTGGACCGTGAAACCATCCAGCCCGCCAAGGCAAAGGCAAGTGTCACCATACTCGAGAGCAGCACGATCAGCTTGATCTTGAAGCTGCCCTTTATTTTTCCGGCTATATAACCCGGCCAGCTTGTCGGATGCAGTCGGCTCCCCTCCTTGATTTATCCATTGTATTATAAAACGCCTCCTCCCAAGCAAACAAGGTTTTCATTTTACCTGTCTACGTAGAAGGAAGCGCTTCATTTTCCGGTCCGGTTTATCCGTATTATTTTAACGCTTCATATAAAGCAATAAGAGCAAGGGACTGTCCATAAGCCATCGGCATGATGGTGATGTTCTTATAATGGTCCTTATCCATTCCCATTCCGGTTCCGGCCGACACATTCAGGACGGTTCCATCCTCGCTGATATTTCGGCATACTGCCTGGATAGCCTTGTCAGCAACCGCCTCATAGGAGGAATCGAGAATCCCGGTTTTGATGCCCTTCAGGATACCGGCGGCTATAGCGGCTGATCCAGATACCTCTTCATAGCTGGTTGGGTCTTGCAGAACGGTGTGCCAGAGGCCGGAAGCTGCCTGGAGGGGCACCAGAGCATTGACCTGAGCCTTATATGTATCCACCAGAAATTGGCGGACGCCCGGGATAATCGTATCCTGGCTGGTTTCCAGATAATCGACGAGGCCGTAGGTGAACCAGGAATTGCCGCGGCACCAGAAGATGCTGCCGAAGTTATCGTTGCGCTCAAAGCTCCAGCCATGGAAGAACAGTCCGGTATGTTTGTCGAACAGGTATTTAATATGGATCAGGATCTGGTGTACAGCTTCCTGCTCCCACTCCGGCCGGTTGAATTTGCGTCCCGCCTGGTTCAAAAACAGAACCGCCATGAAGAGGGTATCAATCCATAACTGCCCATTGTGCAGGTGGATTCCATCCCGGTTGCCGATGGCAGTAACCGTATGCTGGAAGCCGCCCTCTTTTGTTTTGGGCAGCCCATGTAGAAGCCAGTCCGCGTGATCCCGGCATAGCTGTTCCAACTGGTCGGAAGGCTCAAGCTCATCCAGGAGCAGCACCAAAGCCAGATAAGGAGCGGTTGTGTTAATGTTCTTGGACGGCAGACCCGCCTCCAGATTACGGGAATACCAGTTCTGGAAGAACTCTGTATAGCGGTTGCCACCGTCATACTTCTGCAGCTTGTACAGACCATAAAGACCTACACCCTGCGGCCAATCCCATTCTTCAATGCCAAAGTCCCGTTGGACAATCCCTTTTTTGGTATCGGCATGAACCACCGTTTTATCCTTTTCATAGTCACTGCCGCCCAGATTCATTAGCTTGTCCACTACCAGTCCGATTTTTTGAAGCAGCATTTCATTGGTCATGATGGATTAACTCCTCCTTAATATGCAATGTCCGTAAACAGACTTGATCCGGCTTCAGCCGAACCAAGTCCGCTTTTATTTATTCCGGTCTGTTCATTCTTACTTGTGCTGGGAGCGGACCAAATCCAGGATATCCTTGCCCAGGAAAGCTCTGTCCTTATTTTCTTTATACCAGGTATTCATGAATTCCTCAATCTGTTTGCCTCCGCCTCTTTCCCAGGCAGCCTTGGCGTCTGCAACCGCTTGCTCAGGGGTATATTTGGCACCGCCGATAATCCCTTTGGCAAAAATGTCCTTCATTTCCTTGTCCACATTGGTATTAACAACGACCAAATCGCTGGGCAGGGTAGGCATATGCTCATAGTGGCTCAGTGCGGGATACTGAGCGTCAGGATTCAGCAGGAACTCATCGGCCTTCTTCAGCATGTCCAGACCTGCCTTCTGGTCAGGAACACTTACATCGAACGCAGTGGTGGAGATCAAGAGCGGATTCTCGGGGATGGAGTAGAACATGGAGTAGTCCGCAGCCCAATCCAGCTCCTTGGCATTCTTGGCAGGATCAATAACCTTGGGGAAGCCGTCTGCCCCCTTCTTCCAATGCTCGCCTTCCATTCCTTTCTTCAGAATCAGGCTGGTCTCCGGCTTGATGATGAAGTCAATATATTCCATAGCAGCCTTGGGATTTTTGGCGGCGGCATTAACCACGGTGGTCATTTGAACCGGGTTGACCACATGGTGGACAAATTGTCCCATGGAAGATTTTGGCTGCGCCATAGGCGCAACCTCCGCCTCCGGAACAACCTTGCGGAGGGTTTGGACATCTGTTACCGTATTCTCAAACCAGTTTGTGATAGCAGGAGGTAGAAACACGCCGATTTTGCCGTTGAGATAATCCTGCTTGGCCTTGGCTCCATTCTTGTCCGCCAGGTAATCCTTATCGATAAGCCCTTCCTCGAACAGCTTTTTCTTGAATTTAAGAGACTCCAGCGTGTTATCCCAGGTCCTGATAATTTTATCATCGCTGGAGATTTTCCAGCCGTACGAGCCGAACATGGAATCCACCATACCGTCCGAGGTATAGCTCATATTGGTTCCGTACGTATCCTTCTTTCCGTTGCCGTCAGGGTCTTGCTCCACGAAGGCCTTCAGAACCACAAGCAGTTCGTCGGTGGTCTTCGGAACCTCCAGCTTCAGCTTTTTCAGCCAATCCATCCGGATAAAGGCCACACTCTGCAGATGGGGCTCATTGATTTTGCCGATTTCATAAAGCTTGCCGTCCGGCTTGGTGCCGATTTTGCGGAGCTGGGGATACTTTTCCAGCAGCTTCTGATATTCAGGCGCATATTTCAAGTAATCGTCCAGAGGCATCAGCTGCTTTTGCTGGTACAGAGAATTCCGGAAGCCCGTATCATAATCGTTGACTACGTCAGGCGCACTGCCTGATGCGAATAACACATTCAGCTTTTTCACTGATTCTGCCCGGGCTATCGGCACATACTTGGGCGTAACGGGGGAATGCTCGTTGATCCACTTGGTCCAGCGGTTGTCCTCCACCGTCCCCTCCGCTGCGGGAATATTGCCTCTGTCATAGTTGGAGACGGTAATGGTAGCTTTTTGCTCGGCTTTCCCCTTCGTCTCCTCTTCCTTTTGGCTGCAGCCCACTGCCCCTGCCGCCATCACCGCTGACAGGCCCAGTGCTACTGTGACCTTCATTTTTGCTGCGGATGCTTGTCCAGCCATGTTTAAATCCCCCTTAATCTATGATTGAATTCATCACTACCCCTTGATAGAGCCAAGCATAATGCCTTTGACAAAGTACTTCTGCAGAAACGGATATACCACCAGCATGGGCACAATCATAACCATAACCCCAACCGCCTTCAGCTTTTCGGATACCATTTCCTGCTGCTGCACCATGTCCATGGCCGACATATTGAAATTCCCCTGAATTTGCAGCATTCCCTGAACGATAACCGTGAGATTCTGCAAATTCGTTTTACTAATGTAAAGAATGACGCTCATGAACATGTTCCAGTAGCCTACCCCGTAGAATAACGTCAGCGTAGCCAGCATGGGAAGAGACAAGGGCAATATGATACGTGTGAGCAGCTGAACCTCGCCGCAGCCATCAATCTGGGCGGAATCCGCCACTTCTCCCGGGATGTTCTCGAAATAGCTTTTCATAATCAACATATTATAAGTGCTGATCAACCCGCCAAACCAGAGGGCCCAGTAGGTATTGGTTAAATGCAGGTTATTCATAACAAGATAAGTAGGAATCATGCCGCCGCCGAAGAGCATAGTGAACAATGCGGCTGTTGTGATCGGCTTTCGGGCATAAAGATAACCGCGGGATAAGGGATATGCCGTCAATACCGTGGCCAGCATGCTCAAGGAGGTTCCGCACAAGGTAATGATGACACTGTTGGTAAAGGCGCGTAAGGCTGGCGTATTCTCGAAGAAATACCGGTAAACGGTGAAATCAAGCCCCACCGGCCAGAACCAAACCTGACCCAGGTCAACCGCATGTCCCGAGCTTACGGACAGTGCAACCAGATGCAGGAAGGGCAGGATGCAGGTAAGCGAAATGATGATTAATACGATATGAACAAGGATTACAAAAATTTTCCCGCCTGTCGATTCCTTCAAGAGATGTCCCTCCTTTCTTTAGAATAGTCCCTGATCGAATTTGCGGGCTAATGCATTGGCGGACAGCACAAGCACCAAGCCGACAAGAGATTCAAACAACCCCATGGCTGTAGTCAGGCCAAATTGGGCTTGCTGCAGCCCCACCTTGTACACGTAGGTGCTGATGACCTCCGCTTTCTGCAGGACAGTTGGATTCTGCAAGTTGTAAACCTGATCAAACCCAACCTCCATCAGACGGCCCATTCCTAGAATCAGCATCAGAATAATCGTAGGACGGATACCCGGCAGGGTGATATGCCAAATCTGCCTCAGTTTGCCTGCGCCGTCCAACCCGGCAGATTCGTAGAGACTGGGGTCAATACCGGAGAGCGCAGCGAGATAGATAATCGCACCGAACCCCATCTCCTTCCACATACCGGAGCCGATAAAGATGGCGACCCATGAATTGGCGCGGTACAGGAAGGGTACAGGCTCCATCCCCCATTGGCCCAGCAGCTTATTGATGGTGCCGCCATCGATGGAGAAGAGGGTCAGGATAATACCAGCCACAATAACCCAAGACAAAAAATGAGGCAGATAGATAATCGTTTGAATCCAGCGTTTCAGCCAGCTCTTCCGCACTTCATTTAAGGCAATGGCAATAATAATCGGTGCGGGGAACCCGAAGACCAGGTTGAGAATGCTCAAAGTAAGGGTGTTCCAGATAATTTGCAGGGTAACGTGGGACTGGAATAAAATCTCAAAGTATTTCCAGCCCACCCACGGACTTGATAAGATGCCATCATGGAAATTGTAATTTTTGAAAGCGATCACAAGACCGCCCATTGGCAGGTAACGGAAGATCAGATAATACAGCACTCCGGGAATAAGCATAATAAAGAGCGGGATATTCTGCCTGAACCGCTTTGTCTGGTAGAAAGCTTCCTTTGCTGCTGGCACGTGATCCGTTCCGACGGCGGCAGGTGTTGTTTTCATGGTTCCTCCTTCTTTCTGCTAAGGCGTGTTTGCAAACATGGCCTAGAAACTATTGTTGGATGGGATGCCTATAATATATCGCGCTTTGCGAGGTTCGGACCTTAAAAATCTTTAGATGTTTGTGTACGATTTTTGTTTGTCCTCAGGTCATCCGGACAAAAAAAAGCCGCAGGCCAGTTGACCTGCGGCGGTGGAGATGCCATACCCATTCTATTGTTTGCTGCGCAGCATGTTCAGCAATACTTTAACCGACTCTGCTCTTGTTGCCTGGTCTCCGGGAGCGAATTGGTTCCCGTCCTTGCCTTCTAGAATGCCCCGCTTGCTCAAGGCCGCTACGGCCCCCTTCGCCCAGTCAGGAACAGCTGTGTCATCCGCAAACCCTGTGGTTCCGGCCTTCTCGTCAGAATAGCCCAGGGCGTTGGCGATCATCTTGGCCATCTCACTGCGGGTAATCCCGGCCTCCGGGCGGAAGGAACCATCCTCGTAACCGGAAATGATCCCAGCCTGCACCGCTTGTGCTATGGCATCCAATGCCCATGCACCAATCTTCTCCTTATCGGTAAAGGTTAGCTGCTCATTCTTGAGGGAGCTCTCTTGAGGCTTGAGCGTAT
>JAQSYT010000222.1 GCA_029256065.1 Paenibacillaceae bacterium
AGTTATGAGGGCAATCCGCTGGTGAACGCCATGTGCGTGGGTCTCATCGACCATGACAAGATCCAGAAGGGTGTGGCCCAGGGCATCGGCAACCCGGTGTTTTATGTGGGACCGGCAACCGGGCGGGACGGCATTCACGGTGCTACCTTTGCCTCGGTGGAGCTGACGGAGGAGTCCGAAGCCAAGCGGACGGCGGTTCAGGTTGGCGATCCTTTTATGGAAAAGCTGGTGCTGGAGGCGACGCTGGAGCTGATCGATTCCGGCATTGTAGTCGGCATTCAGGATATGGGCGCAGCGGGACTTACCTGCTCCAGCTCGGAAATGGCCAGCAAGGCCGGCAACGGCATGGAGCTGTATCTGGACGAGGTGCCCCAGCGTGAGGAGGGCATGACCCCTTACGAAATGATGCTTTCCGAGTCTCAGGAGCGGATGCTGTTTGTGGTGAAGCCGGAGCATGAGGCCCAGGCCAAGGGGATTTTTGAACGGTGGGGACTTCATTGCGCCAAGGTGGGCAAAGTAACGGATGACGGCAATCTGAAGCTGTTCCACAAGGGTGAGCTGGTGGGCGATATGCCCGTAACGGCGCTGGTGGACGAATGTCCGATGTACCATAAAGCTTCGGCAGTGCCTGCCTATTACGTGGAAAATGCCTCTGTGGACACCCTGCGTTATCCGGCTCCAGCCAGTCTGGAGGAAGCTCTTCTTCAGGTGCTGGGCTCCCCGACAGTAGCCAGCAAGGCATGGGTGTACAACCAGTATGACTTTATGGTGCGAACGGAGACCTTTGTCCAGCCCGGCTCGGATGCGGCCGTAGTCGGTGTGCCCGGCACACGCAAGGCTTTGGCCATGACCACGGATTGCAACAGCCGTTTTGTCTATCTTGATCCCGAAGTGGGCGGTGCCATTGCCTTGGCCGAAGCGGCACGGAATATCGTGTGCTCCGGTGCGGAGCCTTTGGCGATTACGGACAACCTGAACTTCGGCAACCCGGAGAAGCCGGAGATTTTCTGGCAATTGGAAAAATCGGTGGACGGCATGGCAGAGGCCTGCCGGCGTCTTGGCACGCCTGTAATCGGCGGCAACGTGAGCCTGTACAACGAAAATAACAAGGGCGCGATTTATCCCACGCCGGTAGTAGGTATGGTGGGTCTGGTCCATGATACCGACCATATCACGACCCAGGGCTTCAAGCAGGAGGGGGATGTGATCCTTCTGTTGGGAGAAACCCGCGCCGAGCTGGGGGGCAGCGAGCTTCAGTATGCGGTTCATGGTGTCACGGAAGGACGTCCGCCGGTGATTGATTTGGATGTAGAAAAGAAGCTGCTGGACGGTGTTTTGTCCGCTATTCAAGCAGGTCTGGTGGCCTCGGCTCATGACGTGTCCGACGGCGGTTTGGCGGCGGCATTGGCGGAAAGCTGCATCAGCGGCGGTGTGGGTGCCAGTGTGAAGCTGCGGTCTGAGCTGCGGGGGGATCACCTTTTGTTCAGCGAAAGCCAATCCCGGATTTTGCTTAGCGCCAAGCCTGAAAAGGCTGCGGAGCTGGCTGCCCATTTGTCCGCTGCAGGTGTTCCCGTTAGCGAGATCGGCCATGTGGCAGGTGCAGGCAGTGCTTTGAAGATTGATTTGAATGGAGCCACGATCCTGGACACCCCGGTTGCGAAGCTAGAAAAGGTTTGGAAGGATGCGATTCCATGTCTGATGAACTCCTGACCCACTCCGACCAGCCCGCATTATGGACAGGCCGGTATTATAACGAGGGTGTAGACTCTCAAGTATTCGACAAGCTCAAGGAGGAGTGCGGCGTCTTCGGTGTGTTCAATCACAGCGAAGCGTCGGCTCTCGCCTACTTCGGCCTTCATGCCCTGCAGCACCGGGGGGAGGAATCCTCCGGCATCTGCACCACGGACGGCGAGCAGTTCTATGTCCACCGGGGCATGGGACTGGTGAAGGAAGTCTTTGACAATGACAAAATTCTGTCGCTGAAGGGCTCCACCGCCATCGGCCATGTGCGCTATTCCACGGCAGGCGCCAGCAAGCTGCAGAATGCGCAGCCCTTGGTGTTCCGCTTCCGCGGCGGCGATCTGGCCATTGCCACCAACGGCAATCTGGTGAATGCCGATGAGCTGCGCCGGGAGCTGGAGGAGGCAGGCTCCATCTTCCAGACCACCAGCGATACGGAGGTGCTGATCCACCTCATCGCCCGGTCCCGGCACCATGATCCGCGGCTTGCGGTGAAGGATGCGCTCCAACGGGTGGTAGGCGGCTTTGCCTTCCTGATTCTCATCAACGACACTTTGTTTGTGGCTCAGGACCCTAACGGTCTGCGTCCCTTGATGATCGGCACCCTGGACGGGGGTTATGTGTTCGCCTCTGAAACCTGTGCCTTCGAGACGGTGGGTGCAGCTTATCTGCGGGATGTGCAGCCGGGTGAGCTGCTGATTTTTGACAAGGACGGCATGACCGAGGACCGGTTCGCCGAGATGACCCGGCGCTCCTTGTGCGCCATGGAGTTTATCTACTTCTCCCGTCCGGACAGCGATGTAGACAATATCAATCTGCATATGGCCCGGAAGCGGATGGGGATGCGGCTGGCTATGGAAAGCTTTGTGGATGCGGATGTGGTGACGGGTGTGCCGGACTCCAGTATCTCCGCGGCCATCGGCTTTGCCGAGCAGACAGGTATCCCATACGAGATCGGACTGATCAAAAACCGCTATACCGGCCGGACCTTCATCCAGCCCAGCCAGGAGCTGCGGGAGCGGGGCGTGAAGATGAAGCTGTCGGCGGTGCGCAAGGTGGTGGAGGGCAAGCGGGTGGTCATGATCGACGACTCCATTGTCCGCGGCACCACCTCCCTGCGTATCGTGAACATGCTGCGGGAGGCGGGAGCCAAAGAGGTCCATGTGCGGATCAGCTCGCCGCCGTACATGAATCCCTGCTTCTACGGCATCGATACTCCCAGCCGGGAGGAGCTGATCGCCTCCAGTAAGACGGTGGAGGAAATCCGCCAGGCCATCCAGGCGGACTCCCTTCACTTCCTGTCCAAGCAGGGCCTGATCGAGGCCATCGGCCGGTCGGGTTCGGAGTACAACCGGGGCATGTGCCTAGGCTGCTTCGACAACGACTACCCCACGCCGGTAACGGATGCGGAGCAGGCGGGCTGCGGCTGCTAAAGAGGCAGGTCCCGGAAAATAGCATATATGTTTTGATCGCTACTGCTCTTTTTCCGCCGGATAACCGGAAATAGCATACATGTTTTGTATGCTATTCTTTTGGTAATGGCGCATTTGCAGGGGTTTCACATGAATAGCAAGCATTTTATGTATGCTATTTGGCACCCAACAGGAGAAAAAATGAAATAACGTACATTTTATGACGCTTACATCAGAATTTTAGCAGAGGGTTAACAGCCTATCTGGCCTCATCCCCAGGTTGGCTGGTGGCGCGCAAGCTGTGGTTTTACCATTTCATTACTTACCAAAAGGAGCGAATTCCGGTGTCAGAAGCCTACAAACAAGCTGGTGTCGATATAGCCGCAGGCAATGAAGCGGTGGAGAGAATGAAGAAGCACGTCAGCCGGACCATGCGTCCCGAGGTGCTGACGGGTCTAGGCGGCTTCGGTGGCCTGTTCGGTTTGAACAAAAACGGCTACCAGGACCCGGTGCTGGTTTCCGGCACAGACGGCGTAGGCACCAAGCTGAAGCTGGCCTTCGAAATGGACAAGCATGATACCATCGGCATCGACGCTGTGGCCATGTGTGTTAACGACATTGTGGTGTCGGGCGCCGAGCCCCTGTTCTTCCTGGATTATCTGGCTTGCGGCAAGCTGGTGCCGGAAAAGATCGAAGCTATTGTAGCCGGCGTGGCCGAGGGCTGCGTTCAGGCAGGCTGTGCGCTGATCGGCGGGGAAACCGCCGAGATGCCGGGCATGTACCAGGACGGCGAATACGATATCGCCGGATTCTCCGTAGGTGTGGTGGACCGCCCGAAGATTGTGGACGGCAGCGCCATCCGCGCAGGTGACGCAGTAATCGGCCTGGGCTCCACAGGCGTTCACAGCAACGGCTTCTCCCTGGTGCGCAAGCTCCTGCTGGAGACCGAGGGATACAGCCTGGATGCCCGGATAGAAAGCTTGAACGGAACGCTCGGCGAGGTGCTGCTCACGCCGACCAAGATTTATGTGAAGTCCATCCTGGCTCTTTTGCAGGAGGTAGAGGTTAGAGGCATGGCCCACATTACCGGTGGGGGTTTCCTGGAGAATATCCCGCGTTGTCTGCCCGACGGGGTCAATGTGGAGGTGGATTACGGCTCCTGGCCGATCCATCCTATTTTTCACCTGATGCAAAAAGACGGCAATATCACCAACAACGATATGTTCCGCACCTTCAACATGGGCATCGGCATGGTGCTGATTGTGCCGGAGGCGGAAGCGGAGAAGGCGCTTAAGCTGGCGGAGGAGCACGGAGAGAAGGCATACCGTCTGGGCCGTGTCACCGCCGGAGACAAGATTGTCACCTTTACAGGTGCGGAGGTATGATCCGGCAGGCCTCTTTTTCGGGAGAGGCGTTGGGCGGGGAAGCGCGGTATCGGCAGCAGGCGGAGGGGGCAGGGCAACCTGGCTCCTTTAGCCAAAGCCGGCAGGCTAGCAGCTTCAGCGACGTTGGGCGACCAGCCGGAGACGGTGTGGACGTTAGTCCGGGGAATGAAGCCCTTGTACCGGAGCGCCAGCCGGGGCAGCCCCTGCGGGTTGCGGTGTTTGCCTCCGGCGGAGGCAGCAACTTCCAGGCGCTGGCTGATGCCATCGCCGAAGGCAGGCTCCATGCGGAGCTGAAGCTGCTGGTCTGCGACAAGCCTCAGGCTCAGGTGGTGGAGCGTGCAGCCAAGGCGTGGATTCCTGCCTTTGTTTTCCGCCCCAAGGAATACGCCAACCGGGAGGCCTACGAGGAGGAAATCCTGCGCAGGCTGCGTGAAGCCGGAGTGGAGCTGGTGATTTTGGCCGGGTACATGCGGATTCTGACGGATGTGATGGTGCAGGGCTATTGGGGACGGATGCTGAATATCCATCCATCGCTGCTGCCCTCTTTTCCGGGAATGCATGCGGTCCGCCAGGCTCTGGATTATGGGGTTAAGGTTACAGGCGTAACGGTGCATATTGTGGACGGCGGGCTGGACAGCGGACCTATTGTAGCCCAGAGGGCAGTAGCGCTCCACGAAGGGGACACGGAGGATTCCGTAAGTGAGCGGATTCATCTTATTGAGCATCAGTTGTATCCCCAAGTCGTGCAGGATATTGCCACCGGAAAAATCAAGCTGGAGCAGTTGGTGCGGCAGAAGTAACAGGCTTGCGGCTTTGCACGGAACGGATATTTCAACAAAAAGGACGGGATAAGAACTCATGAGTCAGAATGCGGAATCCAAGGAACTGAGCCTTCGCTACGGCATGAACCCGCACCAGAAGCAGGCCAAGCTCACCCATGATGCGGCGCTTCCCATCAAGGTGGTGAACGGGGACCCGGGCTACATTAATTTGCTGGATGCCCTGAACGGCTTCCAGCTGGCCAGGGAGCTGCGGCGCGCCACCGGTTTGCCGGCAGCGGCATCGTTTAAACATGTCAGCCCTGCGGGAGCAGCGGTTGCTGTTCCGCTGACAGAGGAGCTGGCGAAGGCGTATTTTGTGGAGGGGCTTGAGCTGTCTCCGCTGGCTACCGCTTATGCCCGCGCCCGGGGAGCGGACCGGATGTCCTCGTTTGGCGATGCGGCGGCACTCTCCGATGTGGTAGATGCGTCCACTGCGCTTTTGCTGAAGCGGGAGGTATCCGATCTGGTGGTGGCTCCGGGGTATACGGATGAGGCGCTGGAAATTTTGAAGGCGAAGAAGGGCGGCAAGTACCTGATTCTCCAAATTGATCCCGACTATGTCCCCGATCCGCTGGAAATGCGCAAGCTGTTCGGCTTGACCCTGCAGCAGGAGCGCAACAATGCGGTTATTGATGATGATGCGCTGAACCATATCGTCACCGAAAACAAGGATCTGCCGGAGCAGGCCAAGCGGGACTTGCTGATTGCTCTGGTTACGCTAAAATATACCCAGTCCAACTCTATCGTGTATGCGCTGGATGGACAAACCGTCGGCATCGGCGCCGGACAGCAGTCGCGGATTCACTGCACCCGTCTGGCCGGAGACAAGGCCGACCGCTGGTTCCTGCGCCAGCATCCGGCGGCGCTGTCCATGGCGTTCCGCCCGGGCCTCTCCCGTGCCGAGCAGAACAACGCCATCGATCTGTGGCTGGAGGAAGAGCTGACCACCGTGGAGCAGGCGGCATGGGAAGCAGCGTTCGCTGAGGTTCCGGCGAAGCTGACCCGTGAGGAGAAACGGGCCTGGCTGAGCAAGCTCACCGGCGTGTCCTACGGCTCTGACGCGTTCCTGCCCTTCCGGGACAACCTGGACCGGGCTAGCCGCAGCGGCGTCAAGTATGTGGCCCAAGCCGGCAGCTCCGTGCGGGATGAGGAAGTGGTTCAGGCTGCCAATGATTATGGCATGGTCATGGCCTACTCCGGCGTCCGTTTGTTCCACCATTGATGGTGTCGTGAAATCCGTGTGGCGGGGATGATCAAGCTTGTAGGGGATGGTCGAGCTCTAACGGAACTGAGAAGCGCTTAGAGACTAAAAAAGGCATGGTGGAAAATGTAACGGAACTGAGAGGCGCTTAACGGGGGAGAACGGGCAGTTTAGAGTAAAATTAGGCCTGTAAGGGTCGCTGAGTTCCGTTACAGTGCTGAGTTAGTCCACAAACGCGTGTAAGAGTCGCTGAGTTCCGTTAGCCGCTTGGGTGAAGCACCATGCGAGCTTTGTAACGTTGCCGGACGGCTGCTGGAGTAAAGGTAGTGGAACGCCGCCGGCTCCCGTACCGCCGGAAACCGGCGCAAGGAATTTTTGAGAAGGAGGTACCAGGCATGACGACCAACACCAACAGAGCTGCGCTTGCGGATGCTTATCTGAATGAGCTCAAGAACAACGCCTACCCTGGACGGGGCATTATCATCGGTTTGTCCGAGGACGGGGAGCAGCTTGTCCAGGTGTACTGGATTATGGGCCGCAGCGAAAA
This sequence comes from Paenibacillaceae bacterium, assembly GCA_029256065.1. Taxonomy (GTDB): domain Bacteria; phylum Bacillota; class Bacilli; order Paenibacillales; family NBRC-103111; genus Paenibacillus_AR. Next base: position 7,107 of record JAQSYT010000222.1, read on the forward strand.
TAGCCGTAACCGGGTGTTTATTGCCGAGGACAACGGCTTCCTGCGGACGGAAGCCCAAGACCCCGCCAAGCTGACGGACCCGTCGCTGATTATCTATTACCCGCTGAAGCACCTGGGCGGCGCCCATATCGTCACCAACGGCGACCAGACGGACACCATCCACGAGGCGCTTCAGCAGGTCGGCAGCTTCGAGGGTGCGTTGGCCACCCGGACCTACGAGCCGGACGGCCCCAACTTCACCCCGCGGATCAGCGGGCTGGTGGATCTGGCGGACAGCCAGTTTGCCTACAAGCTGTCCATCCTGAAGTCCGCCGGCAATACCGAGGACCAAACCCTGCGCCATACCTACACCTACGAAAAAGCGCTGCCCGGCTTCGGCCATTGCATTCATACCTACGAAGGCGACGGCAGCCCGCTTCCCTCCTTCACAGGCGAGCCCCGGCTGGTGCCCCTCCGCGGTGACGCGGAAACCATCGCCAACACCTACTGGAGCCTTTTGAACACGGACAACCGCATTTCCCTTCTGGTCAAAACCATCCGGAAGAACAGCGGCGAAACCGGACTTGTTATCATTAATAAGGAGCAATAAGGAGTCGAGAACATGCGGATTTTAGTCATTGGAAAAGGCGGCCGGGAGCATGCCATTCTGTGGGCTCTCGCCAAAAGCCCCAAGGTATCCAAGCTGTACTGCGCTCCGGGCAACGGTGGCATCGCCTCCCTGGCGGAATGTGTGCCGATCCGGGAGCTGGAGTTTGAGAAGCTCAGCACCTTTGCTTTGGAAAACAAGATTGATCTGGTTATGGTGGCCCCCGACGATCCCCTCGTTGCCGGACTGGTGGACCATCTGGAGGGGAAGGGCATCACCGCCTACGGTCCCCGCCAAAATGCCGCCCTCATCGAAGGCAGCAAGGTGTTCACCAAGCAGCTGATGATCCAATACGGCATTCCTACGGCCGCTTACGCCAGCTTCACCAGCTACGACAAGGCTGTGGCCTATGTGCGTGCCCAGGGTGCGCCTATTGTGGTCAAGGCCGACGGACTGGCCGCAGGCAAGGGTGTTATTGTGGCAAGGACCGTGGAGGAAGCGGAGGATGCCTTGAAGAGCATCCTGCTGGACAAGGTGTTCGGCGCTTCCGGCAGCAGTGTGGTCATCGAGGAATTCCTGGAGGGACAGGAAATGTCCCTGTTGTCCTTCGTGGACGGCACCACGGTGAAGCCGATGGCTCCTTCCCAGGACCATAAGCAGGTCTTCGATAATGATCAAGGCCCCAACACAGGCGGAATGGGCACCTATTCGCCCCTGCCCCATATTCCCCAATCGGTGGTGGAGGAAGCATTGGCTACCATCGTACAGCCCATGGCAGATGCCTTGGTCAAGGAAGGCCGCCCCTTTAAGGGCATCCTCTATGCCGGGCTGATGCTCACCGCTAAAGGTGTCAAAACCATCGAGTTCAACGCCCGCTTCGGCGACCCGGAAACTCAGGTCCTGCTGCCCAAGCTGAAAACCGATTTGGTGGATATTATGCTGGCCACCCTGGACGGCACTCTGGACCAATTGGAGATCGAATGGACCGATGATGCTGCCGTTTGTGTGGTGCTGGCATCCCCCGGCTATCCGGGCTCCTATCCTACCGGGCTGACCATTAACGGTTTGGATCAGGTAAGCCCTGAGGCTATGGTGTTCCATGCGGGAACAGCATTAGGCTCCAACGGGGAAATTGTCACTGCCGGAGGCCGGGTGCTGAATGTGGTGGGAATGGGCAAGGACATTGCCGAAGCCCGGGAAAACGTCTACGCTGAGGTGCGCAAAATCGGCTTCGAAGGCGCCCATTACCGGACGGATATTGCCGCCAAGGCACTGAA
>JAQSYT010000223.1 GCA_029256065.1 Paenibacillaceae bacterium
AAAACAGGAGTATCTGCAGACCATCGGGGATATGCCCTTGGCCTCAAAGCTGGAACAGCCACGCTCACCCTTGTCTTTCAGTCGGTGAACGGGGATACATCAATGATCCAAACCACTGTCACCGTGAAGGATACACATCTGGCCGCCGCATCCGTTAAATTGGAAAACACGACTTACCAGCATAAGCTTGCGGATTCTAGCCACTTTGATGCATATGAAGCCATGGGACTGACCGTTACGGACAACTACGGCAATAAATACGAGAAGGGCGAAATTAAGAGATACAACTTTGCTCTGGGAACCTTGTTTACCGTGACCTCGGTGGAAGGCGGCAGTGTTTCCGTCGGCCAAGACGGAACCGTCACCTTGACCGGGACTGTTACCTCCTTTGAGCTGAACGCCATCCTGTTCAATGGCCAACAGGCTACAACTTATGTGAGCGTAAATTAATAGAAAAACAGCTCTTGCCAGGGAATGATTCCCTGCAGGAGCTGTTTTTTTTGTGCGTTTATTTATGCGGTCAGTAGCTAATGATAACCATCCGTGCTGTGTCCACATAATCTACCTTAGCGCCAAGCACCTCAGATAGGAGCCTCACCGGAATGATCGTTGTATCATTGTCCAGGACTGCTGGGGAATCTGTCGCAATTTCAACACCATTCAAGGCGTATGCATTCTTGGTGGTGTAGAGGGTGACGATTCTGTCTTGTTTAGTGTAGATGGCTGCCTTCTGTTCATCATCCCATGCTACGGAAGCTCCCAGTGCCTTCGCTAAATCTCTTATCCAAAGATAAGAGCTGCCGTCTTTAATGATAGGCTCCTGCTTCATGGGCACCCGGATATCATCCAGGATGAAGCTATCGCCTGTCAGTCCGAAGGAGACCACATGCTTCAGCTCGCCGGTTGGATTCATTTTCTTCAAGTACGCGGCGGAATCCTTGTGCAGCTTCGTTTTGCCCATCACATCCAGCGGCTCTGTACGGAAATTCCACTTTTTTTCATAGATTTTGGGCTTGTTGTCTTCAATAACGGACAATTTCACATAAGCGGTGTAAACCGTATCCGGAGCGAGCGGCTTGACCGGAATGAGCATAACCTCGTTCCGCAGATGGTCATCATCGGCCGGTGTATTCAATAATAGGTCCAACTGCTTGCCGGTGCTGTCCGTCAGATTGGATTCGATTAATTGCACATCTCTTACGAATCTTCCGGACAGCTGGGCCATAATCGGATAACCAACAGGGTACTTCGTACCGGAATGGTTGCGTATCGGGTCCGGAACCTCATAACCATCAAAACCAACCGGTACATAGAGATCGCCGGGAGCCGGAGAAACGACTAATTGGGAATCCCATTCATTGGTTAATCCAAATTCAATGACCGTATAATGGCCTTCCTTGGCTAAGCCGATTTCTACCGCATCCAGCGTCAGGAACGGCATCCGGTGATAAGGAGCATCGAAAAGTCCATCGATTGCCTGTGTAATAGAGGCTTTGGCGCTTCCACTGAAGGATACGTCCTCTGAGAAATTACTGTTATACCCCGCATACATCCCCCGCTCAAACAGATTACTTCCGATATAGCCGGGCAATTTGCTGTTTTCCTCGTGCATGGAGGCGTCTGTTTCACCGACCTTGTTGGTCTCCAGATATTGGGCGTGGAGCTTTGCCGCATAGGTCAGATTCTTATTGAAGGCAAGGGGTTTTAATCCATGCACCGTTCTGTAATCATTGATCGCCTTGATGCCTTCGGCTTGCTCGGGCGTAGGTGTTGAAGGCGGATCAGAAACTGCTTTTTCGTCAACCCGGAATGTCCAGCTTTTCTCAAGCGGCAAATAGTCGGTATCCTTAAGCTCCAATACAATATCCACGGTATGCTCACCCGGCTGCAAATCCTCGGCCGGCGTATAAGACAGGACCATTCTGCCCAAGCTCCACTGGGCATCCACCTTCACCTTATCGATTTTCATGGTATAGCTTTTAATATCTGGCGAAATGTCGCTTGACATAAATTCAAACACAATGGTTGGTTTTTTTAATCCAACCTTTCCCTGCGGATACCAGTACGAGGAATAAGATGCCGCGTCAGCTTGTGGCTCAGCAATAAAAAAAACCGGTACTGCAATCAATAGAACTAGCAGCATGCTCAAAAACCTTTTTCCAAATCTCATCGGTGAGTTCCTCCTGCGGATCTAAAATGTTCTTCCAGCAAATATTAGCCAAAGCTCCTTGGAATAGTATTACTAGCATTGTAGAATGTTCTTATCCGCAAGTAAACTGGTGATGGAGAAAACGCTTCATTTTTTTGCGCAAAATTTAATATTGTCAGGTTGTTTGGTGTTTCGGAAGACTATACAATGAATCTATAAAGAAGCTTGTCCCCCACCCTAAGGACAGTGGTGAAGCTCATTGAAGCATCATTATAAGAAGAGTTTAGCGATCATACTCACCATTTCCAGTATCCCCGGCTTTATTATTGCCGCATTGGTGTATTGGATGGGGGGCAGCCGTCTGGAAAGCGAGCTGCTCAATCTCCATCAGCTGCAGATTGAACAGGGTGCGCGCAATATTGACCAGCAGCTGACCAATCTGGAAGTGATGATGTCCCACTGGGCTTCCGACAATCAGTTTGATTACACCCTGGAGGAAGTGGATTTCCACAGGAATTATGACCGGGTGAAGGATATTACCCAAACTTTACTGGTTATGGAGGGCTCCAACACCCTGACCAAGCGGGTTGAGCTTTGTCTGGTGAAGCCGTCCGCTGTTCTTTTTGATCCCCAGTATTCCCCTATTGACAGTGAGAAGTTTAAACGGATATACCAGGATCTGCTCTTGACCGATAAGCTTTCCTACTGGACCCAGTGGTCCTTTGACCCCGATCATCCGAATGTGAAGGATATTACCCTGGTGCAGCATATTCCGGGAGGCAGCACCGAACCCTTCGGGGCGCTATTGCTGCGGCTGGATTCGGACAAAATCTCCAGCATGCTCAAGTCACTGATGCCCTATAACGAAGAGGAAAGCTTCCTTATTCAGGATACGGGCAACCTTTATTTTTCGGCAAGCGGTGCAGGAGCGGAAGCGCCCTTAGTGGAGGCTCTACGGGAAAAAATCGGGGAGCAGCCGTCCAAGAGGTCCTTCTTCTACGATTGGCAGGGTGTCACCTACACGGTATCCTACGGGACCTTCAGCCGTATCGCATCCAACTGGACCTATGTTTCGGCTTCTCCGGTCCCCAGCATTACCCTGCCCGTCCTGTTTATCTCGAAGCTTATCTTCATGCTCAGTATTGTCTCTCTGGCTCTTGCAGGGCTGCTGTCCTGGTTTGCTTCCCGCCGGATTTTTTCCCCTGTGAAGCGCCTGGCCCGGCATTTGTCGGGAGGCCAGCCAGCCTCATACAATAAGGAGGATGAATTTGCCGTTATCGAAAAGCGGTGGAGCCTGCTCCATGAACAAAGCCATGAGATGCGGAGCCGGCTATCCGGGCAGCTGCCGCATGTTAAGGAGAGCTTTTTGCGCCAGCTGATCCAGGGCTATTATTACGCATATTCGGAGGAAGATCTGAAGCGCCGGATGGAAAGCTTCAAGTGGGAGGTAAGCGGCAAGGCTTTTGTTGTAGTCTATGTTCAACTGACGGGAATCACGAACCATGAGGGGAAGTTTAAGTTCGGCGATGAGGGATTGGCAACCTTTGCGGCAGTGAACATTATCAGCGAGCTGGCAGGGCTTCACTTCGAACAGCATAATACCATCAACTTTCATAATTTGAAGGCTGCACTGCTTGTTATTGCTCCTAATCATGAGCCGCTGTACGGCAAGCTTCAGGCTTTTTCGGAGGAGCTGACCCAGGCGTTTAACCAGGTGCTGAAAATGAACGTGACCATGGTCATCAGCCGGCCAGTCGGTTGGCTTACCGAAATTCCCGCTGCCTTCGAGGGAGCACGGCAGCTGGCGGCATTCCGCAATTTCTCCAGCGAGAATCAGATCATCAGCATGGAGGAGCAAACGAATGCTCCGGCGGAAGAAGAGCTCCAATATCCGCTGGCGCTGGAACGGGAGCTGCTCCAGGCTTTGCAGACCGGGCAGGAGGGACTTGCGAATCAATTGCTAGAGTCATTTCTGGCAGCGCTTACGATTGATGGGGTGAAGGAAATCGAGGTGCAGCTGGGCATGCTGCATCTGCTGGGAAGCATCCAGCACGCGGTGATGATGTCGGGAATTCATCCTAACCGTTTGTTCAAGGGAGTTAATATGTATGAATGCCTGTCCCAGATTCGGGAGCCCCGGTTAATTCTGGAATGGTTCCGGGAGAAAATTGTGGAGCCGTATCTGCAGGAAATTTTGCAGCGGACGGACGTGCAGGTAAAGAAGGTTGCCGAGGATGCCGTGCAGTATATCCGGCAGTATTACATGAAGGATATTTCGCCGGAAAGCTGTGCGGAGGAGACGGGCACCACGCTGTTCTTTCTGAGCAGATCCTTCAAGCAGATCACGGGCAGACATTTTACGGATTATCTGATGGAGGTCCGGATGGATAAGGCCAAGGAGCTTCTGCGGGATACGGATCTTCTGATTACTGATGTAGCGGAGCTTTCGGGCTTCCAGCACAGCAACTTCCACCGGATCTTTAAGAAGCTGGAAGGGATGAATCCAACCCAATATAAGGAGTTCAGCCGCGGCAAAGCTGAGGATGCCGGAGAATAGAATAGCCGGATAAAAAGCAGGAGGGGATGTGCAGCTCGCACATCCCCCTTTCCTGCGGTTATCCCTGACTTTCCATAAAGCTTATTTCTTTTGGGCTGCAGTGTACAGCTCGTTTATTTCCTTCACCAGGTCGTCGCCGCCGGATTTCTTCCAGGTATCAAACGCAGCGCGCATGCCGGCTTCGTCGATTTGACCAACGATGAACTTGATGCGGGCATCATTGATGATGTTCTCCAATTGAGGTCCCTTTTGGTTGTATACATCAGAGATCAAAGGAGCCGCAGGGTTGGCTACAACAAACTCCTCATTCTTCTTGATCAAAGCTACTTGCTTCTTCCGGAGCTCGGTTTGCTTCACGGAGAGAGCGCTGCTGGAAGGCAGGAAGCTGAGCATTTGGTTCAGGCCTTCCACTTCGGATTCCAGCAGAACGGTATCCTTGCTGGCAGTTACATTTTTTTCGGCATCCAGGGTATAGTGCTTGCCTTCCAAGCCGGAGCCCAACAGAGTTTGAATTTCCGAATCATTGATCTTGTCCAGGAAGGTCAGAACACGCTTCAGCTCAGCCTCCGTCTTCACAGTGGACTTCGGAATGGACATCATACCGGAGTAGCCTGCGGTAGGCAGCGTGCGAAGCTTGCCGTCCTTGCCGACAACACCGCTGGACACATCCACGTAATGGATATTCGGATTGTCCTTGCCTTCCTTAACCAGTGCGGCATGGATCTTGTCGTCGGCACGGGCGCCGCCGTCGATTACGTCTACAATTACGCCGGCTTGGTTGTTGACCATAGGGTCAACCCACTTGGCGCTGTCGAATACGGCGAAGTCGGTATTGATGAGCTTCTCATCGTACAGCTTCTTCATGAATTTCAAGCCTTCGATATATTCCTCATATTGATGCTCGGGAACCAGCTTGCCGTCCTTCAGACCCCATTTGTTGGGAGCGCCAAACCACAGCTTGATGGTATCGAAGCCGCTGGCCCAGCCGCCGGTCCATTTTACCAGGATCATGCCATAGGTATCGGCTTTGCCGTTTTTGTCCGGGTCCTTTTCCTTAAACGCTTTCAACATATTGTAGAAATCGTCAATGGTTTTCGGCTCCTGCAGTCCAACAGCGTCCAACCAGTCCTTGCGGTAGTAGTAGCCGTTACGGCCCAGATCGCGGCCGCGGTATACGCCATAGACCTTGCCGTCAATGGAGCTGTTGTTCAATACGGTGGGGTTGGCGCCGGACAAGTTTTTGTAGTCCTTCAGATAAGGTCCGACTTCCCAGAAGGCGCCGGAACGGACAGCATTGACGAAGCTGGAGGACTTGTCGCCCAAGACAGCAATAAGGGTAGGCAGCTTGCCGGATGCCAGGGTGATATTGAATTTGTCATTATAGGATGCGTTGGGTACCCATTCGAAGTGGATATTGGTATTGGTTTTCTTCTCCAGCTCTGCAGCTACAGGGCTGTCATCCTTAGGGAAGTTGGTTTTGAAGATAGGCAGCATAATGGTCAGCTCAAGAGGCGGCTGCTGGGTAGGTGCTACACTGGCAGGCGCCGATGAGGCTGCTGCCGTTGCGGCTGCGGAAGGGGAGGACGCTTTTTCATTATCGCTGCCGCCACAGCCTGCCAGTGATCCGGCAGCAATGGTACCCACCGAGACAACTGCAACAAAACGTTTCATTCTGCTTGCTTTTCTTTTCATTTTGTACCCTCCTTGTAATGGTCAAACATGTGTAGGTGCTTAATCATGTATGGAATAACTCCAGATGGAGAAATTCGTCATTATGGGAGGCAGATGGCATTCAGGCTGCCATCCGCCATTTGCTTCCGCATGGGATTATCCCTTCACAGAGCCGATCATAACGCCTTTGGCAAAATGCTTCTGCAGGAACGGATACACGCACAGGATGGGAACCGTACCTACTACAATTACCGCCATCTTAATAGACTGCTCCGGAGGCTTCACAAAGTTCGGGTCCATGGAGTTCAAGTCCCCGGCCGCCTGTGACAGCATAACGATCTGGCGGAGCATAACCTGCAGGGGCCATTTGGCCGGATCATTAATGTACAGCAAGGCCGAGAAGAAGTTGTTCCAGTGGCCCACCGCGTAGAACAGAGTAAAGGTGGCGATGACCGGCATGGACAGGGGCAGGACAATCCTCCACAGAAGACTCAGCTCCTGGCAGCCGTCAATCCGGGCTGCTTCCTCAATTTCAGGCGGCAGCTCCTGGAAGAAGTTCTTCACGATAATCAGGTTGAAGGCGCTGATGGCACCGGGGAAAATCAGGGCATTGTACGTATCCAGCAAATTCAGCTCCCGGATAACCAGGTAGGTGGGAATCATCCCGCCGCCGAACAGCATCGTGAAGATAACCATGTTCAGGAATATGTTGCGTCCCATCAGGCTGCGCCGCGCCAGAGGATACGCCATGGTTATGGTGAAGAACAGGTTGACGATGGTGCCGACTACGGTGATATAGACGGAAACCCCGATACTTCTCATAATGGAATCCGTAGAGAAGATAAACTTGTATGCGTTTAAGGTGAAGGTCTCCGGTATCAGGAATACGGCCCGTTTCGTGATCTCCGCATCAGATGCGAAGGAGCCCGCGATAATGATCAGGAACGGCAGAATGGCGAGGATCCCGGCTGCCCCCAAAAAGAGGTAGTTGGATATATCGAAGACCGTTCCGCCGACCGTTTTGTATTGCTTGGCCATCTCTTCATCCCCCCCTTAATAAAGTCCGGACTGCCCGAATTTTTTGGCCAGCCAGTTGCTTCCCAGCACCAGCGTGACGCCGATGACGGACTTGAAGAGGCCGACTGCCGTACTGTAGCTGAATGCGCCTTGGGTAATACCCATGGTATAGACGTAGGTATCGAATACCTCTGCCACCTCGCGGTTAAGCGCATTCATCATCAGGTAAATTTGTTCAAAGCCGTTATCGAGAATATTCCCCATCCGCAGGATCAGCAGGATGACGATGGTGCTGCGGATGGACGGCAGGGTAATATGCCAGGTTTGCTTCCAGCGGTTAGCCCCGTCCATAATCGCCGCTTCATACTGCTCCACATCCACGCCGGCCAATGCCGCCAGGAAGATAACCGTGCCCCAGCCGCATTCCTTCCAGATGGTCTGGATAATAATCAGCGGTCTGAACCAATCGGGATCAGTGAGGAAGGATATTTTTTCACCCGTTAATTGGAAGATGAATTCGTTAATGGTTCCGCCTTCCGTGGTTAAGAGGATATATGTCAAGCTCGCCACAATAACCATAGAGATAAAGTGGGGCACATACACCAGGGTCTGCACAGACCGTTTGTACCAGGATAGCCTGACTTCATTCAGCAGAAGCGCCAGCAGGATCGGAGCGGGAAAGGAAAAGACAAGACTGTATAAGGATAAGACCAGGGTATTGCGCAGCAGCATACCGAACTCGATATTCTGGAAGAACATGGTGAAGTGATCGAGGCCTACCCAGTCACTCTTGAAAAATCCGAGGAAGGGCTGATAATTCTTAAAGGCCAGCATAATGCCCCACAGGGGCACGTACTTAAAGATGATGAAGTAGAGCAAGCCGGGTGTAATCAATAGGTACAGCCACTTGTCCCGTCTCAATCTTTTACTGAACAAATTCCACTTGCTCTTCCGGGTACTCGGTACAACAGTCAACTCATCCGCAGCTGTCTGCTCCACTCCCCATCACCTCCGGGTTGTCTATCGCTTTTTCTAGAGCGGTTATGCCCTGATTATGTCCCAAGCTGCTGTCTGACAACAATCGGAGATTCTTGTTTTGGGCAAAATCCGCCTTTTTGAGCCTCTGCAAGAAAGTGCAAGGCTTGCGAAGCGCTCTTACAGGGATGAAACAGGCGGAAATTCTCCTTGTCAAAAGAAGGTATCTCGAAAGATCCCCACACTTTCAACAATCTGGCTTAACTGATTTTGGTGAGTAAGATTCCCGCGGCTTAGAATAGGTAAGCTGGAATATTTTTGCTTCAGGTACATTAAGCAAATACCACAGTTGCTCAAAACCTAAAGTGATCAGTATTATACACAGTTGAATTGAACCTCTAACCAAAGGCTATGGTTGCCTGTTCAGTTTGGGCTACTTCATGTTTGAATGGTAACTACCCGGACAATTCCGATATCCATAATTAGTTCTTCGAAAGTTGAATTTGATACAAGCAAAAAAGTCTCATTTTAAAAAAAAATCCAATTTATTTAAATAGATGATGTTCAAAAAAATCCCATTGAAGGG
>JAQSYT010000224.1 GCA_029256065.1 Paenibacillaceae bacterium
CTGTGCCAATTATTTGCGCAAGGGACGGCTGGCGGCAGTAGAAGGGCGCATTCAGGTGCGCAACTACGAGAATAACGAAGGACGCAAGGTGTATGTCACCGAGGTTGTTGCCGACAATGTCCGGTTCCTGGAATCAGCGAACCGCGGCGAAGGCGGAGCACCGCGGGAGGACTATCAAGGCGGAGGAAATAGCGGTGGCAACGGAGGTAATCGGTCCGGCGGCGGCTATAGCGGTGGAGGCGGCGGCTCCAATAACAACAGCGGCGGCAACTACGGCAATAGTGGCGGCGGAGGAAACCGGGGCGGCAACGCGGACCCATTCTCAGACGACGGAAAGCCGATTGACATTTCCGATGATGATTTGCCATTCTAATCCGAAAGGAATGAACCAAGATGAGCTTCAAGCGTAACGAAGGCGGCGAAGACCGCGGCGAGCGGAAGTTTTCCCGTGGCGGCAAAGGCCGTAACAAGCGCCGTAAGGTGTGCTATTTCACTGTGAACAAGATCACTCACATTGACTATAAGGATATTGATACCCTTCGCAAGTTTATCAGCGAACGCGGCAAGATTCTGCCCCGCCGTGTAACTGGTACTTCTGCGAAGTATCAACGCGCTTTGACCACTGCGATCAAGCGTTCCCGTACTGTTGCATTGCTTCCGTACACCACAGAATAAGTGTTGGATGCCAGCACCAGCCTCCTTTGGGGGTTGGTGTTTTTTGTTCATTACAGACAAGGGAGAGTGTCGAGGATGCCGGATATGTTGGTGAAGCTGTATGAATTGCCTGACCTTGCACCTGTGCAGAGCAAGCTGGAGGAGCAGGGAATTGTGATCCGCCGGGGGCTGCCGCCGGAGAAGCATCTGGCTGCGGAATGGGTGGAGCGCACCTTCCAGCGGCATTGGCGGAGTGAGCTGGAGGCGGCTTACAGCCGGTTGCCCGTCAGCTGCTTCATTGCCCAGGAAGTGAGCGGAGGAAAGACGGAGATGGTGGGGTTTGCTTGTTATGAAGCCACAGCCAAGGATTTCTTCGGGCCTACCGGTGTAAACCCCGATTACAGGGGCAAGGGTATCGGCAAAGGGCTCCTGCTGGCGGCTCTCCATGCCATGAAAGCAGAAGGCTATGCCTATGCCATTATCGGCAGCGCCGGACCAACGGCCTTCTATGAGAAGGAAGTGGGGGCTATCCCCATCCCGGATTCGGCACCCGGCATCTACCGGAACATGCTCCGTTAAAAGCTAAACCCCGGACCTACCCGCAGCTTGGGGAGGATCCGGGGTTTTTGCATTTTTGGACAAGGGAATTATGAACCGGTTGAACGGTAATGCCTGACACCGAACCTCCAGACCAAGAGACAGGGCAGGAGAAACAGGAAGCCTGCCAAGGGCGCCAAGGCGTAGAGGGCAGGATGGCCTCCACTCGTTCGGTCCAGCAGGTACAAGAGTGGAAGATAATTGGAGCAGCCGAAGGGAATGATGAAGGTGAAGAAGCGGGCGGCCCATTTTTGATAGATATTGATGGGATACTGGGCCAGCTCCCGTCCTCCGTCCGTGAAGATATTAGCGATCTCCAGCCCCTGGATGGTCCAGAAGCATAGGGTTGCAGCCAGAATGAAGATGCCGGTGAAGATGCTGATGCCGCTTGCCACCATAAGCACCAGCACGCCGGATTTCAGCCAGGTCCAATCCACAGGCAGCTTCCAGACTGCCCATACCAGCACGGCCAGGCTCTGGACCAGACGGCCGATCCGGGAGAACTCGAAGCGGGAGCCCAGCACCTGAAGCACCGTGGTCCGGGGGCGCAGCAGAATCCGGTCGAAATCCCCGGAGACGACCAGGCTGGAGAAGTTGTCGAAGCCCCGGGCGAAGCATTCACTGATGGAAAAGGCCATGTGAATGACGGCAAAGCATAGAGCGGATTCATAGAAGGTCCAGCCCCGTATCTGTCCAAACTGCTGGAACAGAAAATACATACCGGCAAAAATGAAGAAGGGGACAAAAAACTGGCCTACGGACAGCAGCAGAAACGAAGTCCGGTACTCCATCTGGCCCTTCAGCAGCATCATCATATATTTGCCATAGAGCTTCATAGGATATCAGCCTCCTTGGATGATGACCCGTTGTAAAGCCCGGTTCAGCCACAGGTAACCGAAGCCGGCCAGCACAGCCAGCCACAAGAGCTGGACGCCTGCTCCCGGCACTGCATCCTGCCAGGGAATATGCCCGGAGTAGACCCGGTACGGAAAGTCGGCGGATAGCCGGAACGGCAATGCATAGGCAATCTGCTGAAGCCAGGAGGGCATGAGCGGAATGGGAATGATCATGCCGGAGAAAAACTCTCCGAGGATCGCCATGAGCATAACGGAGCCGGTGGGAGACATGGTATAGAACACTGAGATATAGATGAGCATGGAAATGGCCACAAGGACCAGCAGGCCGAGAAGCAGGGTAATTACGAAGAAGAGGGTGGCGCCGGTATTGGCGGGCAGGGACAGCCGGTAGCGTCCGGGCAGAACACAGGCTACCAGCAGAATGGGCAGGCAGCGGAGCATGGCGGCGGACAGGCGCTGGGCTACCAGCTTGGCGTACCAGAAGCCGTAAATCCCGCAGGGCCGGCACAGCTCATAGGCAATATTGCCGCTGGTGATCATGCCGAACAGCTCAGGATCCCGGAACCAGAGCATCACGAAGGTAAGAAAGGCCTGCTGGAGCCAGATGTAGGTGACCACCTGCTCAAAGCTCATGGCGGGCACCGTTGAGGTATGGCTGTAGAAGGCATCATACACCATGATGCTCATCAAGCCCCAGAAGAACTGGGTGGCGAGACCTGCCAGGGCAGCGGCGCGGTATTGCAGTCCCAAGGAGAGCCGGAGCTTAAACACGGCTTGATAGGCTCTCATATTTGGTACTCCTTATATAAGGAAATAATCAGATCGTCAATGGGCTGGGCGTCCACCGTCACATCGAGAATCTCCAGCCGGGAGGCCAGATAGGTGATAATGCCGGACATATTGGCATCCGCCTCTTCTACTGTGTATACAGCCCGCTCCGGGGACCAGGAGGAGAGCGCTGCGCCCGGCACCTCTAGGACGTCCGCCCGTTCCTTGAACAGGACGGTGATGGTCCGCTGCAGGCTGTACCGGCTCCGCAGGTCCGTCAAGCTGCCGTCATACAGCAGCTTGCCCTTGCCGATGAGCAGAAGGCGGCTGGCCAGAGCTTCAATATCACTCATATCATGGGTGGTCAAAATGACGGTAACGCCTTTTTCACGGTTAAGAGTCTGGATGAACCGGCGGACAGCCAGCTTGGAGACCGCATCCAGCCCAATGGTAGGCTCGTCCAGGAATAGCAGCTCCGGCCCGTGGAGGAGAGAGGCGGCGATCTCGCAGCGCATCCGCTGGCCCAGGCTAAGGCTCCGCACCGGGGTTTGCAGCAGGGCGCCCAGGTCCAGGCTGTCCGTGAGCATGTCCTTGTTCTGGCGGTAAAGGCCGGCTGGAATCTTGTAAATCTCCTTCAGCAGCTCAAAGGATTCCTCCACCGGCACATCCCACCACAGCTGGGAGCGCTGGCCGAAAACCACGCCGATCCGCTGCACATACCGGGTCCGTTCCTTCCAGGGGGTGTGCCCCATAATGCTGCAGTTGCCCTCATCGGGCACCAGAATGCCGCTCATGACCTTAATAGTGGTGGACTTGCCGGCCCCGTTGGGTCCGATATAGCCTACGATTTCCCCCGGGTTAATATGAAAGGAAATGTCCTGCAGCGCCTTCACATGGTTGTATTCCCGGTGGAACAGCGCTTTCATGGAATGGCCGAAACCAGCCTTGCGCTTGGGAACCAAAAAGGTTTTGGATATGCCTTCAACGTGGATCAAACTCTCGCCTCCCATCTTCTTGGAAAAAAGAACGAGTGGAAATCATAGCACCGGGGAATTTCCCCGTCAAGGGAAAGAATCGCTTTAGAAAAACCCTCCCTCCGGAAGCGGAAATCCGTTGGAAATGCCCTGTTTGCAGCAAAAGGAGATTCCAAGAAACCGGAGCAAATCTGTGCTATAATGAACGGTGATACGTTTTTTCGTGAACAACTATTCAACATGAGGTGAATCTCATTGTCCAAAGGCCGTTCCTTTGCTCTGATCTGGTGCATCATTAATGCCTTGATGCTCCTGTCCTTTATTACCCCGCTGGTCGTCATTACCATTAACTTCGTGCTGGTTCCCGCTTTGGCGCTGTTCACCAAGCTGGAGTGGAAGAAGGCGGCGCTGTTTTACGCCATCAGCCTTGCCGCAGTGGGGGCGGTCACCGGGTATTTGGGCTTGTTTCCGGTTTCGGTTTCTGTGTTTTTCTTGGCTCCATCCATCGTTATGGGCATTATGTACAGGAAGAAGCTGCCGGCCCGCTCTGCGATTGTAGGCGGTACGGTCACCCTGCTGGCGCAGATGCTGCTGGGGCTTTTGATCACCTATGCGGCCGGTCTTGACCCCATTGAAAAGGTCCGTGAATTCATCCAAAGCGGTGTCGACAGCCTGCCGGAGGTCCTTCGCAATTCCGTGAATCAGGCGGCGCTGAATGCCACCATCCATTATTTCCTGCAGATTATCCCGCTTCTGCTCATCGTGACGGCAGTATTCTATACCTTTATCGGTCACGCCGTAGGCCGCTGGATTCTCCGCAAGAATAATGTCATGGTACCCGGTCTGAAGCCGGTCCGGGAATGGATGCTTCCCCGCTCTATGGCTTTGTATCTGGTGATCGTCACCATTGCCGATATGTTCATCAGCATTGAGTCCAATACCTTCATTTCCATGGTAGTGTGGAATCTGCTTCCCATCCTGAGCATCGCTTTTACGGTGCAGGCTATCAGCTTCTTCTTCTTTTTCGCCCATGCCAAAAAGAAGAGTGTGGCGCTTCCCGTCTTTTCTATTGTAATGGTGGTGTTATTCCCGCCTCTCCTCATATACCTCTACTGTGTCATCGGCCTGCTGGATGTGCTCACCCCGATGCGGAAACGAATCGCCGGCGGCTGATCGCCTGATAAAGGAGAGGGTGAAGATGCCCAAATTAATGCGCAAACGCTGGTATGGAGGACATACCGTCTGGTCTTACATATTGATGCTGGCCCTTTCGGGGGCATTGTTTTTTTACTATTGGTTGTTCGGATTGGTGGCTCTCTTATTGGTGGGGCTGGCCATTTATTATTCGCTCCTGGCGGAGAGCACCTTCGAGAAGGAGCTTCATGCTTACGTGGGCACCTTGTCCCACCGGGTGAAGCGGGCCAGCCATGAGGTCATTCATGAGCTGCCCATCGGCATCGTCCTGTATGACGAGGAGAAGGTCATTGAGTGGCATAATCCCTTCGTGGCCAAGATGACCGGTAAGGAAACGGTGATCGGCCAATCTCTGCTGGAGCTGTGGCCTCAGCTGAAGAACCGCAAGGAAAAGGAGACGGTGCTGGAGCTCCAGCTGGATAAGACGGTGTATTCTGTTACCGTCAAGCCAGAGGAACGGCTGCTGTACATCCACGATGTCACCCTGCAAACGGAGCTGACCCGGAAGCTGGCGGAGAGCCGGCCGGCCATCGGCCTGATTCTGCTGGATAATCTGGATGAGGCTACCCAGGGAATGGATGACCAGCTTCGGACGCTTACGGTGGCCAAGATTACCGGGCAGATTAATGAATGGGCTGTGAAAAACGGGCTGTTCCTGCGCCGGACGGCATCCGACCGGTTCCTGTTTATGATGGACCAGAAGGGCTTGCAGCGGCTGGAGCAAAGCCGGTTTGACGTTCTGGATGATGTTCGGGATATGACGCTGGAGATGAAGGTTCCGTTTACGCTGAGCATCGGTGTGGCTTCAGGTACGGACAATCTGATTGAGCTGGGGACACTGGCGGGAACCAGTCTGGATATTGCCCTGGGGCGCGGCGGCGACCAGGCTGCTCTGAAGGTGGGGCAGCGCCTGTCCTTCTACGGTGGACGGTCCAATGCGGTGGAGAAGCGGACCCGGGTACGGGCGAGAGTCATCTCCCATGCGCTGCGGGACTTGATCCGGGAGAGCGACCGGGTGCTGGTGATGGGCCACAAAACTCCCGATATGGATGCCATCGGCGCGGCCATTGGTGTGTGGAAAATGGTGCAGATGGCAGGCAAGGAGGGTTATGTGGTGCTGGAGGGAGATAATCCGTCCATCCATAAGCTTCTGGAGCTGCTTTCGGAGGAAGAAAAGTACAAGAAGTGCTTCGTCCAGCCGGATCAGGCGCTTCATCTGAAAACACCGCGTACGCTTATTGTGGTAGTGGATACCCATAAGGCATCCCTGCTGGCGGAGCCCAAGCTGGTGCAGAATACCAACCGGATTGTCGTGGTGGACCACCACCGCCGCGGTGAGGAGTTTATCAGCGATGCGGTGCTGATCTATATGGAGCCGTACGCCTCCTCCACCTGCGAGCTGGTGACGGAGCTTCTGCAGTACTTCCAGGACCGGGTGTCCCTGGATGTGATGGAGGCCACAGTGCTTCTGGCAGGCATAGCCGTGGATACCAAGAACTTCGCCATGCGCACCGGTGCCCGGACCTTCGAGGCGGCGTCCTTCCTGCGGCGCAACGGGGCGGATACAGCCATTATCCACCGGATGCTGAAGGAGGACCTGGACGCTTATGTGCGGAAGGCCGAGGTGATCAAGCATGCGGAAATCATCTACGATCACATCGCTATTGCCGTTACTGAGCCGGGTAAAAAATACTCCCAGTTGCTCATCGCCCAGGTTGCTGATACATTGGTGAATATGACAGATATTATGGCCTCCTTTGTAATTGGCGAGCGCCAGGACGGACTTATCGCCATCAGCGCCCGCTCCCACGGGCAGATCAATGTGCAGATTGTTATGGAGCGGCTGGGAGGCGGCGGCCATCTGACCAATGCGGCGGTGCAGCTGGATCATATTACTGTGCAGGAAGCGGCCAAACGGTTAAAGCAAGTATTAAAAGAAATAGATGCGGAAGAGGGGTTATTCGAATGAAGGTTATTTTTTTGAAGGATGTCAAGGGACAGGCTAAGAAGGGTGAAGTGAAGGAGGTTTCGGAAGGGTACGCACAGAACTTTCTGTTCAAGCAAGGACTGGCGGCTGCAGCCTCCGACGGCAATGTGAAGAGTCTGGCCATGCAGAAGGCCTCTGAGCAGAAGAAGAAGGACCAGGAGAAGCAGGATGCCAAGAACCTGGGTGAAAAGCTGAAGGAAATCACACTGACCATCAAGCATAAAACCGGTGAGGGCGGGCGTTTGTTTGGCTCCATCACCACCAAGCAAATTGCCGAAGAGCTGCAAAAGCAAAAGGGCATTGCCATCGACAAGCGGAAAATGCAGATGGAGGATCCCATCAAGATGATCGGCAGCTTCACGGTACCGGTGAAGCTGCATACAGAGGTATCCTCCACACTGCAGGTGCAGGTTGTAGAGGAGTAAGGGGGAGCCGGACAGACTCCCAGCAAGAAAGGAAGAAACCAGCATGAACGAAGAAATACGCTTCGACCGGATTCCGCCGCAAAACCTGGAAGCCGAAATGGCGGTGCTGGGAGCGATTCTCCTGGACGGGGACGCCCTGGTTACCGCCATGGAGCGGATTTCCAGTGAGGACTTCTACCGCACGGCGCATCAATATATTTATGCAGCAATGATCGAAATCGCCGAGGCCAATGACCCGGTGGATATGGTCACCCTGACCGCACGGCTCCAGGATAAGAAGCAGCTGGAGGACATCGGCGGAGTCAGCTATCTGTCGGCCTTGGCCAATTCAGTGCCGACAGCTGCCAACGCGGATTATTACAGCCAGATCGTCGAAGAAAAATCCATGCTCCGCCGGTTGATCCGGGCGGCTACCAATATCGTCACCGATGGCTATGCCAGCGAGGACGAGGTGGGAACCCTCCTGAGTGATGCCGAAGCGCGGATTATGGAAATCTCCAACCGGCGCTCAGGCAGCGGCTTCATCGCCATCCGGGATGTGCTGATGGAGGTGTTCGACCGGGTGGAGGTGCTGTCCCAGCAGCGGGGCACTGCCACCGGCATTCCCTCCGGCTTTATCGACCTGGACAAGATGACCTCCGGCTTCCAACGTTCAGACCTGATTATCGTAGCCGCCCGTCCTTCCGTAGGGAAGACGGCCTTTGCCTTGAATGTAGCCCAGAATATCGGAGTGCGGGCCAGAGAGACCGTGGCCATTTTCTCCTTGGAAATGGGCGCGGCCCAGCTGGTGCAGCGGATGATCTGCGCCGAGGGCAATATTGAGGCGAATGCATTGCGGAACGGTGACATGAAGAACGATGACTGGGAAAAGCTGACCATGGCTATCGGCGCCTTGTCCGAGGCTAATATTTATATCGACGACTCGGCTTCCGTCACGGTAGCGGATATCCGGGCCAAGTGCCGGCGTTTGAAGAAGGAGAAGGGTCTGGGGATGATCCTCATCGACTATCTCCAGCTCATCGCCGGACGGGGCAAGGGTGACAACCGCCAGCAGGAGGTTTCGGAAATTTCCCGGACCCTGAAGCAGATCGCTCGTGAATTGGATGTGCCTGTCATTGCCCTGTCCCAGCTCAGCCGGGGCGTAGAGCAGCGGCAGGACAAACGGCCGATGATGTCTGACCTCCGGGAATCCGGCTCTATCGAGCAGGATGCCGACATTGTCGCCTTCTTGTACCGGGACGATTACTACGACAAGGAAACCGAGAAGAAGAATATCATCGAAATTATTATCGCCAAGCAGCGGAATGGCCCGGTAGGCACGGTGGAGCTGGCGTTCCTGAAGCATTATAATAAGTT
>JAQSYT010000492.1:0-1995 GCA_029256065.1 Paenibacillaceae bacterium
AAGCGGGAACACCTGGCGGACAGAGGCGGCAACCACTCCCGCCAGCACTGCCTTGACGGCGTCTCCGGGCAGGTAGGGATAGCAGCCTGCAGCCATAGCCTTGGCGAAGGAATAGTTGGCAGCATGGGCCAGCCACGGCACGCCGGTTACATACAGCAATAACGAGCCGAACAGCTCCGCGGCGGCGATCAAGGTCACTGTGGTCCATAGACGGCTGCCCCGCACATACCGGGAAACCAGGCCGATCAGAAAAGCGGCAACAGGAAACATCCATACGAAGCCTCCGGTCGGACCGGTAAGCAGAGCCAGACCGCCGCGGCCGTCCAGGATAGGCAGCCCCAGCACTGACAAGGCAATGACCAGTGCGATGCTTCCAAAGCCGTATACAGGGCCGAGGATAGCGCCGGCCAGCATCACCACGAAATTCTCCATGGAGATGGGAACAGGGGAAAAGCCCAGATGCAGATTCAGATAGCTGAACAAAACAAACAGGGCGCTGAATGCAGTCATAAAAACAAGTCCTTTGGTGGAAAAAGAAAAGGAAAAGGGCATTGCCAAACCTCCTTTGATTTGTTAACCTAATTTTGCGGTGTCAGGTTAACAATCAGCTGATGGCATTGTAACATGCCTTTTTGCGTTTGAATAGATGGGCGGTGAAAAAAATGGAAACAACCCTGATAGAGCTGCGGGAGGTTAGCGTTTTTCTGGCGGGAAGGGATGAGCCGGTGCTGCACCAGTTATCTGGAGCGATCCGTGAGGGGGAGTGGCTGACGGTGGCCGGAAGGAACGGCAGCGGCAAGAGTGTGCTGGGGCGTTTGCTGGCCGGGTTGGACGGACGTTACTCGGGTGAAATCGGCCGCTCCGCCCATGGTGCTTCCGTCCGGCTGATTATGCAGAACCCCGAGGCTCAGCTTATCGGTGATACGGTGGTGGAGGATCTCCGGTTCGGCATGGAATGCGCGGGAATCCCACCGGAGGAGATGGCGCTGCGGATGGAGGGGGCTTTGGTTGGAGCCGGACTTTCCGGGCTGGAAGCATGTCCGGTGAGCAGGCTGTCCGGAGGGCAGAAGCAGCTGCTGGCCATTGCAGGCGCGTTGGCCGCGCAGCCGGCCGTACTTATTGCCGACGAAGCCACCTCCATGCTGGACCCCGAGGCCCGCCGCCGACTGTTGAATTTGTTGAAGATCCTGCAAAACAAGGGTCTGACGGTGATACATATTACCCAGCTGCTGGAGGAGACGGCTTATGCCGGCCGGATTTGGGCGCTGGATGGAGGGAGGCTGGTTTTTGACGGTACCTCCGAAGAGTTTTTCTATGGGCGGGTAGGCTCCCCCTCGGGCGAAATCGGCTCTCCATGCCGGGCAGCCGGGCTTCTTCCTCCCTTAGCCGTCGCAGTTGCGGAAAGGCTGAAGGCCAGAGGTCTGCTGGCGGACCGGTTTCCGATGACACCTGAAGCTTTGGAGAAGGCGGTATTGTCATGAACGAAAGGTATATACAGCAGGAACGATTCAACTGCTCCTTTTTCACCGGGGAGCTTACCTTGGTGGCGGGCTGCACCGGTTCAGGGAAGTCGACGCTGCTCCAATTGCTGGCCGGGATCGGGCAATCCGAATCCGGTGTGATAGGCGAGAGAAAGGGGGAGGAGCTGCTTCCGCTGGAGCGCCGAGAGCTGCTTGCCACCTCCGGCTATGTGTACCAGAACCCGGAGCAGATGTTTTTCCTGCCGACGGTCCGTGACGAAATCCTGTACAGCCTCAAAAAACGCAGGCTGCCCGGCCAGGTCCGGCGGGAGCGGCTCTCTTGGGCCTCAGCCCGCTGCGGCGTCCGTGAGGAGCTGTGGGAGCGCTCCTCCTTCACCCTCTCCGGCGGCGAGAAACGCCGGACCGCCTTGGCTGCGGCGGCAGCAATCCGCCCGCCTTGGCTTCTCCTGGACGAGCCCACAGCAGGGCTCGATCCGGTGATGGCAGCTTCCATGGCGGCCGAATTAGCGGCATG
>JAQSYT010000492.1:2004-3298 GCA_029256065.1 Paenibacillaceae bacterium
GCGGCATGGAAGCCGGAGCAGGCCCGGGCAGGCGGGGGAATTGTGATCGCCTCCCATGAGCTGGATCTGTTTTTGCCCTTGGCTGACAGGGTAGTGCTCCTAAAGGATTGTGCCGTCTTGGGCCAATGGAGCCCCCAGGAGCTTATCGCCGATCCAACACCCCTTACAGCCGCAGGGCTGGGGATTCCGGACTGTATCCGGCTGGCGGCTCTGGCGGGTGCTGCCTGCGCTTCGGAGGAAGCCATCGCTTTATCCTTGGCTGAGAAGCTGGAGGCACAGGTCCTTGAAGCGGCGGCTTCACCTCTTTTGCCCGCGTCAGGATTGGGCACAGCATCCGCCCCTTCGCCTCCTCCAATGCCCGCAGCTCCAGCCAATTCAGTGAACGGTGGGAGCAAAGCCTGGTTTGACCGGTTGTCCGGACTGGACCCCAGAGCCAAATGGCTGCTCTATGCATTATTTAGCCTGAGTCTGCTCATATCCCCGAATTGGGGGGTAACCGTGCTGGGCGGAGCTGCTGTGGCCGTGCTGGCTATCACTGCGGGAATTCCAGCCAGGCGTTGGCTTAAGCCGGTGCTGCCCTTTGCCGGCTTTATCCTGATTGCGTGTGCCATCTCGGGACTGCAGCTGTCTATTGACCAGAATCAGGATATTCCCCTGCGCTTGGGATACTCCTGGGAGCAGGGGGAGGTTGCCTTGAAGCGGTTGACGCCGTTGCTGCCGGTATTGGGGGGCGGTGTGCTCTTCAATGCCTTAACACCACCTCTGTCTATCCAGAAAGGGGTGCAGGAGGTGCTCCGCCGCATTCCAGGCATACGCCGGGGAGCGGAAACGGCCGGACTGGCGGTTTCTCTTCTGTTCCGGTTTATCCGCTTTCTCCCGGGAGAGCTGTCGCGGATGGCGCTTCTGGCTTCTGCACGAGGCAAACCCGGGTCCAATCCCGGGAAGCTGAAGCTGCGCCAGCTGCCGGCTTTCTTCATTCCGCTCATCCTGTCCATGCTCCACTATGCCGAGGAGCTTTCCTTTGCCTTGAATGCCCGGGGTTATGGGCGGGCCGGCATAAAACGAACAAACGCCGCCCCTCTCCGTTGGCGTCGGAGTGATGGGGCGGCGTGTCTGGCCGGGTTATTGGGCATCGCAGGGCTGAACACACTGCGTCTGTTTTTGTGAGAGGGGTCAGCTGACTTAGCTGACTTCCATATACAGCTTGGTGCCGTCGAAATACTTAAACACAGCAACCTCACCGACCATTTCAATCGAGGCGATTTTCTTCAGCTTCCGGCGGAAGTCCAAATGA
>JAQSYT010000225.1 GCA_029256065.1 Paenibacillaceae bacterium
TGGATTATTTGGACCAATGGAACATCGGCAAAGAAACCAAGGATATGATCGTCTATACGGATCTGGCGGCCATGGTTACAAGCCTTTCCAGCGGCATTATGAATGGGATCACCCTGGTATTGGTGGCCTTCGCCTCCATTTCCCTGGTGGTATCCTTGATTATGATCGGTATAATCACCTATATTTCCGTGCTTGAGCGGACCAAGGAAATCGGTGTCCTCCGCGCCTTGGGGGCCCGGAAGAAGGATATTACCCGGGTATTTAATGCAGAGACGACTATCATCGGCACCCTGTCCGGCTTATTGGGAATCGGTATTGCCTACCTGCTGACCATCCCCACTAATATCATCATCAAAAACATGACTGACCTGAATAATGTCGCCCAGTTGAACCCCACTCACGCCTTGTTCCTGATCATCTTAAGCGTAGGACTGACCATTCTCGGCGGCTTTATCCCCGCGAAGTTCGCGGCGAAGAAGGACCCGGTTGTGGCCCTGCGGAGTGAATAAAGCAGCGGAATGCATCGTATGCCGCCTGTTCCCTTTTGGGGAACGGGCGGCTTTTTTGAATGCGGACAACTATTGTTTTTCGGCTTAGGCGTTGGCCTGGAGCGCCCGTTTTTTCCGGTTGCCGAAGGCATTATACAGCAGGCTGTTAAGCGTCGTGACGGCAAAGCTGGCAACAATCGCAAGCCATATGCCGTTTAGACCCAGCGCTCCCTGCCGCGATAACAGGCCGGCCAGGGGAACCCTGATCAGGCATAGAGAAATAAAGGATATGACCATGGTGGTGACGGTTTTGCCCATCCCGTTAATCATCCCGTTGGTTACATAGAACACAGTGAAGAACAGATAGCCGGGCCCTACAATTTTGAGATAGGCGGCCCCTGTTTGAATCACATCGGGCTCTTTGACGAAGATGCGCATGATACTCTCCGGCATAAGAAAGCAAAGCAGGGAAATTATCAGGATCACGGGGATATTAATGAGGATGCCGTATTTCATAATGCCCTTCATGCGGTGAAGCTTCCCTGCGCCGATATTCTGCGCCGTCATCGCCGAAACAGCCATCATCACAGCCATCGCCGGCATCGCCACCAGAGAATCAATCCGGCTGGCAATACCGAAGGCTGCCGTGGCGGAGGCGCCAAACCGGTTGACAAAAACAATGATAAAGGCATACCCCATGGAAACCAGCATCTGCTGCAGAAACGAAGGCAGCCCTATTTTCAGAATAGCCAGCACGGTATGTCCATTCCATTCCCAGGCCGTGGGATTCAGCGGCTCTTTTTTATACTTGCGCTTGGTGTAAATAAATCCGGGGATAACGGCAATTCCGGTTGCAATAAGCGAGGCGTAAGCCGCTCCGTTTAACGACAGAGCCGGGACCGGGCCAAAGCCTGAGATCAGGAACGGATCAAGGATGGCATTAACCACAGTGGAAAGAACAATAAAAATCAGGGGAATTGTCGTATCTCCGATGCCCCGGAGAATGGAGGCGATCAGCGAGGATAAATAAAGACCGGCGAAGTTGAGCAGGGTTAGCCTTAAGTAGCCTGTGGCCATGGGCAGAATATCAGCCGGTGTGCCAAGAAGCTGGAGCAGCCCTTTTGCGCTGAGCAGGCCGCCTGCCGTCACGGCAGCGATAACAACCACTCCGGTTGACCAGGAGTGGTTCACAATGCTTTGAATCCCCGCATAATCCTTTGCGCCAAAAGCCTTGGAAATCATAATGGAGGTGGCAAGAGTAATTCCGGAGCAAAGAGCAACCAATGCCAGGTAGATAGGAAAACTGACAGCAATGGCGCCAACCGCTTCCTTGCCCAACAAATTGCCTACCCATATCGTATTAATGATGCCATAGCCGGTGGTCAACAGATTGCCAATCAGAATGGGCAGTGCGAATTGGATCAAGTGTCTCGGGATGCTTCCCGAGGTGAGGTCTCTTCCAAATTGCCGGTTCATGCTTGCAGCCTTCCTTCTATCATCGGATTAAATTTCATCGCCTTGTGATAATTCCTCCAGAACCTCCGCAATATACCTCCTGATATCCTCCTCCTTGAAGGTTATTCCCAGCGCTTGAAGGCTGTAGATGCAAAGGGCATATCCCGAGTCAGTCAGCTTGAGTTCCTGTTCCGATTCCAGCCAATCCTGAATCAGGTAATAGAAGGAGCCTACGTAGATCAAAGCCGCCGCCTTCACATCCGGGATGTTGGCGGAGCCGCTGGCTGCAAAGCGCGTAAACCATCTTTCCATTGCTCCGGACGACACCTTGATGCTTTCCATCCGCATTTTCTGAAATGCGGGATTGACGCCCGCGGCTTCCACCAGCATAATCTTGGCCAGCTCCCGGTGCTGCTCATACATCCAGAGAGTGGCTGCGATCACACGTGTGAAATTCTGCGCCAGCGAGAACCGGCCAGTGTCCAAAACCCTGTCCTCCACCTCCTGAAAGGTGGCGGAGATAGTCACAAAAAGCTCCTCGAACAGCTCCTCCTTGCTCTTGAAATAGAAATAGAAGCTGCCTATGGATACAGAGGCCTCTTCAACAATATCCTTGACAGAGGTGTTGTGGTAGCCCTTCTGTGAAAAGACCCTTGCTGCCGTATTCATAATCAACTGCCGTTTGGCATCCTTGCGCTCCTGGGTTTCCTTTGAGGTTTTGTACATAAGAGGAGCTCCCTTCCAAGTATAAAATGAACGTTCATTCTATGCTTGATTATAGCACCGGCTGCTTCCCTTGTCTACGATGCAAAACCCGCCTGTTCCCTTTAGGGAGCGGGCGGTTTTCTAATGAGCTTCTTTTTGTAATCGTTGAGCTTCCGTTACATACCATGACCAATACTCCCGTTGTCTCTCTATCCTGGTTTCTTCCTCCGTGCTGTCAGAATAAACCAAGCCTATTAGATAGGATGTATCCCATGTGAACGAATCTAAATCATTGTCCAGATCGGTATCTTCCGAGTTTTGGAAGAGTAACTCATCGTATAAAGCAATATTAGCCATATAAATGGCTGCAAAGCCTATCAAAGATGTTTTTTCGTATCGTGGATCATAAGCGTCTGTTTCTAACTGGCTGTATAGTATTTTTATAGTAGCCTGTAAGCTTTCATTTGAGCACAAGCCCTCTATATAGGCATCAATTTGGTTCAGCAAAGCATAAAGCTTACTGTCACCGCCTGTACCCTCAGCCCATATCGGAAATGCTTTATGGATGCAGGCCTGTGCTAATTTCACTCTTTTTCGGATTCCATCCGATAATGCCTGCAGCTTAGGTTCATGGGATACCTCGCCCAAGTGCAACCATATCCTTTTACGTGTGGGCAAGCTCAGGCTTGCGGTTTGCTGAATTTCCTCATATGCCTCTTCGAATATCAGATTCATGTTTTGCTCCCTGTTATTGGTGTCGTTCTAAAAACGCACTTGCTATTTTTTTCATCCTCAACATCGAGCATGGCAACTTCCATTCCTAAATGATCCGTAATGATAAATCTATGACCGTCCCATCGGGATTTCTTAAAACAACTCCTTCTATCTAAACAGTCCGGCATATTTGTCAGCCACACGACACTGCGTTGACCGGAACCACGGCTGGCGATTTCAGCGCACCAGGCCTCCCCAAGGTTTCGGCTGAAGCATCTGAACACTTCTGCCTTATACATGTGATCATTTGAAGATTTGGACAGCGTTTTAATTTTTTTCTTCAATGAAAAGTCCTGTTCTATCATTTGCTGCATCGTAGCAAGGATCGTTGCTTTTTCTTCGGCTTTCCCGGATTCCCGGCATCCTCGGTTCTTCCATACTTCTTCCGGTTTCTGGCTGCTTCAATAGATAACTTGGTGCTTCCATCCAGGCACAATTTAGGGCACAGCTCAATAAAAAGCTCTGTTATATGATGTGATTTCCATCTGATCGGAAACAGCCCCTGCTCTTTTTCAACCTTCGCATCGCCCTGTAAAATAATCATATTTAGCGCCATAAATCTCCTCCTGATACCGTTCCCTTGTCTTACTTTTCACAGCTTTCTACCTGTGAAGCCGCGTAGGACAGTTTCTCAAAAAAGCGTTGAATAGTATGACAGATAAAGACCGGATCCTCCATGTCATCATCGTAATACAGATAAACCTTTTCACTGTTTTTATCCCAATAGTAAAAATCCCCGCCTTGATCGTATGCAAGAGGTGCCGCAGCGCAACGAAATCTCTTACGCCAAAAGGAAACTCCTCGTAATCCTCAATTTCCTCGTATTCATCATCCTCATATTCGTCATCCTCGTCCATGTCAGCCTGCAGCAGATAATTTGTCATGGTAGCTCCGTTATTTCAGATAAAAATTCAGCCAGTATCGAAGAAAATTTCATTTGATATTTTTCTTCAATTTACTTTATTTCCTGTTAGGTGATTTCAAAACCCGCTCTTCTTCCTTTTACAAAGGGGAACATTTCCTGATCTCCTTTCTCATCCAAATCATATAAAGTTTTTCGGCTCATTTCCCATATTTTTGAAGGGTAAAACAAAAAAGCAGACAATCCCTGTCTGCTTTTTGTTCATTTTTATTCAGTAAACAGGGCATCTTCAGCCCGTCTCCAGTTGGCCGAAGGAGCTGGCATACATGCGGCTGTACGGGCCTTGGGCCTGCAGCAGCTCCTCATGATTGCCGCGCTCCACAATCTCGCCGTTTTCGATGACCATGATGGTATCCGCATCCCGGATGGTGTTCAGCCGGTGGGCGATGACGAAGCTGGTGCGCCCCTTCATCAGCTTGAGCAGCGCATCCTGGATATGCAGCTCTGTCCGGGTGTCGATGCTGCTGGTGGCCTCATCCAGGATGAGGATGGAGGGCTTCGCCAGCATGACCCGGGCGATGGCCAACAGCTGCCGCTGCCCCTGGCTTAGATTGCTGCCGTTTTCCGCCAGCTCGCTGTCATACCCCCGCGGCATCTGCCGGATGAAGGTGTCGGCATTAGCCAGCCGCGCCGCCTCCATCATATCTGCGTCCGTAGCATCCGGACGGCCGTACTTGATGTTCTCGCGGATAGAGCCCGCAAACAGATAGGTATCCTGCAGCACAATGCCGAAGCCGGAGCGCAGGCTGTCCCGGGTATAGGTGCGGATATCCCGGCCGTCAATGCGGATAACCCCCGAAGTGGTGTCGTAGAAGCGGGTCAGGAGGTTGACGATGGTGGTTTTGCCTGCACCTGTGGGTCCTACAAGGGCAATACTGCTTCCGGCAGGCGCCTCAAAGCTGATAGCCTTAAGAATCGGGGCATCCGCCCGGTAGCCAAAGCCCACCTTCTCAAACACTACATGCCCGCTTGAAGGCCGCGACGCCAGATCCATTTCTGTGGCATCCGGAGCATCATCCGGCTCCTCCAGCTCATCCAGCACCTCGAAGGCCCGCTCTGCACCGGCGATACCGGATTGCAGCATATTGTACACGTTGGCCATTTCGTTCAACGGCCGGACGAACTGCCGGGAATAGCCGATAAAGCTGGCGATAATTCCCACCGTGATACTGCCTTGCAGGGCCAGCATCCCACCGACCACCGCAACAGTCACAAACCCCAGGTTGTTGATGACGTTCAAGAGCGGCATCAAAAATCCGGTGGAAATTTGCGCTTTTAACCCTACATGGTACAGCCTGCCATTCACCTCGTCGAATTCCCGGATGGTGCGCTCCTCGCGGTTAAAGGCCTTGACCACCTGGAGGCCCGAGATGGTCTCCTCCATAAGGCCGTTCAGCTTGCCCAGTTCTGCCTGCTGGGCCTTGTACAGCGGACCGGTCCGCTTCGTAATGCTTTTGGCCAGAATGTATACCAGCGGTACCGTAACCAGGGTGGCCAGGGTGAGCAGCGGGCTGAGCCACAGCATCATAAACAGGGAGCCTGCAATGGTCAAGACCCCCGCCATCAGTTGGGTAGTGGTTTGGGATACGGTCTGGCTCACCTGATCAATATCATTGGACAGCCGGCTCATCACCTCGCCGTGAGGCCGGGAATCGAAGAAGGATAGGGGCAGCTTTTGCAGCTTGCCGAACATGGTCCGCCGCAGGCTGGCTGTTACCCGCTGGGCAAGACCTGCCATTAGCCAGCTTTGTGTGAGTGTGAGGCATGCATCCAACAGATATGCCATTCCCAATGCCAGGAGCGCCATCTTCAACACCCGCAGCTCCACATTCCCGGCGCCTCCGTCCATGGCATTGACGGCCACACCCAGAAGATAGGGGCCCGCCAGGCCCAGCAGGGAGCTGGCCAGCAGGAAACCGAGAATCAGGAGAAGAAGCCTCCTCTCCTTGCCGAGGAATCCCCACAGTCTTCGGAGAGTTCCGCTGAATTGCTTGGGCTTTACCTTCGGGCCGTTCATCCGGAAGGCTCCACCCGGTCTTGCACCGGGAGCCGGAACGGATGTGGCGTCAAAACGCAGGCGGTCGCCGCCTCCCGGCGTTCCGCTATTCTCCTTGGACATGGGGGAGCACCTCCTTTCCCGTTTGCGACGCATAGATTTCCCGGTAAACCCGGCAGCTTGCCAAAAGCTCGGCATGGGTACCCAACCCGGCTATTTCCCCATGCTCCAACACGAGAATCCGGTCTGCATCCATCACGGAGGTAATCCGCTGGGCAATCAAAAGGCAGGTCATGCCACTGGTTTCCCGCCGCAGGGCTTCTTTGATCCGGGCTTCTGTAATCACGTCCACCGCACTGGTGCTGTCATCCAGGATCAGAATGTCGGGCTTGCGGATCAGGCCCCGGGCGATGGAAATCCGCTGCTTTTGGCCGCCGGAAAGATTGACACCCTTCTGCCCGATTCGGGTATCATACCCTTCCGGGAAGGCGTCGACAAAATCATGCGCCCCGGCAATTCTGGCAGCAGCCTCGATTTCGGCATCCACAGCCTGCTCCTTGCCCCAGCGGATATTATCCTTAATGGAGCCGGAGAAGAGCACCGATTTCTGCGGCACCACCGCAATCCGCTCCCGCAGTGCGGCCGGGTCCATGCTGCGCACATCCTGCCCGTTCACCAGCACCATACCCGAATCCGCATCATAAAAGCGGGGGATCAGGCTCACCAGTGTGCTTTTGCCCGAGCCAGTGGAGCCGATAATACCCACCGTCTGCCCCGGCTCACAGACCAGATTAATTCCGTTCAGCACCGGCTTCCCCTGTGCCGGACCTGAAGCCCCGTATGTAAACGTCACATTACGGAATTCAATACGCCCCTTAACCTCCGCCTGTGCAACAGCGGGTTCGCTCCAGGTCATGGCGCTGTCATCAGCGAACACCTCGCCGATCCGTTGGGAGGAGGCCCGTGCCCGCACGAACATCATCAGCACCATGGAGATCATCATCAGGGAAAACAGAATTTGCGTCATATAGTTCACAAACGCCACAATATGCCCTACCTGCATATCTCCGCTGTCCACCCGCAGGCCGCCGTACCAGAGTACTGCCAGAATGCCGGCATTCACCGTCAGTGTCACCGCAGGGTTAAAGGCAGCCATCGCCCGCATCACTTTAATGGAGCGGGTCTGGTATTCCAGATTGGCCGTTTCCATTTTGTCCGTTTCATAGCTGAAGCGGTTGAAGGCTTTTACAACCCGGACCCCGGACAGATACTCCCGCAGCACCAGATTCATCCGGTCCATGGCCTTCTGCACCTTCAGATAACGGGGCAGGCCAATGCGCATATTGATGACAATCAGCACGCCGACCAGGGGAATAACGATCAATAGAATCACCGAAAGGCGCGGATTCAGCCGGATGGCCATAATGAGACTGCCGATGCAGGTCAGGGGCGCTTTAACAAAAATACGCATCAGTCCGTTGGTGAAATTCTGCACCTGGGTTACATCATTGGTCAGTCTGGTCAATAACGACGCCCGGTCAAACCGGTCCATGCTGTCAAAGGTTAAGGATTGTATCTTGCGGAACAGATCAGAGCGCAGCTCCGTGCCGAAGGCCTGGGAGACCCGGCTGGCCATGACATTGCGGGTACAAGCCGCCAAAGCTCCAACCGCTGTAATGCCCAGCATCACCCCGCCAAGCCTCCAAACCGTATCCATCCGCTCCATCGCGATGCCTTCGTCAATGACCCGGGACAGAATCGTCGGCAGGAGCAGATCACAAAACGCCTCCACAGTCAGAAAAAAAACAGCGATGGCAAACCATCTGCCGTATTTCCGGGCATATTTCGTCAGATAAGACATGGTGTCCTTGCTCCTTCCCTGGTATCACACCGCATCAGACGCCAGCCCGCCGGCGGTGTGGAATCCTCCGCCCTCATAGCGGGTCCAGCTGCACAGCTGCTTGCTTGCCGCTTTGCTGAATGCCGGTTTGGCGTTTGCCGTACGGTGCCAGCGCTCCCGTCAGCTCCTCCAGAAGCCCCTTGGCCTGGGCAGCCTCCTTGCCGTTTGTGAGCACCACCTTCAGCAGCACGGCATCGCCGCCCCGCAGAATCCGTTCCGCCTGAGTTTTCTTCACCTCCAGATCATGCTCCTCGATATGGGGAGTCAGCCGGAGCTCCTTCACCTTGGCGGGGCGCTCCTGCTTCTTCGCCTGCTCCTTCTCCTGGCGCACCGCTCCTGCTCCCGCCAGCCTGCAGGAGGGCGGGCTTTCCATCAGGGACAGGCAGACCAGGTCCACCTTCAGCTTCCGCGCCATCGCCAGCGCCTCCTGAGTGGAAACAATGCCCAG
>JAQSYT010000226.1 GCA_029256065.1 Paenibacillaceae bacterium
AAGGGGGCCGTCACTGCTCCGTTCGTCGCTGCGAAGAAGAAAGTGATTTAAGGCCTCGAAGTTATCAGACACGCCTTAGGCGGGCAGCCCTGCCATTGGGCTTGCGTCCGGTGGCGGGGCATTCGATTGCAATCCGAATCTTCCCCCTGTTGCCAGGGGACTGGAGGGACATTACACCCATGAACATTTTATTCGCCGCTTCTGAAGCCGTTCCATTCGTCAAATCGGGAGGGCTGGCCGATGTCATCGGTTCGCTTCCCGCATCCCTCCGGCACCACAATGTGGATGTGCGGATTATCCTGCCCAAATATGCGGACATTCCCCAGCATTTCCGGGAGCAGATGGAAACTGCCAGCACCTTCAGCGTCTATCTGGGCTGGCGTAACCAATATTGCGGCATCCAGCAGCTGGAGGTAAACGGGATCCACTATTATTTCGTGGACAATGAATTCTATTTCCGGCGGGGCGGTCTCTATGGCTACGGCGATGACGCAGAGCGTTTCGTTTATTTCAGCCGCGCGGTGCTGGAGGCCTTGCCGCATCTGGATTTCAAGCCGGATATCATCCATTGCCATGATTGGCAGACAGGGCTAATCCCGTATTTGCTCCGCCGCAATTATGCTGCCCATCCGTTCTATGCGGATATCAAAACGGTGTTCACCATACATAATCTGCGTTACCAGGGCAGATACAACCGGAAGCTGATGCAGGATCTGTTGGGCATTGATGATGGTATGTTCGGTGAAGGGAACGGAATTGAGTATTACGGGGACGGCAACTGCATGAAGGCTGGCTTGACCCATGCAAACAAGGTAACGACGGTCAGCAAAACCTATGCGGAGGAAATCAAAACCGCCTTTTTCGGCGAAGGGATGGAGGGGGTACTGCAGGAGCGGAGCCAGCAAGGCGGGCTCGTGGGGATCTTGAACGGGCTGGACAACGAGCAGTTCGATCCCATGAACGACCCGAATTTGGTGGAGCCCTACCGCAACTCTCTGGCCAAAAAGCGCCGGAATAAATCCGCCCTGCAGGCGGAGCTGGGACTTACCGTAGACGAACGTATTCCCATGATCGGTCTGGTATCCCGTCTGGTGGACCAGAAGGGGCTGGACCTGATACAGGCTGTGATGGACGAAATTGTGACTCTTCCGCTGCAGCTGGTGGTGCTGGGCACAGGAGAAGGTCGGTTTGAGCATCTGTTTAAGGACAAGGCTTATTGGCATCCGGACAAGGTATCCGCCAATATCACCTTCAGCGACGGACTGTCCCGCAAAATCTATGCCGCCTCGGACATGTTTCTGATGCCGTCCCTGTTTGAGCCTTGCGGATTGGGTCAGCTGATTGCGTTCCGCTACCGTTCCGTGCCGATTGTGCGGGAAACCGGAGGGCTGAAGGATACGGTGCTGCCGTTCAACAAAGAGACCGGTGAAGGCACCGGGTTTAGCTTCTATGCTTATAACGCCCATGAGATGCTGTTTGCCATTAAGCGGGCGCTGGAATATTACCGGGATGATGCGGCATGGAATGCCATTGTGAAAAATATAAGTAAAACCGATTTTGGCTGGGAGCAGTCGGCCAAGCAATATGTAGGGCTGTACAAGCAAGTGCTGGGCGTGTAACCAGCCGTGATGCGAGTGTGGAGTAACCTGCTCCGTATGGGCAAGCTGCGGGCTTAGCAAGGCGTAGAAGGTGTTGTGCGGGCAATGGAAGGGGAACTCGGAATGGAAATTCCGCTGTCCCTGACCGTTGCCTTTTTTGACGTTATACGGGGAACAGCCCATCTACAAAAAAATGGCCGGGACGCTTAGCACGCCCCAGCCACCATAAAAGGATCAGTCAAAGTTGGTAATAATGCCCCGCGGCCGCACTGGCAGCCCCGCCTCGTACAGATGGGAAACGTCGCCAAAGCCGATGCAGCGCGGAGTGGCCCACTCCTGTGAGCGTTCATCGAACAGAATGGTGGTCACTGAGCTAGGCGGCATCCAGAAGCCGGACCAAACCAGGGAGAGCGGAATTTCCAGCAGATGGGCTAACCAGGTCAGTCCGAATCCGCCATGGCAAAACACAGCGACACGGTCTTGGGTCTTCTTCAAAATCCGGTAGCGTCCGCCTACCCGTTCAAAGCCTTGGCGCTTCAGGAACTCGTCCGAGAAGGCCTGCAGCTTTTCGAAGGTTTCCCTGCTGGGGGTACCCTGATAATAAGAGATTTCATGCCAATTCTCGGCGGTGGGCATCCGTTCTCCGGAACGGATCACTTCTCCCGGCAGGTCCCAATGGGACAAGCGGCCATAAGGGGTTTCCTCCAGCTTCAGGCTGAGCTCCTGGGTCCATTCTTCCATTTCATGGCTCATCCCTAAAGCCTCAGCGGTGTAACGCATGGTATCCTGGGCTCTCCCCATAGGGGAAGCATAGATCCTGTCCAGGCCATGGGTGGCCAGACGTTTGGCCAGTGCCTGCGCCTCCAGATGTCCTGCGGGAGTTATGGTATTGTTGGGGTAATCCGGGTCCGCATGGCGGATTATGTATAGACGCATGTTCATGTTCTCCATTCTGTAGGATGATTAGTTTAGAAGGCCGGCTGGCAGATGCCGGGCACCAGTCCTGTCCGTTGCTCCCATTATAATCGTCCTGCCGGAAAATTTGAACCCAGGCGGACCGGAAAATAGCCAACCTCTGTCTTATTACCAGACGGCACAAAGCACGGACAAGCAAATTCCCATCATAATCGCATACTGCAGGAGCTTCCGGCTGGTTAAATAACAATGCAACGCGGCAACAGAGGCGAACAGAAAACCATACGCCAGCAAAAAAGGATGTAGGGCAATGCCTGCCCCCAAGCCGCAGCCATAGGCGATTGACCGTCTTGGAGTAGTGTGTTCGTTGGCAAAAAACGACACCGCACAGTAAACCAAAAGAATCGTGGTGCAGGTATACAGCGATTCACTGTTAAAGCCGGAGGAGGAGCGGATAATGGCAGGATGGAGATAATACAGGCTTCCTGCTGCCAGAGCGAGCCAGGGCTGTTTGACCAGCAGGTGGATTACAGCCATGAGCAGGAGGAACGACAGGGCGTTCATTACGTTCTGCGAAACCTGGACAGCCAGCACAGGAGGCTCGGCTGCGGAGCCGAACAAACGGTAACAGAGGGTGAGGAAGCGGGCGTAGCCGGCGGGAAGCAGGGAGGAGGAGGCAGCTGCAAGCTTGGTAGAGGCTTCACTGTCTGGCAGTCCGATGTTGGTTTCCAACGGGAATCGGCTGCGGATTTCCCGGTCCATTGATGCTTCCGCAGGTGTCAGCCGGATTCCCGTGGCAGCCAGCTGACGGCTGCGGTTCCAATCCGTCAGCTCCAGCCGCAGCACAGTGCCTGCCAGGAGCAGCACAGCCGCTAGAATACCCAAGGTGACTCTTTTCATGACTTGCCCTCCGGTCAATGGTATGTCTTCCTTGGTTAAAAGGACAAGGAGCCATAATAATTTTCCCGCGGGAGTCTGGAATTATGCCCGGAGTTCTCCATCTGCCAGGGACTGTCTTGATTGAAAAAATATGCAGGACAGAGTAAGATGAAGGAAGAATCCGGCTGGAGGTTGTTTATGTCAGAGGAGATTTCTTATACCACCGAGGAGATTGCGAAGCTGCTTCGGGTCTCTAAGCTAACGGTTTATGATCTGATCAAGAAGGGTGAGCTGCCGTCCTACCGTGTGGGCAAGCAGATGCGTGTGGACGCCTCCGACCTGGAGGCCTATAAGTCCAGAGCGAAGGGCGGGCGCGTCCGTCTGGCTGCACCTGTTCCCCCTGTGGAGGAAGTCCCTTATCTGGTGTCCGCCTCCCCCATGGTGATGACGCCGGCGCCTGGCTTAGGCTCTGCGTTGAAGCCCTTGGTCATTACCGGGCAGGATACCATTCTGGATATTCTGGCCAAATATATTGAGAAGCAGAACCGGAACGTGAGGCCTCTCCGTTCCTTTGTGGGAAGTATGGACAGCCTTGTGTCCATGTACCACGGGGAGGCGGATATTGTCAGCACCCACCTGTTTGACGGAGATACGGGGGAATATAATATTCCTTATATCCGCAGGCTGCTGATCGGCTATTCCTATGTGGTGGTGAATATCGCCTACCGGAACGCCGGACTTTATGTGGCCGAGGGTAATCCAAAAGGGATAAGCTCTTGGGAGGATTTGACCCGCTCCGACGTGCGGATTGTCAACCGGGAGAAGGGCTCCGGCGCCCGTGTGCTGCTGGATGAGCAAATGCGGCTGAAGGGGATTTCCCGTTTTTCGGTAACGGGCTATGAGATTGAAGAATCCAGCCATCTGGGCGTTGCCGGCAAGGTAGCCACCGGACAAGCAGATGCCGGTGTGGGCATTGAGAAGGCGGCGGCTATGGTGAACGTGGATTTTGTCCCGTTAATCCGGGAGAGGTATGATTTGGTGATGATCAAAAAGCCGGCTAACCTGGAATGGCTGGAATCCGTCCTGGGCATATTGCGCTCCGATACCTTCAAGAGTGAGCTTTCATCCATCCGGGGATATGATCTTTCCCTTACCGGAACGGTAGTCTGGGAAACGGAATAACGGAATATCGCTGGAAAAGACAAAAGGCCGAACCCGGGTTATCCGGGCTCAGCCTTTTTTTGCGTTTTCTTCGTTTCAATGGAGGAAGAAATACCAGTACAGCCAGCTTAGAAAAGCCGAGGCCCAGGAAATGAAGCCGAACACCATCACGATCTTATTTTCCGACCAGCCGTATTTCAGACTGAAGTGATAGTGGACGGGGGCCATGCGAAAGAGGCGCAGCTTGGTTTTTTTGTAATACCAGACCTGGAGAATCACCGAAACCTGTTCCGCCAGGTAAACAGAAAACAAAATGGGGATCAGAATTTCCACCTTTTCCAGCACAGCCAGGAAGGATAAGGAGCCTCCGATGGCAAGGGACCCGGTATCCCCCATAAAGGCTCTTGCCGGATAAAGGTTGTAGATCAAAAGTCCCAGAAGGCATCCGATCATGACCAGTGAAAACATCTTCACCTCGGTATGGTCGGAAATCAGGAAGAAAAAGAAGTATGTAGGGATGGATACGTTAATCAGAAGACCGTCCAGCCCGTCGGTAAAATTAATGGCATTGGCGGTTCCGACGATGAACAGCATCATGATGCCCAGATACAGCAGCAGCGGGAAGCCGATAGACAGGGTTTGGGTCAGATTAAGCTCAGGGCTGGCATTAAAAAATCTCAGCAACAGATACAGCAGTGCCGCGGTAAAAGTGAATTGGAATATGAGCTTCGTTTTCCCGGAAATGCCGTTGGGATCCTGAAATGCGGCTTTTTTGAAGTCATCGGCAAATCCGATTAAGCTGAACAGGAGAAAGGTTCCGCCCAGAAAAATCACCAGTGGCTTGGGGTAAAAAATAATGGAAACCGCCACTCCAACCAGAAGGATCATGCCTGCCATCAGGGGAGTGCCCCGTTTAGCCTGGTGATCGGGAGGCAGCTCTGCGCGGATCGGCTGGGTCAGCCGCAGTGTACGCAAGCCCCAAATCAGGACGGGAGTAAATAGTGTCACAAGCAGAAATGAGAAGGTTGACAGACTTAAGAGGGAAGCCGACATGGATATGCTCTCCTTTAGGATTTCGGGATCCTTTTGATCAAGATATATATGCAGGTGTTAGGACAAATATACCGCTGTCCGGTGAACTGCACCGGAATTCATTAGTCATTGTAACACAATTAAGGGGAATGCAAACAGTGGCTTCCAGCCGGATGCTATCCCCATGTATAGAACAGGGAAGTGGGGGCATTCTCATTAGGTGAAAGCACACAACCAAATTCCATATGGGAGGTCTGACATGGCACAGCAAACCGCCGTCATTAGCGTGACAGAAGCATTGAACCAGCAAATTTCCAACTGGAGCGTTTTATATGTAAAGCTTCACCACTACCATTGGTTCGTCAAGGGGGGCCAGTTCTTTACTCTCCATACCAAATTTGAGGAGCTGTATGGCGAGGCAGCCCAATATATCGATGATTTGGCGGAAAGAGTGCTGGCTATCGGAGGTAAACCGCTGTCCTCCATGAAGGACTATCTGGCTCATTCTACTGTCAAGGAAGCAGCGGGCAACGAAAGCGCGGAGGCTATGGTCAAGGCTTTAGTGGCTGACTTTAGCGCAGTTATCGGGGAGCTGCAGGCAGGCATTGCAGCAGGGGAAGCGGCCGGGGACGAAAGCACAGTGGATATGTTCATCGGTATGCATACTGCCCTGGAAAAGCATGTGTGGATGCTGAAATCCTTTTTGGGGTAACAACAGATTTTATAATGAACAATGCTCCTTCGTTATGAAAGTGGGCTTCTCGAAAGAGAAAAAGACGCCGGGAAATGGTCCCGGCGTCTCTTTTTTTGCAATAGCTGGAAAGCATATAATAGGCATGTAATTCGACAACAACAGAGTAAGTTCCCTGTATTTCAACAAGTTTCGACACACAATCGACACAGGTAACTTCCATCTCCAGGAGGGTATTCATTTGAGTAGAAGGCGCCTGACCATTTTAGTTGTCCTGTTGGCTTTGTTGGGAACACCGTTTCAACCCGTCTCCAAAGCCGCCGGTACTGTAATGTCCGGAATCCAGGGAAGCTGGGATGGCGTAACGGAAAAATCCACATTAGAAGGAGCATACACCGACCCGTTCCAGCAGGAAATTCCCTTCGGCATCCGTTCCTATTTCACCGTCCCCTGGAGAAGCTATATGGATACTTGGGACAGCCGGCGCTATCTGGACACTGTTGGCGTTGTGTTCAACAACATCAAGCAGGAGGAAGCGGCTGCTACGGCAGCAGTTATGGCAGAAGCCGGTATTACCTCCGCCCGCCTGGAGATCGGTTGGTCCAATCTGGATTACAATGACGAGAGCAAAATTAAATCCGTATACCGGGAAGCCTTCAGGGCCCAGCTGACTGCTCTGAAGAAAAATAACATCCGGCCTCTTATTCTCTTGAATATGAATTCGGGAATGCCCAGTCCCAATGTGGAGGTCAAAACAAACGTCACCCAAAAAGCCACTAAGGGCGACCGCTTTATCTATGTGGACAAAACCGCCGACATCAAGCCTTTGTATACTGGCTTAAAGGGAATGGGCCCGGCTATGTTCCCGATTATTACAGAGGTGGATGCAGCTACAGGCAAATGCACCTTGTCTGCTCCGCTTCCCAATGATGTGCCCAAAGGCGCCATTTCCCTGGTGAAGCTGAAGTACCAGCCATTTTCCGGACCGGTGTTTAAGGATGGCACTCCTAATCCCGCCTCTCAGGAAACATTAGACGGCTGGCTCCGATATATCAGAACGGTTTCCGAGATCGTCCGTGAGGATCTGGGTACAGCCGGGCAGTATGATGCAGGCTTTGATTTTGAGGTCTATAACGAATACACCTTCGGCCATCACTACATGTACATGGACAATTATTATGAGCCGAAACGGGGCTTTGCCCAGGAAATGACCTACAGCAAAAACGGGAAAACCGTCACAGGCATTGAGGTTCTTTTGCCCATTACTGCGGATTTTGTCTCTGATCCGGGTAACGGATTGCCCGGGGTGCGGGTCATCAGCGGCTTCTCCAACCAGCGGCCTTACGACAGCGGGACCAGCATCTGGCCCAATCAGGCAGGCTACAGCCGCCATTATTACACTGGCTATGATACGGTGAAATCCTATCTTAATTCCAGCTCCGCATCATCTTATACGTCGGCTACTAAGATTTACTACAATGCATTGGGACGGTTGGACGGAGTGCGCAAGCCCAGCAATATCAATGAATCCGTGCCGGGCAGCTACTTTATCCCCAACCAGGTGATGACCATGCCCGAGGAATGGGCGTACCTGTATACCACTGAGTCCATGATCCGGGATTTGACTCCATTCCCCGGACCGTGGCAGGATCACTTCCGTTACGCCAGCCCCGGCAACGGCAAAACCGCGGAGCTGTGGATGACGGAAACCAATTATTACCGGCAGCCCTTTGCCCAAAAGCTCATGGAGCAATCCAAGGTAGCCGCCGCGGATCAGCAGCTGTCCAATGTGATGATGGAAACCGGCGCCAAGACACTGTCCCGCCTGTACACCTTCTATGCCCATAAGGGCATGCAGACGATTACAGCCTATAATATCCGCAACGAGGACAATTGCTTCGGCATTCTGCCGGAGGCCTTCTTCGATGAGCTGAAGAAGAACAACTACGAGCTGAATGATGCCGTCCGCTCCAAGATCGGTCCGCAAATAACCGTGCTGAAGAATATTGCCAATCTGATGAGAACCGGCCAGCCCATTGATACTGCCCGTCCGTTGTCCGTGACCCGGCTGACGGAATACAAGCCCCAACTGGTCTTTGCTGGAGACGGAACAGGAGAGCATCCCAGCCGGTACAACCGCGATGACTTTGCGATCCTGCCTTACCAGCTGGCCAGTAATAAATTTGCCATTGCTTATTACGTTATGACCCGTG
Source organism: Paenibacillaceae bacterium (assembly GCA_029256065.1). Lineage (GTDB taxonomy): Bacteria > Bacillota > Bacilli > Paenibacillales > NBRC-103111 > Paenibacillus_AR. The sequence continues at coordinate 8,490 of JAQSYT010000226.1, forward strand.
ACATCACCCGTTCCTATGACGAAACCAAATCTCCACTAGACCCGGCACGCTATCAAATGCCGGAGCAGGAGTACGAAATATC
>JAQSYT010000227.1 GCA_029256065.1 Paenibacillaceae bacterium
TAATAATTATTTATTTAACCAACGAAGGCAGATAAGCCTCCAGACGGCCCCATGTTTCGAGAATGCCTTGCTCCATTCCCATCTCCATCACCTGGCGCAGGCTCTCTTCCGTATCAAAAATGCTGCGGCAAAACACCCGGGTCTTGTCCCCGTCAGGGGTAAAGGTCAGCTCCACCTCTGTGGCAGGCATTCCTTCCGCCTCGCCTCCCTCGGCATCGGAGAAATAATCGGTATACGTAAAACCGGCAGGCGCATCGATGGTGCCGTAAATACCCTTGCCCCAGGATTCCATGCCATAAAAGTCCCCTTGATTGGGATCCTCACATTTCATACAGTAATGCCATACGCCGCCGGGACGCAAATCTACAGAACAATGAGGCATACTCCAGCCTTGGGGACCCCACCAATGCTTCAAATGCTCTGCTTCCGTGAATGCCCGGAATACCAGCTCCCTGGGAGCGTCAAAGGTTTTCTCCAGAATAAACTCCCGGCCTTCGACACGGGCTGAAGTTGTGTTTGCCTCTGCCATCGCATTTCCCTCCTGTGGGCATGTCCGGCGAAGCCTTGCATTCATCGGACAAACGCCTTGAATGATCTTCACCGTTACTATATCCCACAGCGGGGCTTTCCGCAACGGAATCGTTACAACTTTGTGAACAGAATTTTGCCAATGACGCCAACGACCTAATCAAAAGAGGAGTGGACAACAGGCTGTAAGCGTTTTATTAAGAAATTGTAAGGATTCGTGAATATAACGGAGAAATAGACTGAAAATTCTAAACTATTGCCGAATACGGCAGATTTCCGGGTTTTTCAATTCTGCGGGAATGGTTTATGATATAGACATCACCCCGAAGGAAGCTGAAAAAAGCGAAGCTTCTTCCGGCAAACGGCGGAGATGGGTAAGGGACTTATCCCTACAGAGGAAAAGAGTGCGGCAGGGCTGGCAGCGGAATTTACAGCTGCATAAATCTCCCCTGAAAAGCTGTTTCCACCACTGATAAAGCCTAAGGCCGGTAATGCAATTTTCAAAGCCTCGGAAGGTGATGCAAGGCAAATGCAAGAACCAAAGGGTTAAGCAAGCAAGTGCAACGCCTACAGCAGGCCATCTGCGGAAGACATGGAGTATTCGGTGGGCGAATCCGTCAGAACGGAGGAGCAAACAAAGCAGGTTGTATTTGAGAAACAATCCTTTATCCGGATCGGGCAATGATTGCCGCCGGCAGTATGTGACCATCGAATTGATAGGCCATGTCAGTGGTATGGATTGTGAGGGAGGATCGAATTCATTGCTTAGCCACAAGGACAAATAGCCCCTGCAGCATCATGCTGAGGGGGTTATTTGTTTTTTATGCGTCAGGAGCCGCTATCCCATCCGGACCACTGTCATTCGGCTTTTTCCTCTGCCTCCCAACGGGCGATTTCCTCGCGGACAATAGGCGCCACCTTGGTTCCCAGAAGCTCAATGGCCGTCATGACCTCCTCATGGGGCATGGTACCCAGGGGAACATGCAGGAAAAACCGGGTAATCCCCACTTCCTTACGCAGAGCAATGATCTTCCGGGCCACTGTCTCCGGATCGCCCACATAGAGCGCCCCTTCCGGACTGCGGGCATAGTCATATGCCGCCCGATCGTAGTGGGGCCAGCCCCGCTCCCGGCCGATTACATTCATGGCTGCTTGTGTGGATGGGAAAAATATGTCCGCAGCCTCCTTCTCCCCCGCGGCGACGAAGCCATGGGAGTGGGAGGCGATAGGCAGCTTGGCAGGATCGAAGCCGGCCTTGGCGGCAGCTTGTTTATACAGCTTCACCAGCGGCGCAAAACGGAAAGGGCTCCCCCCGATTATAGCCAGAACCAGTGGCAAACCCTGCATGCCTGCCCGGATGACGGATTCTGGATTGCCGCCGCTGCCGATCCAGACCGGCAGAGGGCTCTGCACGGCCCGCGGGAAAACCTCCAGCCCGGAAATGGCAGGGCGGTGCTTGCCGCTCCAGTTGATCTTTCCGCCCCGGCAGATTTGCAGCAGCAGCTCCAGCTTTTCCTCGAACAGCTCGTCATAATCCGCAAGGTTGTAGCCGAACAGCGGGAAGGATTCAATAAACGACCCCCGCCCTGCCATAATCTCCGCTCTTCCCCCAGAAATGCCGTCCAAGGTGGCAAAGTCCTGATACACCCGCACCGGATCATCGGAGGACAGCACCGTAACGGCGCTGGTCAGCCGGATCCGCTTGGTGCGCGCCGCTCCCGCAGCGAGAAGCACTGCAGGCGACGATGCCGCATAATCCTGGCGGTGGTGCTCGCCGATGCCGTACACATCCAGCCCCACCTGATCCGCCAGTTCCATCTCCTCCACTACCTCCGCCAGCCGTTGCGCATGGCTAATCACCGCTCCCGTATTTACATCCGGACTCGTCTCCACAAAAGTGCTGATTCCGATTTCCACACCTATTCCTCCCAAACGGCATAGATGCCGCAATATTTAAAGTTCCTTATTTTTAGTATGCACTATTTCGACGAAATTGGATAGTCGAAGTGCAGGTAAGGTTAGTGGTGCACGGCCAGCTAGTTATAGTTAACGGTATAACTGTCTAATTCGGCCAAAAATCGCCATATTACTCTGATAACCTCCTAATAATCCATTAATTAGACGATATTCTACGATTTTATTAATAAATCGCCCCCTAATATGATTTTTATTTTCCAAGATGTGCCTGTTATACTAAGTTATAACCATAAGAAGAATATTGCTCCATGTTGTAGACAGCTGGTTATGGGAGTACATAAAGAGCAGGTAGAAACCATTTCGTGGAGGGAGACATTCTGATGCAGCAGTCCAATGTTAGAATTGCCGGTGTTGGCACGTACCATCCCCAGAACAAACTGACCAACGAAGTGATTTTGGAGCATTTCCGCAAGGTAGGCAAGGATGTGGAAAGTCTCTACAAGCATCTGGGCCGGGAGGAGCGCTACTATGCCGAACCCGGTGAAACCGCCGTGACCATGGCCGTGATCGCTGCCAAGCGGGCCCTGGAAAATGCCAACCTCTCCCCCGACAAGATTCAGATGATTGTGTTTGCCTCCGACACCCCGGAGTACCTGATTCCTACCAACGCCCTTCTGGTCAGCAGGGAGCTGGAAACCAAAAACGCCCATATTGTGTATGACCTGAATGCCAACTGCACGGGCATGATTACTGCCATCGACCAGGTGTACCGCTACATGGACCACAAGAAAATCCGCTACGCCATCCTGGTCAGCAGCGTACATATCTCACCCTGGTGCAACGAGGATGATGAGTTGTACTATGGAGCCTGGGGAGATTCCGGCGCTGCCGTGGTTCTGGAGCGTGTCAAGCGAGGAGCGCTTCGGTATTATCGACTCCGAGTTCTTCTCCGACAGCAGCTATTACCGGATGACCACGATGCCTGACAGCGGCATGGCCCGCATTCATGACCAATCCCTTCCTCTTGCCAAACGCAAGGGTGGCTGGGAGCCTGTAGATTTCGACTTCCTGCCCGAGAAATGGAACATCCTCATCCGGGAGCTGACCCAGCGCAACGGGCTTGAGCTGAAGCAGATCAACCACATTATTTTCTCGCAATTCTCTATTTATGCCATAAAAGAAGCGTTGAAAAACCTGGGTCTGGAAGACGACCCGCGCTTGTATACCTTTGTGGGGAACAAATACGGCTATACCGGCCATACCAGCCCCATCTTCGGGCTGAGCCACGCCCTGCAGGACGGGAAAATCAAGGATGGGGACAATGTAATCTTCATGTCCGCCGGAGCGGGCTACATTATCTCGGGATTCCTGTACAAGTTTGACGGTGCGCTGCTGTAACGGTACTTTGCAGCTGACACCCTAGACCGTGTTTGCAAACACGCCCTAGACCGCAAAAAAGCCCCGGAGCGCAATACGCCCGGGGCTTTCCATTGGTTACATTATGTGGTGCAGGTCTGACTCATACATTCGTTTTGAATTAATCAGTGGATTACAGGCTCTTGAAATCGGCAATTGCTGCTTCAATGGAGCCAATCTTCACCAGCTCATTAGCAGATTCACCGGCTACCCGCTTTACTTGGTTGGCCTGAATGCCTGCACTCAGCTCCACCATGTATTTGGCCTTGAAGGGGGTGTTGGTGTACACGTTCATAACCTCCTGCAGAAGCGGTACCACGTCGGCGGAAACGGTCTTGGCATCCTTACCGTCAATAATAAGCGCGTAATCCTTGGTATTCACCTTTTGGATGGCATCTTTCAATTGGCGGATAATTTCGGCAGCATCCTCAACCTTAATAAAGCCGGAAGCCCGAGAAATAATGGTTTTGTCGGAAGTATTCAGTGTAACTCCATAATTCTGGTTAGACATTAATGATCTCTCCGTTCTGGATTATTATGGTCTAAATTAGGGCAATTTTCTACAATATATACCAAATAATTTGAAAAATCAAGAAGAATATTATCGAATAATGTAAATATTTGAATAAATATCAATGGAAAAAAGCCCCGAAGCCGTTAAGTTACGGGACTTGTGATAGATGTCATACCTATTCATACTGTTATTTACATTTTTGTTGTAAGAAACACAGATGAATTGACGCCCATATGCTTAAAGCCCGGTGGCGTTGAAGGTATCTCCGCCCTGGATGGTCCCGCTCTCGTAGCCCTTCTGAAACCAGCGCTTGCGCTGCTCGGAGGTGCCGTGGGTGAAGCTGTCGGGAACGGCGTACCCCTGGGCCTGCTTCTGCAGGGTATCGTCACCGATAGCATTGGCCGCAGTCAGCGCCTCGTCAATATCCCCCTCCTCCAGCACGTTCATATCCTGGGCGTGATGGGCCCATACACCGGCGTAATAATCCGCCTGCAGCTCCATTCTCACCTGCATCCGGTTGTACTCCGTTTCCCCCAGCTTCTGGTGGAGTGCATCCATCTGCGCGGAGGTGCCCAGAAGGGTTTGGACATGATGCCCTACCTCATGGGCCACCACATAAGCCATGGCAAAGTCCCCCGGAGCCTTGAAGGTCTTGTGCAGCTCATCATAAAAGCTCAGGTCAATATACAGCTTTTGGTCCCCCGGGCAATAAAACGGCCCCACCACCGAGGTGGCCCTGCCGCAGGCTGAGCTCACACTTCCGCTGTACAGCACCAGCACCGGCTCCTTATAGTCCATGCCCTGCTCACGGAACAGCTCCTCCCAAACCTCCTCCGTATCGGCCAGCACCACCGAGACGAACTGGGCCAGCTCCTCCTCCTGGGCGCTGCCCTGGTAAGCCGATTGCTGGCTGGAGCCGCTGGTCAGATTGCCCAGGATATCCACAGGGTTTCCGCCCAGCAGGGTCACCAGCAGCACAATCAGAATGCCGCCGATTCCGCCTCCCACAAGCGTCCCCCCGCCCATTCCCCGGCGGTCCTCCACGTTGGTGCTTCCTCTTCTTCCGCTCCACTTCATCCTGCTTCCTCCCTCCGCTTGTTGCCGGTATCACATCTATACCCGGCAGCGCATGGCGGTAAGCATACAGCTAAACACAAAAAAAACGCCGGAATGGACTCCGGCAGTTCGTCTTTATTTTCTTTAGCCTGCCTCTCCGCCGCTATCCCGGGTCTGTGCCTTGCGCTGAAGAAGCAGGAATAAATCCAAGCAGTACGTACGGATACACCCACATGGAATGGGAGGTCCCGTATAAATCGCAATACAGCGCCACCACATGCACTCCCAACCCGTTAAAAGACGCATTGCAGAATCCTCCGCCTGTCCAGCTTCCATACCAGCACCAGTACTCCAATACTCTCGCCAGCTGTATGTGAAGGCGGACAATTGATCGGATAGCTCCCGGACAAGTTTCCCCTGCTCCGCATTCATGGAAATTCACTCCTTTTGGGAGTAATATTCCCTCTCTACTGGAAAATTTCCAGCCGCGTGCCTGGCTGTAAGCCCTTGGTGTTTCAGCGCCCAGCTTGTATACTGGAGAAAATAATTGCTATTTTTCACGGGGGAGTTTCCATGTTTTCCATTATGCTGGTGGAGGATGACGATAAAATCCGCACCATTGTCGCAGATACCTTGCGGAAGTGGCAATTCGAAGTGCATGAAGTGACCGCCTATGATCAAGTGCTGGCGGAATTCCACCGGCTTGATCCCCACCTGGTGCTCCTGGATGTAAACCTGCCTGTTTTGGACGGCTACTACTGGTGCCAGCAGATCAGATCCGTCTCCAAGGTGCCGATCCTGTTCCTCTCCTCCCGCAACCAGAACATGGATATGATCATGGCCATGAACATGGGGGCCGATGACTTTGTCCAAAAGCCCTTTGACCTGGGGGTGCTGGTGGCCAAGGTAAACGCCCTTTTGCGGCGCAACTACCTGTATCACGAGGAAAGCCTGCAGCTGGCCCACCGCGGAGTCACCCTGAATGTGGCCAACTCCTCTCTCAACTATCAGGGGACCAGCACCGAGCTGTCCCGCAATGAATTCATCATTATGCAGCTGTTCATGCGCAGTATCGGCAAGATCATCTCCCGGGAGGAGCTGATGCAGGCGCTTTGGCGGGAGGAGCAGTTTGTGGACGACAACACCCTGACCGTCAATGTCAACCGCCTGCGGCGCAAGCTGGCCCAGCTGGGTATGGAGGATCTGATTGCCACCCGCAAAGGAATGGGGTATATCGCCGAATGAAGCTATGGCGGTTTTTGAAATATGAGCTGCCCTATCTGGCGGTGTTCCTGACCGGGTTTGGGATTGTACTGGCGGTTATGGCCGCCGATCCGGCCGCCCGCCTCCACTGGGGGAATGTCCTGTACGCCCTGGCGCTCCTGCTCTTACTGTGGGGCTGTTTTTTTATCCGCCGGTATGTCCTGACCGTACAGGCTGCCAAGCAGCTCCGGGAGCCGGACTCACCCTCATTGTCTCTGGAGGCGGAGCTCTGTCGGGAGGAGCTGGAGGCTCTGGAAAAAGCCCATATCCGCACCCTGAATGAAGTCCAGGCCCGGCAGAATGACCATTACAATTACATCGTCTCCTGGTTCCACGAGATCAAAACCCCCATATCCGTGCTGCGCCTCCTGCAGCAGACCGGCATGGAACCGAGGAGTGTCGGGGAGGAAATTTCCCGGATTGAGCATTATGTGGACCAAGCCCTCTACTATGCCAAGCTGGACAGCTTCAACCAGGATTATGAGCTGGTGAACTGCGATCTGGAGAAGATTGTGAAGGAGCTGGTGAAGGATCATGCCAAGACCTTTATTACCCGGAAGATCCAGCTCCGTCTGAACCTGGTTCCGACCATTGTGCAAAGCGACGCCAAATGGCTGTCGTTTATCCTGAACCAGCTGTTGACTAATAGTCTGAAATATACCGCTGCCCAGGGGGAAATCTCCATTGCGCTGGCCGCTACCCGGGAGGAGAGGCTCCTGGTTCTCCGGGACAACGGCATCGGCATAGAACCACAGGATGTGCCCCGGATATTCAACCGCGGCTTTACCGGGACCAACGGGCGTGTCTATGCCCATTCCACCGGCATGGGCCTGTATCTGGCTCAGGAGCTGTCCCGGAAGCTGGGACATTACATCACCTGCGTTTCAGAGTCGGGGAGATTTACGGAGATGACGGTCCATTTCCCCCGGAATCATGATGCCTACCTGGATATTGTAGCACCAGCAAAGCCCTGACAAAGCGTCGGCAGACGTTTATCAGGGCTTTTTTGGGGCGGGACGGGATCAGCGTTGGTTGATAATGCGGTAATAGAGATTGGCGGAGGAGAAATAAAAGAGCAGATACACCAGCCCGTATATGCCCAGGATGGACCATACCATATTGGGGAGGTCAGGAAAATCCTGCAGCGACTCCAGCATGTAATACCGGATGATCAACCAGCTGAACGCCACTGCCAGCAGCAAAGGCGGGGCAAAAATAAAGACCAGCTGCTTGCGGATGGCACTCCGTATCTGACGGTTGTCCACCCCCAGCTTGCGCAGAATGGCGTATTGCCCCGCTTCCTCCGCCGCCACCTTCAGCTGGCGGAAGTAGATCACACTGGCCAGGGCGAACACGGCGATCAGCGCCAGGAACGCTCCGGCAAACAGGAGCAGCGACGAGCTTTCAATCTGTACGGAATAGACATCCGCATAGGAGGAGTAATAATGCCCCGGCTTCTGCCCTTCCACCGCTAAGCGGTATACTGCGGCTGACAAGGCCTCCGCACGCTCCGGATTCTCAATTTGATACAGCTCCAGCGTTACCCCTTCCCCCATAGGGCGGACACGTTGGAACCATTCGTCGGACACCACCAGCACCGAAGGCTTTTTCTCCATTGAGCGCCCCGGAATCGTCCCCCAGCCCAAAAACGCGTAATCCTTCATTTCGGTCAGGTGAACTTGAGTCTGAGGATTGGTTCCCAGCGTGAATAACGGCTGCGCTCCAAGAGGATACCGACTGGCGAAATCCGTTCCCTGGGAGAGGGAGACCGCCTCGTCCACGCGGAGCTGCACCAGCACATCATCCCCCCTCAGAGAGACAAGGCGGTTGTAATCCTCCGCCGCCACCAG
>JAQSYT010000228.1 GCA_029256065.1 Paenibacillaceae bacterium
AGTGAACCAGCAGCGGAAGCTTGGTCCAATGCCGGAGGCCGGATAAGTTGTGGAAGCTTCGAATTGGGCAGGGCCAAATTGAAGGGGACACAGAATCCGTTATATGAGGAAAAACAGCTGTTTTGGGCGGTCAAAGGATGAAATAAGGGCTTGTGTGTCCGCGAAAAACACAAAAGCATCTGTTTTGGAGAAATAACGGAACGTCAGTCCGGATCAAACTGGTTTCAATGCGGAGGCTGCTCCAAATTTCCAATAATGACTATCATGTGTTACTCCCTGCTGCGGTTGCCCGCAGCGGCCAGCGCTAACTTCCGGTACAAAGCCAGAACAGCAGCGATCCAGCAGCCGCTGGCCGCATATCCGCCCAGCACATCGCTGGGATAATGGACGCCCAGGTAGATGCGGCTTAAACCAATTGCAAGAATAAGGAGGGCTGCTGCCGCAAGCAGAACCGTCTTGCCCGGTTTCCCGCGCAGATGCGGCCAGAGCAGAAGCGCCAGCAAACCGTAAAGGCTGAAGGCGGCCATGGAATGTCCGCTGGGAAAGCTGAAGCCGGCGGCTTCGGCCAGGCGGTACACCTCGGGCCGCGGCCTGCGGAACAAATGCTTGAGCCCGGTATTCAGCAGGGCGGAGCCTAAGGCGGTAAAGGCGATAAGCCCAATTTCCCGGCGGAAGCCAAGCATGCGGTACAGAAGACCCATAATGACGGCCGTCAAGAGAACCAACGGAAGACCGCTCCCCATCCAGGACAAAAAGGTCATACCCGATGTCAGCAAGGGAGACTCCCATTCCTGAACACGTGCTGCAATTTTCTCATCCAAGCCCGGGAAAGTCTGAAGGCGGATAAGGGCGGCAATGGCAGCAAAGATAAAAGCAGCGGTCAAAGCAGCTGCCGGATAGCCGGTTGGTAGGATGCGGCGCTTCACAGAAGTGCTCCCTTCACGGTCAGATAGTCTGCCATCAGAATAGCCCATGCAGGGGATGCTGGCAAGCTTACGCCAAAAACGCCCATCCACGGCAAGGGAAGGGCGCAGTCTGTTTTATGGAGTTTTTGGATAGTAAAGATTAGGGGAGTCAGCGGAACAAATTCCACCATTTTTTCTTGCTGCGGCCACGAAAGCGGGTCAATCTGGAGGGAAACGGCGCAGATGCGGCGGCAGAGGAAGAGGAGGAGGTCGCCTTTTCCGGAATCCCGGAGAGAAGCATCCGGAGTTCTTCCTGTGTTACGCCTTCTTTGTCCATAATCGTAAACGCCCCTTTGACTAAGGTATTTTCCAAATTGTAGCATGAACCTTTGGCTGGCACATGGGAAAAAAGTCGTCATTTTTCAATGTATTTCGACTTATTAAATTTGTCTTTAGACAATTGACTTGATGTATACATCTGTATACAATGGAGTATGAACATTTTCCCTCTCCCTGCTGCCCGGAGAATACCATCCTTATAGAGGTGTATGATGGCCGAAACCTACCGCAAATCGAAAGTTGAATCCTTCTGCCAACGACTGGAGGTCAGGATTCGGATCTTGAGAAGCCACTTGAAACAAACGGATTTATCGGATAAGCATGACTTTCTGCAGGGGCAGTTAACAGCGCTGGAGCTGGTGCTTCAGGAGTTGAATGTGGAGTTCGAGCTGAACCAGATTAAGGAATCGGAGGAATCTTCATGACGGAAGGTCAAGCAGTACTTCAGCAGCCCCGGCATGTCAGATTGACGACTGCCAGGTTTCTGACCAGAATTTTCTTGCTTGTGATTGGAGCAGGGCTGGTTTCGGTAGCATTGGAAATATTTTTGGTCCCCAACGCCATTATTGATGGCGGGATTACAGGCATTTCCATTATTACCTCCCATTTGACCGGCTTGCCCCTCGGCATATTTCTCTTCTTCTTCAACCTACCGTTTCTCTTCCTCGGCTACAAGCAAATCGGCAAAACCTTTGCCCTCTCTACCCTGTTCGGCGTAGCCGTTATGTCCATCGGAACTTATCTTCTCCTTCCTGTGCAGCCGCTAACCATTGACCCGCTCCTCGCTGCTGTATTCGGCGGGGTCATTCTCGGTGTGGGGGTTGGCCTGGTTATCCGCGTTGGTGGTTCTCTGGACGGCACGGAGATCGTCGCCATCTTACTTACTAAGCAGCTTCCCTTCTCTGTTGGCGAGATTGTCATGTGCTTCAACATTTTCATTCTGGCCAGCGCCGGATTCGTCTTTGGCTGGGACCATGCCATGTATTCCCTAATCGCTTACTTCATTGCCTACAAAATGATCGACATTACCATTGAAGGGTTCAACGAATCCAAGGCAGTATGGGTCATCAGCGACGATTACCGCGAAATCGGCGATGCCATTATGAGCCGTTTGGGTCGTGGCGTTACTTACATGAATGGGGAAGGCGGCTTTACCGGAGGCGCCAAAACCGTTATTTTTTGCGTTATCACCCGGATCGAGGAAGCCAAGCTCAAAACCATTGTCAGCGAAGTGGATCGGAATGCATTTTTGGCTGTTGGCAATATACATGATGTGCGCGGCGGCCGCTTCAAGAAGAAGGATATCCATTAAACGCAGCATCTATAGCACAGAAGGACAGGCCTCTAGGGCCTGTCCTTTTTTTGGAAAATAGGGCTAACCGGGCTGAAGGAACTATTTCCCCGGAAATGATGATCATACTTCTGCCGGCTGTAGCCTCTTCTCGAAGCACATGCTGCTGTGGCATTCCACATAAGGGCCAAAGCGGGGGATTTCGAAGTAGCCGTTTTTCGCATAAAACCGAAGAGACTCCGGCTGCTCCGGACCGGTCTCCAGCTTGATGATCCGGAAGCCATCCCGCAGGGCATTCTCCTCCAAATGCCGGAGAATAAGCGCTGCCGCTCCGCTTCCCCGGTGCTCCCGCTCCACATAGAAGCGCTTCAGCTCGGCTTCTTCCCCCTCTAATGGACGGATGGCGCCGCAGCCAATCGGCTCATCTCCCAGATAAGCCACTGCGAAGGAAATTTCCTGGACATGGGGATCGTTAAAATCCAAGGTGAAAATTTCCTCAGGAGGGTAGCGCTCCAACAGCTCATCATCCAAGCTCCGAATCAGCTGGTGGAGATGGGGATCATTGTAGGACACGGTTTGAACGGAAATATGAGGCACAGTTATCTTCCTTTCCATGTTGAACTGAATCTTGTTGCGCTGCTGCTTCAACGCATTCTCGTGCGAATGCAAGTATTTCACCTATCATATCACAGATAGCTGCCCGGAGCATCACGTCACTTTTGGGGGACTATTTATTGGAGAGTTTTTCGGGGGCTCCCCCAAAAGTACTCGGAATTGACTTCGAAGCAATGCGTCACTTTTGGGGGGCTTTTATCCACTCCTGTCCAAGATTAGCACTGCGGCATTGCATAATATGATAGCGCAGTGACTTTACACGACCGAAGGAGGAGAGCATATGGCAGGAAAGATTCGTATAGAGGACGCCCGGAAGCTCGTAGGTAAACAGGTGTATTGCTTGAAAAAGGATGGCAGCGTAGCTTCCGGCAAGCTTGTCCGCATCTCCAGCGGCGGCCGAATCCACCTTCTCCAGGCGAAAGGAAAGGCCCGCACCAAAGCGGTTATTCCGTTGGTATTGTTCGACCTTCTGGCAATCGGCACCAGTCCGTATGCATACGGAGGCTACGGCTATGGTTATCCCGGCTATGGCGGTGGATATGGAGGCGGATTTGGCGGGGGGTACGGCTATCCCGGCTACGGCCTCGGGGGCGGGTTTCCTTTCATTTAAGCGGCACAGGCTGGCGGCAATTGGGCCGGCAGCCTTTTTTTCATCCGGGCCATCGGTTTGACATAGGCGGGGCAGGCATGTTTTCATAAAAGCATGGTTCAATGAATACATAGATTGGGGGTTAGTCCCATGTTTGCCAAACCGGAGGCCATGATCTTCGATATGGACGGCACCCTGTTCCAAACGGAGTCGCTGCTCATCCCCGCGTATCATGCCACATTCGACGAGATGCGCAGGGAAGGAAGCTATGCGGAAGAAACACCCGATGAGGGGATTATTATCGGTTGCCTGGGGATGCTGCTGTCCGAAATCTGGCGCCGCGTGCTGCCCAATGCGGGAGAAGAGGTCCGTCAGCGAGCCGATGAACTTTTTATGCGCTACGAGCTGGAGTATCTGGAAAAAGGGTATGGAGAGCTCTATCCCGGGGTGGAGGAAACCCTGTCCAAGCTGAAGGAAGCGGGAATCCGCTTGTTCGTGGCCAGCAATGGCCTGGAGGATTATGTGCGCGGTGTAGCCCGGTTGAAGGGCATTGCACCACTGTTCGAGGAGCTGTACAGTGCCGGAGAGTTCCAGACGGCCTCTAAGGTAGATCTGGTCCACCTCCTGCTGGAGCGGCACAATGTGCGCCATGCCTGGATGGTAGGCGACCGCTCCTCCGATGTGGAGGCAGGGCTTAAGAACAGCCTGACCGTGATCGGCTGCGACTATGCCGGTTTTGGCGACGGCTCCGAGCTGAACGGCTCCCATACGCGTATCCGCCATTTTGCGGACCTGTCCGGCTTGTATGCCTGACAGGTAGAAACGTCATATCCATCCGAATACAAAAGCAGGACTCCCCATTTTTAAACGGGGAATCCTGCTTTTTGTAATTCACGCGGAGCAGGCGCTTGCCTTCAGCTGCCATTTTGGCGCTTATACAGGTACAGCGCGTATTCCAAGGGCCGGTCAATCGCCTTCTGGTAAATCTCCCGGTTGCCGATGCGGGCGAATACCTCCCGTGCCGGCTTGGGGTTGATCTCCAGGAGCCAAACCTTGCCCCGTTCATCAATAGCAATATCCAGAGCCAGCTCACACAAGGAGCCGAATTGCTTCTCCAGATGCTCTGCCGTCAGAAAGGCCAGCCGTTCCATGTCTCCGGTGATGGTTTGCACCCTGGTTTGCGAGCCGAACCTGGCTTGAAGCAGCTTGTTGGTAGTCACCGCGGAGCCGCCTCCGTGCAAATTGGAGGTGACGCTGTGCCGGGCGCCAATCCGCCCGGCGCTGCCGGTGACTTTCCATTGTCCGGTGCCGTCCTTTTGGATCAGCAGCCGGAAATCATGAATCCGCCCGTCCTTCAGCGCGATGCGGATCCCCTGCTGGACCAGATACCGGGGATACAGCTTCCATCTGCTTAAACGGGTGCCCAACTGGGCACGTGAAACGGTGAAGGGAGCAATAATTTTGCGGCTTTTTTCCCTGCCTTGGACCCGAAGGTTTCCGTTCTCCAGCCGCTCGATTCTTAGGATTCCCCGTCCGCCGGTGCCGTCAATCGGCTTTACATAGACCAGCCCATGATGGGCGAGCATTTGCAGGATATCCGATGCGCTCTGGTATTGGGTTGTTTCCGGAAGATACGGCCGGAGCCGCCGGTTTCGGCTCAGGTTTTGATGCATGCTCCACTTGTGCACCAAAGGGCGGCTCATGTAGAGGAGCTGGGGATGCTCCGCCCGGAATTTACGCAATAGGGGAAACCGGTAATTCCGCTGGAACCTGCAGCGGTCATACACAATATCCGGGAAGTCCGAGAGCTTCCGTTCCCATTTGTTTAGCTCCTTGCTGTAAACCCAAGCCCGCAGCTGCTTGCCGTCCGGAGTCACATCCTCGGGAGTAAATACAAACAGCTCGAGCCCCAGTTTGTCGGCTGACTGGCTCAGCTTGCGGAAATACGACAACTCTTCGATCCTGCCGCCGTCAAGATAGAGGGTCATGACGCCCAGAGTAGGAGTCGGCATACGGATCACCTGCTCTTTTTTCGGGATTTGGCCATAAATTGTCCATACTCAATCAAACGCTCCAGCGAACGCTTGCGGATATCCGGCTCGTCGAACTTCATCGGGCGGGAGTTGGCTTCGAAGAACCAGATCTGGCCGGTGGTGTCCACCCCCAGGTCCATGGACATTTCTCCGAGAGAATGTCCAGATGCCTTCTCGATTTGCCTTGCAATGGAAAGGGCGGAGATTCGGGCCTTGAAAAGCGTATGACGGGCCGCTTCCGATCCCAATGCTGCGGTCAGCACGGTTTCCGGCTGATGGATGGAGCCGCCTCTCGGAACATGAGTTGTGATGGAGGATTTTCCGGCCACCCGCGCTCCGATTCCGGATAAGCTCCATTCCCCTTGGCCGTTTTTTTGCACCAGCACCCGCAAATCGAAGGGACGGTCCTCGTACCTGGCCAGCTCAATGCCCTGCTGCACAATATATTCTTCCGGTCCGGCCAGCCCCTTTACGGCATTCCACAAGCGGGGGAAGGCCGGGTAGGAGGTGGCCTTGCTGTTTTTGGTGGCTTGCACCCGGAGGACAAAGGAATCGGCGCTGGTTTTGCTGCGCTCCACCCGCATAATGCCTGAGCCGGCCTTACCCTTCACGGGCTTGAGATAAACAGCCGGGAAGAGGGCTATCATAGCTTCCAAATCGGAGGGCCCGGACAGCCGGCGCGTGGACGGCACATACTTGCGGGTCTGCTTGGATTTGTTAAGCCATTCGAACAAGGTCCATTTGTAGAAAAAGGAAGGGTTGAACAGACGGACCCGGGAATGCTTCAGGCAAGCCTTCAGCAGCTGCTGCACCTCTGGACGCTGTTCGTCCTTGCGGTTGGGGATACGGTTGTAGATGACCTGCGGAAACGGAAAGCTTCCTTGGCTCCATGAACGGCTTTCAGAATGGTACTGAAACCCGTTAATCCGTTTCTGTCCCAGCTTCACATCCATTACTCTTGTCACATACACCATCATCCCGCGCTCCCGGCCGGTTTTGATCAGGTCGATAAAATTCTGGTGGTTTCCCCGAAAGGGGCGCTTATCATCCTCCACCGTCAATATCGCCATGACCTGCTGCGGGGAGCCGTCATGAAGCACAATGCCCATTTATCCCTCCCTCCTCGCACGGAAACGGCTCAGATAGAGGCAATGGTTGAACAGATGGGTCAGGGTAGCCTTGCCGGAGGCCTTCAAGGCCGGATGCTTGAAGATGGAGCGGCCCGGTTTGGCATTGGCTTCGAACATCCAGATCCGGTCATTCTGGTCGATACCCAGATCGAAGCCCAGCTCACCCAGGGGATGATTGTACCGGCGTTCGATAGCCTCAGCCAGTTTGACGGCGGTATCCTTGGCGGTCTCCAGCATAGTGTCAGCCTTGGAGGCGCCGTAGACTCTGGTTAAGGCCTGCTCCGGTGTCAGGAGCTCGCCGCCGTTGCGGATATGGGTGGTTACGCTGCCTCTTCCTGCCCGTTTGGCACCGATGCCGGCAGACACCCATTGGTTCTGGCCGTTCTTGGTCATATGGAAGCGGAAATCCAACGGGCAGCCCTCCAGCTCAATGAGCCGGATTCCCTGCTGGACTACGTAATGCTGGAAATTGATATTGTGCCGCCGCAAAAGCTTCATCAGTCCGTCGAAGTTTCCGAAGCGGATCAGCATGTTGGAGCCGTTCCTCCGGAAGCGGGCGAAGTAGCCCCTGCCCTGGGTATAGGTCAGCCGATAGATGCCGATGCCCAGACTTCCGCCGGTGGGCTTCAGATACACGAATTTATGCTTTTCTATGAGGCGGCGGATTTCTTCAGGAGAAGGGTTGATGGCCGATTCCGGCACATGCCGCTCGGCGTCGCTTTCGCCGTCCAGCAGACGGTACACATCCCACTTGTCGAAGAAGCTCCAGTTAAAGAGAGGAATGCGTCTTCGAACAAACCGCTCCTTGAAATTTTCCATGCTGGCCAGCTTCTCCGCCCTTCTGCTGGGAAGCCGGTTGTAGACCACATCCGGCATGGGGACGGTCTTGCGGACCCATTTGCCATCTGCGCTCAAGGTATAGCCGGAAACTTCGCCAGAATCCCAGTTCACCTGATTGGGTGAGAAGGCCACATGGAAGGCCTTGTCGCGGCCGGTAGCGAAAATTTCCCGGATAAAGCCGGTCCTGGAGCCGAAGGGAGCGCCAGAACCGCCTTCGGTGCTGGTGAGAATGCCGATAACCGGCCCCAGCTGCAGCTCGCCGGAGCCGTTGCTTTTGATCAAGCATTTGCCCGTGCGGGGCAGCCGGAGGTCGGCGACCAGATTGACGGGCAGGGTGATGGTATTGTCCTGCCGGTTAACGGTGCGCAGGGTGACTCCGGCGGATTTGCCGCCGATTTTCAGGGTCCCGCTCCGCCCGGAGGAGATCTGCAGGAATTTGGCTAACGGCCGGCTTAGGATAACCGTCCGGCCTGGCTGTCGGTTAATCGTAATGGAGCATGTCGTAAAGCTCATGGTGGAACCTCCTAAAGGCTTTCTGGCAGGAAAGCCTGCATCGTAAGCATAGGCTGAGTTTTCGCGAAAGCGAAAACTGGTATCGAAAGCATAAGCTAAGGGCTTTCCGACAGGAAAGCCGAATGTCTTTCCGAATAGAACACATTGTATGCCGCTTACATCGCTTCTTTCCTTGGAATCAACGGCATTTCACAAGGTTTGATTGCGAATCT
>JAQSYT010000229.1 GCA_029256065.1 Paenibacillaceae bacterium
ATTGCACCAACCCGGCTGCAGGATTAACGGTCAGGGAGGTACCCCCGACGATGAGCATTTCCGCTTGCTGAATGGCATTCACCGATTGATGCAGAATATCCGAATCCAACGATTCTTCATATAGAACTACATCCGGTTTGATGAAGCCGCCGCAGTTCTTACAGCGGGGAACGGGTTCCTGTATAGCCAGCAGCTCAGTCAGCGTATAGCCTGCCCCACAAGCCAAACAACCGTTGCGGTGAACAGAGCCATGAAGCTCCAGCACCCGCTTGCTGCCTCCCAATTGGTGCAGACCGTCGATGTTTTGGGTAATGACCGCTTGCAGCTTTCCCCGCCGCTCCAGCTCAGCCAGCGCTTTGTGGGCAAGATTGGGCTTGGCCTCCGGGTACAGCATTTTGGTTTTGTAGAAGTCGAAAAAGTCTTCCGGATGAGTGAAGAAAAAACTTCGGGACAGCATTTCCTCTGGTGAATAGGTTTGCCGGCCTTCCGTATGGTACAAGCCCGTGGCCGACCGGAAATCAGGAATCTGGCTTTCTGTAGAGGTGCCCGCTCCGCCAAAAAACACAATCCGGTTACTGAGGCTAATCCATTCGCGCAGAATCTCCAACTTTTGCTTCTCTTCCGGCATGCTGATTCTCCTCCCTGTGCATATATCCAAAGATTGCTATTATTATAGCATAGACTTTCCATGCAGCACCTTAACGAGACTGCGACAGAAATAAGAGAACGCGTTATATGCCAAAAACCGCCTTGTGCAATGGAATGGATCCATTGCACAAGGCGGTTTTTATGATTCAGGATACGGTGGCCGCTGCGCCAAATCCCGATTGAAGCTGATACATACCGAAGTATTTTCCCTCAAGGACCATCAACTGGTCGTGATTGCCCCGTTCCACAATCTTCCCGTGATCCAGCACGAGAATTTGATCCGCCTGCCGGATGGTGGACAGCCGGTGGGCGATCACAAAGGTAGTTCTTCCCTGTTTAACCACATTAAGCGCACTTTGGATCAGACTCTCCGTCTCCGAATCAATGCTTGCCGTTGCTTCATCCAGAATCAGAATAGCCGGATTAAAGGCCAACGCCCGGGCAAAGGAGATCAATTGCCGCTGTCCCAGGGACAAGGTGCTTCCTTTCTCTACAACCGGCTCATCAATGCCCTTGGGAAACTTCATGAACATATCGTAAGCTCCCACATCCTTCAACGCCTGCACAACGCTCTCGCGGCTGATGGAAGGATCCTCCAAACTGACATTGGACGCTATGGTCCCGGTAAACATAAACGGATCCTGAAGCACAATTCCCATATGGGCCCTTACATGCTGGCGGGGCCATTCCCGGATGTCCCGGCCGTCTATAGTGATGCTTCCTTCCTGGACATCATAAAAACGGAAGAGCAGATTCATAATGGAGCTTTTCCCGGAGCCTGTATGGCCTACCAACGCCACGGTTTCACCCTGGGCAGCTTGGAAGCGGATGTCCTTCAGCACCCATTCCTGGTCCTTGTAAGCAAAAAACACATTGTGGAATGCCACTTCACCCTTATACCGGGGAATGGTCCCTTCCGCCACCTCATCCCCTTCCTCATCCAGAAGCTGGAATACCCGCTCCGCGGACACTCTGGCTGATTCCAGGTTGGTCAACTGGTTAACGATACCCACAATAGGCTGGAACATCCGGTTCATATAATCGATGAAGGCATAAAGCACCCCCACAGTTACTCCTACACCAAAGGAGCCGTTCCAGAAGGTTAGGATAAGGATTAGAAACAGTACATTCCGGATACAGTTCACCAGGTTATGGGAGGTGAGGGAGTTCAGATTCAAGAGCTTGCTTTGGTAGCTGTACAGCTCTCCATTATGGCTCTCGAATTCTCCGTTAATGGAGGCTTCCCGCCGGAATGCCTTAATAATGGGCATACCTTGGATGGATTCATTGATCATGCCGTTAATGTCGGATATCTTGGAGCGGATAGCTTTGTTGTAACGACCGGCATATCGGCGGTACAAAGCGATCCAAATCACCAGGATGGGGATGATGGGCAGGGCAATCAGCGCCAGCCGCACATTCAGCAGGAACAAAGCAGTGAGAATCGCCGCAATGTAGATAATACCGGTAAAAAAATTCGCCAGCACGGCCACGAACAGCTCCCGGACCGCCTCTGTATCGTTGGTCACTCTGGATACAATCTTGCCTGCAGGCAGGCGGTCGAAATAGCTTACCGGCTGGCGCTGCAGCCGGGCAAACACATCATCCCGCATCTGCTTGACGATCTTGTTGGCGCTGGTCTGCAGAAACAGCCGCTGCCCGTAGGTAAATCCTGCTCCAATCAGCAAAAGGCCAAAATATGCGGCTGCTGACAGAAGCAGGGCGGGAATTTCAGGACGGTAGAACGGGTACAGCTCTGCAGCAGACAATGCCTTCGCCGGATAGCTGACGCTGCCCCAATCTCCCTCGATGGTGACGGAGCTGCCGGCAGCCGTTTTACGGCCGTCCGTGCGGGCCTCGCCCTCCAACCAATAATAAGTCCTGCCGATTTGCAGAATTTGCCCGGCAGCCCCCTTCGCTTCCCCTGCGCCAAAATGATCCTTGCGCTTGTATTGGGCTCCGTTGTACCCGGCGGTGTATGTCCCTGGTTCAGACACCTGATACCAGGTATTTTCAATGCCCATGATATGGGTATCAATCATTCGCTTGGCGATAATCGGGCCGGCCATTTCTGTGCTGACGGCCAAGGCCAGAAACACCAAGGCCAACATAATCATTTTCTTGTACAGCAAAGCGTAGCCGAACAAACGCTTGCCTGTGGACTGCATGGAGATTCACCCCTTAATCGTAATAACTTGGTCCGGGCCAGAGGCCGGATAAGTTATGAGAGCTTCGAATTTGGCATAGCCAAATTGAAGGGACGCTTTACCTGGAATAACCTGGTCCGGGCCGTAGTCCTTCCCGTTCACACCGCTTCCCCGCCCAGAGCTTCCTCCAGCTTCTGGCGGTCAAATTGCTCCTTATACCAACCGCCCAACCGGACCAATTGGTCATGGGTCCCTTCTTCTATCACACGTCCGTCCTCCAGAACCAGGATGCGGTCGGCATGCTGCACCGCCGACAGCCGATGTGTGGAGATAAGGGTAGTTTTGCCCTGGCGCTCCTGGCGGATCCCTTCGATAATTTCCGCCTCAGTCCGGCCGTCTACAGCGGAAAGCGCGTCGTCCAGCAGCAGAATCTCCGGGTCAGCGATCAGCGCCCGGGCAATGCTTACCCGCTGCTTTTGGCCGCCGGACAAGGCTACCCCCTTTTCACCTACCAAAGTATCCAGGCCCTGGGGCAAAAACCGGATATCCTTGGCAAAGGATGCCCTGGCCAAGGCCCGCTCCAAGGCCTCTTCCGTTCCGTTTTCTGTGCCGAACAGAATATTTTCCTTGATTGTTTTGGAGAACAGAATAGGCTCCTGCGGCACATAGCCGATCCAGCCCAGCAGACCGGAAAGCCCGATGTGCTGGATGGGTACACCGGAAACAGAAATATCACCATCTCCTGCCGGATATTCCCGAAGCAGCTGCTTGAGCAGCGTTGTTTTGCCGCTGCCGGTTTTTCCGACAATGCCCAGGGTTTCGCCTGGCCGGAGAGAAAAGGATACCTCCTGCAGATTATCCACTGCCGAAGAAGGGTACCGGAAGCTCACCTTCCGGAATTCGATAGTATCTGGCCTATCTACTTGGGCAGGCGCATCATGCTCCCGGACATCCGGCGAATAGTCCAGCGTTTCCGTAACCCGGTCCAGAGAGGCGTTGCCCCGCTGCATAATGTTGATTAGCTCGCCGATGGCAAACATGGGCCAAATGAGCATGCCGAGAAACACATTAAAGGAAACCAGCTCACCCAAAGTGATTTCAGTTTTGAAAACCAAAAACCCGCCATAGCAGATCCCGATGATATAGCTTAGCCCTACCAGAATTTTGAGTGTAGGCTCAAACATGGCGTCAATCCGGGCTACGGCAATGTTCTTATCCAGGACCTCTCCGGTTTTTTCACGGAAACGGCGGATGTCCGCCCCCTCCTGGACAAATGCACGGACCACCCGTACTCCTGAAACAGATTCCAGCACCTGGTCATTCAGCTCGCCAAAGGCGTTCTGCGCCTTCATATAACGCTCGTGTATCAGCTTGCCGTAATGCTTCATGGCCCAGGCTATAAACGGCAGCGGCAATAGTGCCGCCAACGTCAGCTTCCAGCTGATGACAGCCGCCATCATCACCAGGATAGTGCTCATATAGATGGTGGAGTCCGACAAGGTGAGAATGCCGAAGCCGACAGTAGTGGACACTGCCTTCAAATCATTGGTGGCCCGTGCCATCAAATCCCCTGTCCGGTTCCTCTCATAGAAGGTAGGCGTCATTTTCAGGAAATGGCCCATCAGCCTGCTCCGCAGTGTCCGTTCCAGGACGAAGGCGCCGCCGAATAATTTATAATGCCATACATAGTTCATCAAATATCCGATTATTGTAACGGCAGCCCACAATGAAGTCATCGAGAAAAAGCCGTTCCCGGAGAGTGTCCCCTGTTGGATGCCGTCAATAAACAGCCCGATGAGCCTGGGCGGCAATACCTCCACCACGCCGGCCAAAGCCAGAAACACAAGGGCAATCGTATACCGTTTCCATTCCAGCCGGAAAAACCATCCCAGCTTCCGCAACACAGCTAACATAGCGTGTGCACCTCGCTTCATTCATGTCCGCCTGCAGTTTATGCGAACATTTATTCTCTTTTCGAATCTTACCATGAGGCAGGATTTTGCGCAATCCCCATATGAAGGAAGAAACACTTCACGAACAACAAATTGAACTTTATCATGCCGGCTGCAAGAGGGTCAACGGAATAGCCCGCTATAATCGTTTTTTCCGGGTTGATGAAAGCAGTTTCCTGAGCCAATGGGAGAGTATGCATAAAGGCAGCAAAAAAAATCCGCCGGGCAGAGCGCAGCCGCTCTTTCCCGACGGGAATGATCCACCATATTCTTACTGCTTCCTTCTACAATCCAGACCGTCCGTCAGATCTCTATGCTTTCACCGGGCAGCAGCGGCGCACAGCGAATGCCGGCTTCTTCACACGCTGCTGCAAAAGCATAGCGGTCCTGCCGGATTCCCGGAAAAGTATCATAATGGGCAGGGATTACCACGCCCGGCCGGATCCATTGGGCGGCAAGAACAGCCTCCTCCGGCCCCATGGTGTAATTGTCCCCGATAGGCATCGCCGCGGCATCTATCCTGTGCAGCTCGCCGATCAGCTTCAGGTCGCTGAACAGTGCGGTATCCCCGGTATGGTAGAAGGTTTTGCCTCCCATGGTTACCAATGCACCGGCAGGCTCCCCGGCATACAAAAGCTGCCCGTTGCTGGATACGGAGCTGCTGTGCAGCGCGGGGGTCAGCTTGACGGAATATCCCTCCGCACGGTAGGTCCCCCCCAGGTTCATGCCATGCACAGCCGCTCCCTTACTTGCGCAGAAATGGGCCAATTCATGAATGGCGATTACAGGGCAGCCGCAGCGCGAGGCAATATCCAGTGTGTCGCCAAAATGATCGTCATGACCGTGAGTGAGAATCACCGCATCCACCTTCACCTGGTCTGGCGCCAGCCCGGATGCGGGATTCCCCGAAAGAAACGGGTCAATGATGAGGCGTACTCCTCCATGCTCCACCATAAAGCAGAAATGTCCGTAAAACGTGATCTTCATGTCCTTTTCCTCCCGTTTGGAATCATCTGGCCAGCACACAGCAGCTTACGCCTGCCTCATCTGTCTCTCCATATCCGCTGCGGTTTGGAGAGCCGCCTCAAAAACCGCCTGCGTATCCGGTGATTTCCCGGAGGACATAAACTTCAACAGCCCGCTTCCGTCTCCGGTAAGACCCGTTTTTTCCAATGTCGTCTTCAAATGTCGGACGGTCCCTTCCGCCCCGTTGATGAGAGCGGTACCGGGGGAAAGCAGCTCCGCAAACGCCGGACGGAACAGCGGGAAATGGGTACAGCCCAGTACAGCTGTGCCATAGCAGTCCAGATCGAAGGGAGCCAGCTCTCTCCGGAGATACTCCTCCGCCCTTGGACCACCGAAGATTCCCTGCTCCGCCAGCTCCACAAGGCCGGGAAGGGCCAGGTGATCAACAATATGATGCTGATCCACGGCGGACACCAGCTGCTGGAATTTGGCTTCCTTCAATGTCAGGTTCGTGGCAAAAACCAACACCCGCTTCTCGCTCCCCGCAATCCGCAGCACCGCAGGCTTAACCGCAGGCTCCATACCGATTATCGGAAAGGAATATTTCTCCCGCAGCGCCTTGACAGCAATGCTCGTTGCCGTATTGCAGGCAATGACCAACGCCTTAATGCCTTCGTCAACCATCTGTTCCACTGCATCAAAAATATGGCCCCGCACCTCCTCCTTCGGCTTTTCACCGTAGGGGACATGCAGGGTGTCAGCATAATACAAAAAGTCCTCTTCTGGCATCGTGTCCAGCGCGTGGGCGAGAACTGTCGCGCCGCCCACTCCCGAGTCAAAAAAACCTATGCGCATGTTATCCCACCTGGTTTATTTCAATCCACGCAACGCAACAGCTTATACCGCTGCAGCTGCTTGTTGTATTGACCATCATTTTCCTCATTGTAACAGGTTTCTATAGAAAAAACTATGAATGGGGCGGATCGCTGCCTTG
Organism: Paenibacillaceae bacterium; assembly: GCA_029256065.1. Classification (GTDB taxonomy): domain Bacteria; phylum Bacillota; class Bacilli; order Paenibacillales; family NBRC-103111; genus Paenibacillus_AR. The sequence continues at coordinate 6,708 of JAQSYT010000229.1, forward strand.
TATGCGCAGCCTATTCGTATTACAATTAGGCCGTATCTGAATACGATTCCCTCGAAGTTGTCAGACACACCCTAGCACGTATTCTTTGCATCATTTATCTGAATTTTGGAAAGTCAGGTGTCCTCTTGTATGAATGTTATCGTGTATGATCTGGAGTTTACTGTAATCCGCAAGCAGGAATGGCTGGCCGAGATTGTCGAGATCGGCGCCGTCCGCGTCCGGGAATCGGAAGGGCAGCTGAAGATAACGGATTCCTTCCAAACCTTCGTCAAGCCGCTGCGGGATGCATCCTTCAACCAGCACACTACCGCTTTTACCGGCATCACCTATCAGGATATCCAGAATGCGCCGTCTCTGGTTACAGCTATTGAGGCATTCCGCAGCTGGATCGGCACCGAGCCGTACTATATGTGTGCCTGGGGACCCGACGACAAGTACCAGCTGGTGAAAAGCTGTAACGAGCATAAAGTCCCGCTGGACTGGATCCGCAACCACAATGATATCCAAAAGCAATTTTCGAAGAAACGCAGCGGGGACGGCACCTTCCGCCAGATCGGCTTGAAGAAGGCGCTGGAATTGCTGGAAATCGGCTTTGAGGGCGCCCACCACCGTGCTGTAGATGACGCCGCCAATACCGCTAAGGTGTTTATCGCCGCATACAGCGATTTTGAGCTGGCGGAGAACAATGCCGCCGATGAATCCATTTATACCACTCATACCGTATACGAAACCGGTGATTCGGAGCCCAATCTGCCCTTAGGCAACTTGGCGGAGCTGTTAAAGGCAATGGAAAAAAAGGGTTAGGGAGCCTCGCTCCTTAACCCTTTTCCTTTTCAGCCATGCCGGCTTCGATTAATGGTTCTACCCACAGCCGGAAGAACACCCAGGACACAGCCAGCAATACGCCGCCGCCCAGGAAGGGCAGCGCGTAATTCTTGCCGGCTAAGAGAACACCTGCCGTATAGATAGCCGCGGAAGCTCCGATGCTGCGGGTCACCTGGCGGATGCCAGCATAAGCATTGCGCTCGGATTCGGAGGTCACCGACATGGTGTGGGTAAGCACCAGATTATTGGATACAACCGTCGTTCCGCCCCTGACCAGAAGCAGAATGGAAAACGTTGCAGGCGGAACCGCTGCCGCCAACAGCAAGGTGCCCAACAGATTGGTCAGAAATACCAGCCGGTAGGTACGGCGGATGCCAATCCGCTCCAGCAGCACCGGCATCAGGAATGAGCCGATGAACTGGGCCAGCCCATTCATGGTGAGGAGCAAAGATACCATGCCATCGGGCCAATCCATCCTGAATTTCACGATTACATTCAGGAACGGCTCCACAAAATTAGCCGAACCCGCCAAGAGAAAGTTCATGGCGCAGAAAATCCAGACTGCCTTACCGGGAAGCTTCAGCTTGCCACGGAGCCGATTGTGGCCAGCGGCGGCTGCAGGCTTCTCCTTCGGTGCCGCAGTCGGCGCCTCTTCCTCAGGAAAAAGCGCCAGCCGGAAGACGCCGCAGGCCAGAATACACAAGCCCGCTGCCAGCAGGGACCATTGATAGTCCGTCCGGGCGCCGCCCAAGAGCCGTGGCAGGAAACCACCCGCCAGGGTGCCGATCCCCATGAAGAGGGTGAACACCGCAAACAGCATACTGAAGCCGCGGGTTTCCTCTTGCCGGGATGCACTGTAGGAATACAAGAGTTGAATTTCCGTGGTGACCAGAAGGCTCATTCCTATCG
>JAQSYT010000230.1 GCA_029256065.1 Paenibacillaceae bacterium
TCAACTGTTGCAAGATCAGTTGTGCCGTCAGCAGCAGCTCCAGTATTGGTCACAGTCATGGCATTAAAGCTTGCTACTGTAATAGCTGTAATTCCAATGGCTTGGGAAGCGTCATCCGATTGAACGGTCACAGCACTTGTGATGTTAATACCGTTGAATTTGGTGTCGCTCATAATCTTCTGAATTTGTGTATTCAGAGCCGTCAGTTCCTCGCCAACATTCTGTCTGTCCTGAGTCTGATAAGTGCCAGTCGAACGCTGCACATTCAGTTCCTTCATCCGGGTCAGCATGGCGCTAACTTCGTTCATTGCGCCTTCAGCAGTTTGCACGAAGGAGATACCGTCTTGAACGTTACGTTGCGCCATTTCCAGACCACGGATTTGGCCACGCATCTTCTCGGATACAGCCAGACCAGCAGCATCATCGCCTGCACGGTTGATGCGAAGACCGGAAGACAGCTTTTCCATGTTCTTGCCAGTGGCGTTATTGTTAATTCCCATGTTACGGTGGTTGTTCAGTGCTGTGATGTTGTGATTAATACGCATGATAATATTCCTCCTTGAGTTGGGTGCATCTCCACGTCCATGTGGATTGATTAATTGCCAGTTCAGATCGGCCGCCCTGAACTGTCATGATATATATATCGGCATGATTCGCCATTTCTTTATAGCCGATTACAGATTTTTTTTGAATTTTTTCAGTTCATCTGACAGATGGAGGAGATCCGCTGGCTGGCTAGCGGCATCCCGGTTCATCTCTTGAACGGAAACCAGCAGCTCCTTCCTAAGAATCGGCACTTGCCTGGGTGCAGAGATCCCCAGCTTTACCGTATCCCCCTCCGTCTCTAAGATAGTAATCTCAATCTCATCCTGAATAATGACGGACTGTCCTTTTTTACGGGAAAGCACCAACATCAACTACCCTCCCCCTTCTGTCCATCAGTATCCGCAAGCAACGGGTGCCTTGTGGAATACTCTGTATTCGTCAGGATGACCTGTTTTGCCTGTCCAAATCCCATATGAATTACGATGGGTGCCACCAGATTCACCACAGCAGAAGCGAGCTCATCTCGGACATTCACCACTACCAGTACCATGATGTCAGCTGGCGACTGAATCTCAAGCTCTGCCATGGCGTGCTCCGGGAGCTGGAACTCATACGACGGATAGAACACAAACGGATCGGCCAGTATAAAGGCCAGTTCTTCATCTTCTACAGACTGAAGGCGGCATAGCGGCGAACCTTCCTCCGGAAACTCCAGCTTGAATTGATGCCTGTCCTCAAATCCAGGCAACCCTTCATGAAACGTAACGGCCATACTGTCCTTCATCTATATTCCTCCAAACCTTTTGATAAAAGCACAGAAGCTACAGGCAATCCATGGGATGCCTATAGCTGCTTACACTCTCATATTAATAACAGGCGGTGTAATGGTTAGAGATGGATACTGTTCCATATAAATCTTCACATACCCGCGATGATACTGAATCTCCGGTTTATAAACCTGCACATCCACCTGCACTGAACCCTCCTCCACCTGCATGTTGAGTTCGTGTGGAGTGTAAGAGAATGAAATATTCGCCGGGGATGCATGCCCGTAGATCTGCAGATCCGGTGCACCTTCGATGAATTCATCCAACGCCATGTCCGGCATCGGATTACCCTTGATGCGCAGGTCTCCCATCCGGTTCCCCTTCTCCACCATATGAATCAGGTTCTGCCGGGCAACCTCCTGGTATTGGGAATAAACCCGGGACCAGAAGGCTTCTTGCTTGCCTCCAGTCAGTGCATTGTTCGTTAAGGTTTGGTCAATCTTCAATTCACCTGGACCATTCTCCGCAGTAATCCGGGCAGGAGTGGATTGTACCTCCACATCAGGGTGTGGTCTGCGGATCTCGTATTGACCTAACCGGGATTCAATCCCGATCCTTCCCCTCTGAGATTGGACTGATATTTGCGGAACCATGTTCCTCCCCTCCTAGAACATGATTATCTTAGGAAATCAACCAGTGTCGGCATAATGATTTTCGCCCCCACTGACAGTGACGCCTGGTACACATTTTCATTGACCTTGGCTTTAATAATCAGTTCTTCAATATCGGCATCCTCAGTCTTGGACTGCAGGCTCTCCAGGTTATAACTCAAGTCACCCAGGCGTTGCTGAATTAACTCCACACGATTGGCTCTGGCTCCAACCTCAGCTCTTTGATTGAGGACCTTATCCATTCTGGACTCCAGATGGGGCAGTTGATCCTTTACCCCATCATAATTTCCCGACTTCAAATTTGCAATCAGCTGGTCCGCAACATGAAAAATATTATCGTCCTCATTCTTAGGTGCAGTCACTCCAGTAGGGGGATAACCGAACACCTCACTGCCTTTTACATTGACGCTAAGCTGGACTCCAGAATTCACAACATAATTAATATCGCCCAAATCCGTCAAGACAGTCTTTGGGTCAACTGAAGAATCGTAAGGGGCACTGTCTGTGAACTGACCATTAAAAACATATTTCCCGTTAAACTGGCTATTAGAAATGTCCAGTAACTGATCCTTAAGCTGCCCAATTTCGCTGGCAATATTATCTAGAGCACTTTGTGGATTGGTACCTGTTGAACCAGTAACAGACAATTCCTTCATCCGTTTCAGAACATCTCCGACCTGAGTTAACATGGTATCATTAAAATCAAGCCAGGATGCTGCAGAATCTACATTACTCTGATATTTCTCATTAATCGATAAATCGCTCCGATAACGCAAGGCATACGTGATTCCCACCGGATCGTCAGAAGGCCGATTGATGAGGCGCCCCGTTGACATTTGTTCTTGAAGCCCTTGCATATTGCGAAGGTTCGTATTAATGTTCCGCAGCAATTGATTGGAAATAGAATTTTGAGTCACTCGTCCAAGCATAATCTACACACTCCCTAACTCAGGCTGTTATGCCTGCTTATCTTCCAACTACGCCCATTCCATTGATAATCTTGTCCAACATCTCATCAACTGACGTCATCACTCTAGCTGCTGCATTATAGGCATGCTGATACTTAATCATGCTGGTCATTTCTTCATCAATTGATACACCACTTACGGATTGGCGTCTGGAATCGACTTGATCGACAACCATCTTGGAGTTGTTGGTCTGCCGTTTCGCAGCTTCCGTCTGAACACCCAACTGGCCCACAATGGAACGGAAGAAGTCATTCACGGTACCGTTTAAGGTCAACTCTCCACCTGATATGGAAGCGAAGCTGACCTTGGTATCCACCAGTTGGGCGACCCCCAATGCAAGATCCTTGTTTCCTTTTACAACTTTCTCCGTTGTTCCATCCATGTAGGTTCTCATGGAAGAGGCAATGTAAGAAGCATCCTCCAGAATTTTGCTGTTTACCTGGAAGGAGCTAGCTGTAATCGTACCCCCGTCTTTGGAGACAAAGAAATTGTCACCGGCGGTGACCGCACCGTCAACCAACGTATACCCTAGCTTGTGCAACCCGTTAAGACCAGCAACTTTTACTGTTAAATCCGAGGCAAGAGTTCTAGAGGCTACAGACCCTGTATATGATGTGCTGCCCAGCGTAGTTCCTTCAGGAATAACAGAACCGGACGGAATAGTGACCGTAATTTCACCATTTGCCATTGCATTGGCCAGATGATCCAGTTGCTTCGTGTAATCCTTAACAAAAACATCACGCGAGACAATCATCCCGTACACTTCTCCACCATTTAACGTCCCGGAGGAGTAGGCTTCCTCAAGGGAGTCCACTGTGACTGGAGGAATCACAGCGCTGCCATTAACCAAATTGACTGTCCCCATCATAACCTGATACCCTTGAGGACCATCTACCGCTGTCACATTAAGAACCTTAGAAAGCTGGTCAACTAATAAATCCCGTTGGTCGCGTAAATCATTCGCATTATCCCCTAATCCTTCAATACGAATAATTTGGCTGTTTAAATTGGTTATGGTATTAGTCGTTGTATTAATTTGAGATACCTTCACTTGGATATTTTCGCTGATGTCAGCACTCAAGTCACTTAATTGCTTGCTCGCCTGATTGAAAGCATCCGTCAATGATTGAGCAGTTTCTTTGACCAATTTACGTGCTGTAATATCCTCAGGAGATTCACTTAAGTCATGCCATGCTTTATAGAAATTATCCACTACTGTCCGAATACCGGCATCCGATGGTTCATTCATAATGGTTTCCAGTTTTTCTAAGGTGTCTAACTGAATGGACCAATTACCTTGCGTTTTATTTTCATTGCGGAATTGAGCATCAAGAAAATTTTCTCTTATGCGGTTGATAGAGCTATATTCCACCCCGGTCCCCAGCTGTCCCGGCGCATTGGAGCGCATAAGCCCAACAGCTTCCATCGGCCTGGAGGCGGTCATGTTCACGGTCTGCCGCGAGTAGCCTTCCGTATTGGCATTGGCAATGTTATGGCCTACTGTGCTTAGTGCAGTTTGCTGGGTAAACAGGCTTCGTTTGGCCGTTTCCAGACTATGAAATGTCGATCTCATGTTTGTTCTCCTCTCGGCCTTCTATGCCCTGGAATCAAAGAAACCGCTTCGTTTGCCATACCCCGTAGATTGCTGCTGCGGGTTGTGGTAAACGGCCTCGTCCTCTGCGCCTACCAGCAAGTTCAACGAATAATCGATAAAGGCTAAGGACTGCTTGGATAGCTCCTGGTTAAGCTTATTGGCGGCTTTTAAACCCTCCAATACCTCAAGCAGCTGTGCCTGGGCCTGGGTAAGCGCCTGTTTCTCCCCGGCCTTGACAATAATCCGGGTCAGATCACTTACGGTAATAGCGGGATTGGGACGGTAGCCCTTTCCCACCAGATAACGGTCCGTTTCAAATACACGTTGTTGTTCCAGTTCGCTAATGCGTTTTACGAGCTTGGATTCTTTATTGACCAGACCATTCAGTTGATCCACCTGGTTGTGTATGATGACGTCCTTCTTCTGGACGGCCAATTCTAGAAGCTGCTGATGGAGCCCCGTCATTTCCTGCATGATATCAACGATTTCCTGAATGGCCAAGAGAATTCAACCTCGTTTCATTTACTATTTCAAATACGGCCACAGCTTTTCGGCCACTTGCTGCGCATCTACTTGGTAGGTGCCTGTGGATACGGCCTTCTTCAGTTCTTCGAGTTTCTCCGGATTGCGCACGCTGCTCAATAACTCCTTTGCTTCCGTGGAGATCTGCACTTCATCCTTTTTGGAGGCTCTCGAAGCTGCAGATGCTTGGCTGCCTGCTGCAGTCTTACGGTACGGGTTCACATTTCCCACTCGGGAAGGTTCATTAATTTTCATTCCTCTCACCTCATCGTCAGGTCAAATAAAAGAGCCGATAATCGTATATCACTATTATCGGCTGTAACCTCGGCTTTATTTAGTTGATTATCAAAACCGGTCCTTCTGCAGGCGGTCCTTGATGTTGTAGCTGGCACTTTCTGAAGTCTTGTGCTTCATCGAATCCCTGCGCTGCTCATCTTCCTTGGCATGCTGCATATCCCGAGTGATCTTCTTCCGGCACTCCAGACATATATGTCCTTCCTTAATCGGCGCCCCGCAGGATTCACAAGGATAGTACATGTTGGGCATATTCAGAATGGAGATGCGCCCTTCACGGATAAACTTCACAATTTGGCGGAACGGGATCTCCGTTTCATCACTTAACTGCTGGATGGTGCAGCCTTTGTTTTCACGGAGATACTTGGCGGCAACCTCATACATCTTATCAATTTCTTTTACGCAGGCCGCACAGACATCATGGATGTTATTCTTGGCATAAAGCCGGCCGCAGCGGCTGCAATTATCTATGTTCAACCCCATTGAAGGCACCTCTTTCCCAGCTTCCTGTCCATCTAGCATACGATATTTTGTGAAACCCGACAATAGCGGAGTTATCTGCAAAACAGACCTGTTTAGGGCATCGTTCAACCATTCATGCCACTACTTGATAAAGCCAATACAAATTTGAATCAATTTTAACTTGACCAACTGCCTTCACGCGTTTATTTTGAAGGGGCAAGGATTTCACTCTCTTGCTGCTGGGTTTGATCAGCAACTTACCTCTTGGGGGCGGGGGCGCCTCTCAAGAGGTTTTGTCATGCTCGTTACCTTGCCCAGCACAATCCGTATACTCTAGCCTGAGGCAGGCTCTCGCAGATCGCTTCCGCGCATTGGGTCAGGGTGCTGCCAGTAGTATAAACATCATCCACAATAAGGATACGGAGCCTCTGCCGTTTGACCGCATTCTGAAGCTTGGCGGAGCGTCCGGGAATCATGGCAAAGGCCCCCCGCATATTCTCCATCCGCTCATCACGGGACATTTTGCTTTGTTTGCCGGTATGCCGCTGCCGTGATAGAAGGGAAACCACCGGAAGTCCAACCTGTTGTCCCAGAATAACGGCCATCTGCTCCGCTTGATTAAACCCCCTCTCCGCTGCCCGCTCCGGACTGACCGGGACGAAGGTAATGCAATCGAAGCCCCTCTTCTTAATAGCAGGATCCAGCATATATAGCCCGTAAGCGTGGACCAGCATGTGGCCCAATAAAGCCCTCAAACGCTCGTTTCCCCGGTATTTGTATGCAGCCAAAAGCTCACGCATTCCGTCATCATAGCCCACTGCGCTGCGATTCATAACAAGAGCCCGCGGCCCCAGCCGGGAGCAATCGGGGCAACGCTCACCCCGCCCGCATACTGGACAAGCCACCTTACGGATCCAGGGGATGGCTTGAAAGCATGCCTCGCATACCCCCAGCGGATTCCAGCCTGCATAAGGTCTGGCTTCTCCACAGGAGCAGCATAAGCGTGTGGGGGGAGCAATCAGGCGGGCAGCACCCTGGAAAAGCCACTGGCGAATTGCTCTTGCTTTACTTTCACCTGTAAACTGCAAGCTGCCACCTCATTTCATCATTTTTAGCCATAACCTTATTCAGGCTTTTCCGAAGCAGGGTCAAGCAGATATCCTTTATTCGCTGCAAGCCGGTTCATCTGCCGGATTTGTCCGATTGCCCGCAGCTGGGTGGCTGTCCACTCTTTGGATCCAAAGAACACCCTGCCTGCCGGGTCATCCTTGCTCCGCCCGGCCCTTCCCGCCATTTGGACAAGAGAGGCTTCGTCAAATAACCCCGCATCTGCCCCCAAAATAAATACATCGGACTTGGGCACCGTTACGCCCCGCTCCAAGATGGTGGTAGTCACCAGCAGCGCAAATGCCCGGTCACGGAATCCTTGAACGGCATCCCGGCGGTGTTCATCCTTGGAGGAGGTGCCTTTCGCCGTAAACTCAGGAAATGTCCTGCTGAGGAGCTTGACCAGCGGCTCCACCCAAGCAATACGGGGGACAAATACAAAAACCTGTGCCCCCCGCTGGAGAGACTCCATCAATGCAGCCCGCAGCTTCCCGGGGATACGCCCCTGCTTCAGCATTTGATCCACCTGGGGGAGAACCAGACGCCGGGGTACAGGCAAAGGATGCCGGTGATACCGGACAGGAACGCGGACACAAGCGAGGGCTCCTTTGTCTACCTCCTTTTGCATGGAAACAGGCGGAGTCGCTGACAGCAGAACGTACCTTCCCGACCGCTTGCAAACCTGCTCTGCCGCGTGGATAAGCACAGGGTTATTGTGGTAGGGATACGCATCCAACTCATCAATAATGACCAGATCAAAGGCTTGATAAAACCGCATCAACTGATGTGTTGTCGCCAGCGTCACCTGCCCCCTGCTCCAGCGTTCCTCACTGCCTCCGTACAACGAGACCACCGTACACTCCGGAAATGCTTTTATTAGCCGGGGAGCCAGCTCCAACACCACATCCTTGCGGGGAGTAGTGATCAGCACCTGGCGGTTTTGCGCTAATTCATGCTCAATTAAGGGGAAAATCATCTCCGTTTTCCCGGCTCCGGTAACTGCCCAGATCAAAAAACGAGGCAAGGGTGTTCGCTCATTTAACTGCTCAGAATGCGAATCCTGCGGTTTAACCGCAGTGGCTTGCAGGAAACCTACCCCTGCTTCAGCAGCAGCCTTTTGTGCGGGACTTAACCCCCACCGCAGCCAGTCCGGCTCCTTGCAGGAATCCCTCTCCCGAGAATGCCGTAACTCAGCTTCAGAGCGGCCCGTCATTTTCTTCGAACCTTTCCCCTCTAGCCACACCGGATTCCCTCTAACCAAAACACTGCACTGCCTAATCCGTCCCATAGTGAGGCATTCCTCACAATAGGCGCAAAACCCTCCGCAATCCTTACAGACCGACCAGTTGACTGACTTCCCGGAGCCGGAATTCTCACCCATAGAGTTCAAGGGAGCACTCCGCGGTGAAGATACCTTACGATTGCCGCTTTTATCCCAAAAACGCTGCACCCGCCGACTCATGATCCGCAGGAACCTAAGCTCAGCTCCC
>JAQSYT010000231.1 GCA_029256065.1 Paenibacillaceae bacterium
AAAAAAGACCGGGGCTTCTGGGTGATGGAAACCAGCCCCGGCCATGGCGGCTCCCTCCGCGGCCAACCCCAGCTTCATCCCGACGGATACCTGAAGGCTGAAGCTGTAGCAGCGTACGCTCTGGGAGCTGAAGCCTTCTGTTATTGGCTGTGGAGACAGCAGCGCTCCGGCTGCGAGCAGCCCCACGGCGCTATCTTAAGTGCCTGGGGCAAACCCTCCATCGGATATAAGAATGTGCTGGAGGCAGAAAAGGCGCGGAGAACCATTGAGACAGTTATGCTGGATACCCGCCCGCTTCAAGCTGAAGTGGCCATGGCCTATTCGGATCGGGCTAAAGTTTTTTTACGGACTGAGCCCCACCGGAAGCTGCAGCACCGTTCCTTGATCACCCATTATTATGAACAATTGCTGCATTTAGGACTGCACCGCGACTTGCTTCCCGAGGGAGCCGGACTGGACGGATACCGGCTGTATGCTTCCCCTTATCTTCCCTATCTATCCAGGGAGCTGACGGACAGGGCTGCTGCTGCCGTGGAAAAAGGAGCCATCTGGATTGTTGGACCGCTTACTGGCGGGAGAACCGCGGAGCATACCATCCCCACCGATGCTGCCCTGGGCCGGTATTTGGAGGAGCTTGCCGGTGTGGAAACTCTCTACACCTATCCCATGGACGGCAGCGGAACCACTGGCACGGCACTTGGCTGTACCGCGCCGCTGTCGTTATGGAGCGCCGTGTTTCGGCCTGTCGCCGCCAAAGCAATAGGTTTCATTGATCAAGGTCCTGCCCAAGGCGCAGCTTTCCTGACGGAACGGCAATTAGGGCTAGGCAAAATTGTTATGCTGGGCTCCCTGCCCTCGGGAGAAGCGGGTGATGCCATGCTCAGACGGATACTTGGATATTATGCCGATGAGGCTGGGGTCACGCTGCGGACGGATGTTACCCCCGGCACCATCGTGGCTCCACGGGAAGGTGACGGTTACCGGATTTGGGTCGTGGTGAACATGGACGGCAATGGCGGAACAGTCACCTTGCCTCCAGGATGCCGGGATACGCTGACGGGGGAGCCGGTTCCGGCAGGCTGTCTTTCCCTCTCCTCTTTTGAATATCGCGTTATACGCATGGAGCTTCCCGTTCATTCATGATAAACTGGGAAAGGCTTAGGGTGTGTCTGATAACTCCGAGGGGAGCAGATTTGGACGAATTTTCGTTCCAGGCAAGGCACTTTCGTGAAGGCGTACCGGGGGTACGTCAAGCGGAAGTAACGAAGCAAGGGGCGAAAAGGCGGTAAAAGATGCCCTCAAGCGGGTTTTCAGACACGCCCTATCCGCCGAAGGCTGTTAATTTCTATTGAAAAGAAGTGTACCTATTATGAATTCATCCCTATCTGCAATCGATCCCCTTAAGCCTCACCTTCAGACGGATTGCAGCCAATGCTTCGGCTTGTGCTGCGTAGCACTGCCCTATGCCAAGTCGGCGGATTTCCCCTGCGATAAGCCGGGGGGAAGCCCCTGCATACATTTGCAAAAGGACTACCGTTGCGGCATACATGACTCCCTCCGGAAGAAAGGCTACAAGGGCTGTACGGTTTATGACTGCTTCGGAGCGGGAGAGCGTATCTCCAAACAGACATTCAACGGACTCAGCTGGCGGGAGGATAACCAAACAGCAGCCCAGATGCTGGCTGTTTTCCCGGTTATGCAGCAGCTGCACGAAATTATCAGCTTTCTCCGGGAAATTCTGGTGACGGAGCGGACCACTGCCGTCCATAAGGATGCCGCCCTTGCTTTATCCACGCTGGAGGCTCTGACAGGCCAGTCCCCGGAGGCTTTGCTTGTGCTGGATTTGTCTGCTGTGCGGGCCTCAGTGAACGAAACGCTGCTGGAGGCCAGCCGGTTAGTGCGTGAGCGCGGGCTGAAGGCATCAGGCCGCAGCGCCGGAACACTTCCCTCGCGGAGGGAGTTCATGGGCGCCAATTTAAAGGGCAAGCTGTGGCGCGGCGCCAACCTGAGAGGCGCTATGCTCATTGCCGCTAATCTGCAGAATGCTGATCTGCGTGATTGCGACCTGATCGGAGCGGACCTGCGGGATGCGGATCTGCGTGGAGCGGACCTGCGAGGTTCACTGTTCCTGTCGCAGATGCAGGTCAATTCGGCCAAGGGGGATTCCCGTACTAAATTGCCGTCTGGCTTGCAGGCTCCTGCTCATTGGGCATAAAGAAATAACCGCCCCGGGCGCTGATTTCTGTAATACGGAAATACAATACCTGGACTCCATTTAAATGCCGCTCCTCACAAAAAAACCTTGGCCTCCGCATAAACCGCGGCCGGCCAAGGTTTTTTGTGATATGAAACTGCTCAGACTAAAGTAAATCCGCGGCCAACTGGGCCAAATTGGAGCGTTCCCCCCGCTCCAGCATAATATGCCCGGCTATCCCCTGCTCCTTAAAGCGCTCCACTACATAGGACAGCCCGTTGCTGGTGGCGTCCAGATACGGATGGTCGATTTGGTGGGGGTCGCCCAGGAGCACAATTTTGCTGCCCTCCCCTACCCGGGATACAATGGTTTTCACCTCGTGGCGGGACAGGTTCTGGGCTTCGTCTATGATAATAAATTGCCCGGGAATGGACCGGCCCCGGATATAGGTCAAGGCCTCCACCTGAATGCTGCCCAATCCTGCCAGCACCTTGTCAATATCTCCCGGCTTCTTGGTATCGAAGAGATACTCCAGGTTATCGTAGATAGGCTGCATCCATGGGCGGAGCTTCTCGTCCTTTTCCCCCGGCAGATAGCCGATGTCCTTGCCCATAGGCACCACCGGCCGCGCGATGAGCAGCTTCTTATATTTATGGTCATCCTCCACCTTCATTAACCCCGCGGCAACGGTAAGCAGCGTTTTTCCAGTGCCTGCTTTGCCTGTGAGGGTAACCAGAGGAATATCGTCATTCAGCAGAAGCTCCAGCGCCATCCGCTGCTGGGCATTACGGGCGGCAATCCCCCAGATGGGATCATTGCTTAAGAACAAAGGCTCCAGCCGGTTGCCCTCTTTATTAACTTTGAGTAAAGCAGATTTGGAGGTACCCATCTCATCCTTCAGGATAACAAATTCATTGGGATACAGGGTGAATCCCAAATTGAGACTCTTTATTTCAAGAGCCCGGTACGTATAAAACTCGTCAATGACGGAAGGATGCAGCTTGAGGGTGACACATCCGGTATACATATCGGAATTGGATACAACCCGGTCGGACATATAATCCTGCGCCGTCAGGCCCAGCACATCGGCCTTAATCCGGACCAGTGTGTCCTTGCTCACCAGAATAACCGGCTGGGGATGCTCCTTCTCCTGCTCCTCCATATGATAATTCAGCGCAACTGCCAGAATCCGGTTGTCATTGGACATGTCTCCGAAGACATCCTGCATCTTGGAAAAGCTGCGGTGATTCAACTCTACTTTAATCGATCCGCCGTTATCCAGCCCAACCCCGTCCTGAAGCTTGCCTTTTGCCCTGAAGCCATCTAAGAGCCGGGAGGTGTACCGCGCATTGCGCCCGATTTCGTCGGCCAGCCGTTTTTTGGCATCCAATTCCTCCAACACGATGGCGGGAATAATCACATCATTGTCCTCGAAGGCGAAAACTGCGTTGGGGTCCTGAAGCAGGACATTGGTATCCAGAACATAAATTTTTCTCATAGGGTCGCCTCCACATGTGTCTAGTCGAACCGGCATACATACGATGTTGGAGATGTGGTCAAACTATCCGTAACAATTCCCCCAAGACTTTAAAAAAAACGTAGAAGGGCGGGAACATCCCAATGCGATTACGGTTATGGATACTCTTGGCTGCATTGGCCGCGGTTGCCACAGGCTGCGGCAAAGCCGGTCACCAGGCAGGGGAAGGGGACACGAATCTGCGGGCCCAGCAGGTACAGCCTGCTGCCCCCCAGGAAACTGCAGGACTTCCGGCTGATACGGCAACCCGTTTGGAGGATCTCGCCAAGAGCATCCCCCAGGTTGAAGATGCCAAATGCGTCATCATGGGCAAAACAGCCATTGTGGGGATTACAGTTGGGCCCAATCTCGACCGCTCCCGGGTTAATATCATAAAATACTCCGTTGCGGAGGCTTTCCGCAAGGATCCGGAGGGCATCAATGCCTTCGTGACGGCGGATATGGCCCTGGGAGAGCGTATCCAGCATGTGCGCGACGACATTAAGAACGGCCGGCCCTTTTCGGGCTTCGCCCAGGAGCTGGGTGACATAATCGGACGGGTGGCGCCGCAAATCCCCAAGGATATTGCCCCGATGGACAACGGCAAGCATCACGATCCGGACAGCAGCCAGTTCCAGGACAATAATCTCTAGTCGAAAAAAGGGAATACATGCAGGAAAGCCTAACTGCGAACGCAGTTAGGCTTTCTTCATGGCTTCAAACACTTGTCCGTCCAGCTTGTCGGCTGCACGTTTGTCATAGGTCTTTTCGTATTCGGGTGCGATCGACACGCGGGAGCCATAGAACATGGCATCTCTAACCTCGCGTACCAGCACATCGATGCAGGCCAGCTTGAAAGGCACACCGGCCAGCTCATCCGTAACTACACGGGCATCGCCGTATACCGCATGGAAGGAATCCGCGGCAAATAGTGACACGGCCACTTGTGGTTTGGCCTTGAGGTTGGCAATGATCCGGGAACGCCCGTCCACTGCAAACCGGATGGTTCCCTCATCCTTGGCATACACCCAGGATATGGCGTTGACGCAAGGAGCGCCGTTATCCGCATCCACCGTATTGAGGATGACGAAGGTTTCCTTCTGCAAAGTTGACATGAGCTCTTCATTAAGAGCAGTTACCACTTCAGCCATACCATCAGATCCTCCTTTGACGTTATGCCATAGATGCGAAGGTTATTGCTGGTGAATCTTAGGTCCAGTATAGCATAGTGCTTGGCATTTCAGCCACTGAAGTGAGCGCCCAGCCTCTATTCCAATTGTTGCTTAAGCTGGGCTGTCGCCATTTTCCACTCTTTATCCGATATGTATACATAAGGGCTTTTCCATTCGCCCTCCAGATGTATATACTCCATTTTATCCTTATCGATTCCGATATATGTCCGGATCATGGACTTCAATTGCCCAACGGGGATATCCGTGGTGATATGCTCGCCGACTGCCTCCATTAAATCACCCGCTGCCAGCACTCCTGCCGGCGTCTTCAGCTTGTGAAGCAGCTCCGCCACGACCATTTGTTGACGGGCATTGCGTTCCTGGTCGCTGGACTCCGAGGTGCCGTTATTGGATTTGCGGTATCTGACAAAATCCAGGGCGTTTTTTCCGTCCAGTGTCTGAAGTCCCTCCGTTAAATTAATGTTGGTCCCATCCGCCTTATCCACATAACGCATATCCATGTCCACCTCTACCTTAACTCCGCCAACGGCATCCACAATGTCCCGGAAACCCTGGAAATTAACAGTGGCCACATAATCCACAGGAACCCCCAAGGCGCCAGCAAACACCTTCTTGATTTTATCCGGCGCGGTGCTTTTGGAGGAAGCCATCAGATTGGGATAAAAAGCATTGGCCTTATTGGCGCGCAGCCCTTGGGACGCCTTCAAATAGGTATCTCTGGGGATGGATACAACCGTGGCCGATTTACGCCCCGGATTCAACGCCGCCACCATAATCACATCTGTATTCAGGCTTCCGGTTTTGGGACGGAAATCTGTTCCCAGCAGTAAAAGCACCATAGGCTTCTCACTGGCCGCCATACCGGCGGGGACGGATTGGTCCGTACCGATTTTGCCCAGCATAGGGGTAAGCTTGAATACATACAGATAGGCGCCGTACCCGATTGTGCCCACCACTGCCAGAACAGCCATCCAAACAAAGGCAAAGGCGATTTTGCGGGGTTTGCCGGAGCGCCGGCGGGATTCGCTTTCCTGTCCGCCGGACAGGGGGTCTGACCGCGTCATGTGACATTCATCTCCGTTTCACTCTCATAATTAATGATATTTAGGATTGGAGTCAATATCCGAAAAAAGCTGCTCCGCCTGCTCCCTGCCGAACATCTGCATCTTGGTTTTTCCATTAATGGTATAACGAATGTGGATCATGGTCGTATCCTGGGCACTTATGGCCAATTCGGTGACGCCATGATCCTCTGTTAGAATATCCTCAAAAAAACGCACCGTTTCCTTAGCGGCCAAATCCCCAGGCCGGGCTTCCGCTACCATATGAATTTGCAGCCAATTAAAAAGCGACTCTTCCAGCTTCATCGTATACTCTCCCTTATGTATGTTTACTTGATTTCGGCAGAATCTGCTCCTTGCGGAGTCATTAGACATTCCCTAACAATTTTTGCAAAAAAGGCCCGGCGCAAATGCACCGGGCCTGACTTTCCACCGCAACAGGCCGTTGCCAGCTTGCGAAAGTCTTGCATATACCTAAGTCTGGCTTGAAGACAAATTAAGAATTGATCTCCGCATTCTTGCGTTGCTTATCGGCGCGGTCCCGCTCGCCGCGGTTTAGAAGCTTCTTCCGCAGACGGATGGTTTTCGGCGTAATTTCGCAATACTCGTCATCATTCAGATATTCCAGAGCGGCCTCCAACGAGAAGAGCCGCGGTGTCTTCATGCGGACGGTTTCTTCCTTGTTGGCAGAACGGATATTATTAACCGCTCTTTCCTTACAGATATTGACGACAATGTCGGTTTCACGGGTATGCTCACCCACGATCATACCTTCATAAACCTCAGCACCGGGCAGCAGGAACAGAATGCCGCGATCCTCGACGGACAAAATTCCATACAGCGTGGAGCTTCCGTTCTCGGTAGAAATCAGTACACCCTGATGACGTCCGCCCACTCCGGCTCCCAGGTAAGGGCCGTACTTTTCAAAGGCATGGTTCATGACGCCGTAACCACGGGTCATCGTCAGGAAATGCGTCCGGTAGCCGATCAGTCCGCGTGCGGGAATCAGGAATTCCAGGCGCACAGAGCCTGTACCGTTGTTAGTCATATTGACCATCTCGGCCTTCCGGCTGCCCAAACTTTCCATAACGGCACCCATATTTTCTTCCGGAACGTCCACAAGCAGCCGCTCGATGGGCTCCATCTTTTCTCCGTCAACTACCCTGATAATGACCTCGGGCTTGGAAACCTGCATTTCGTAGCCTTCCCGGCGCATATTCTCAATCAGAATGCCCAGATGCAGCTCACCGCGGCCCGATACAACGAAGGCATCGGGGCTGTCCGTGTCTTCAACACGAAGGCTGACATCTGTTTCTACTTCCTTATACAGACGCTCACGCAGCTTACGGGAGGTGACGAACTTGCCTTCCTTGCCGGCAAACGGACTGTTGTTGACCAAGAAGGTCATTTGCAGAGTAGGCTCGTCAATCTCCAGCACGGGAAGCGCCTCGGGATTAGCCAGATCAGCGATGGTTTCACCGATATTAATGTCCTTGATGCCTGCAATAGCGACAATATCACCCGCTCCGGCTTCCTCAACCTCAACCCGCTTCAGACCCTGGAAGCCGAACAGCTTCTCGATACGGGCTTGCTTAACTGTTCCTTCCCGGGTACAAACAGCGACAGCTTGACCTTGACGGATAACACCGCGGTTAATCCGGCCAATGGCAATACGGCCCATATAATCATTATAGTCCATCAGGGTAACAAGAAATTGGAGCGGATCAACGATGCTTTCGGTAGGAGCAGGGGTATGCCCGATAATGGTCTCATAAATAGCTTCCATGTTAGGCATTTGGTTGTCGGTAGTAAGGGAGGAGGTCCCTTGAAGGGCAGAAGCGTATACCACAGGGAAGTCCAATTGCTTATCGGAAGCGCCAAGCTCAATGAAAAGATCGAGCACTTCGTCGATAACTTCCTCCGGGCGGGCATTGGGGCGGTCAATCTTGTTAATCACAACAATGGGGTGCAGGCCGCTTTCCAGGGCCTTGCGGGTAACAAATTTGGTTTGAGGCATACAGCCCTCGAAGGCATCCACCACCAGGAGGACACCGTCCACCATTTTCATAATCCGTTCCACCTCGCCGCCGAAATCGGCATGTCCGGGTGTGTCTACGATATTAATGAGGTAATCCTTATATTCAATCGCAGTGTTTTTGGCCAGAATGGTGATGCCGCGTTCGCGCTCGATGTCGTTGGAGTCCATGGCGCGCTCTTGAATGGCTTCGTTATCACGGAAAATACCGGATTGTTGGAGCAGTTTGTCTACCAGTGTGGTTTTGCCGTGGTCAACGTGTGCGATAATGGCGATGTTGCGAATTTTCTCTCTTGCATGCATAGTATGGGATTCCTCTCGCTTCCAATAAAATAGCGCCGGACAGCTCCGACGCTTGACTTTTGTTCTAAGTATAC
>JAQSYT010000232.1 GCA_029256065.1 Paenibacillaceae bacterium
TTTTCCTCCAGATGGCTGGCACTGCGGCTGCTGGATGAGGACACCGGGCTGTTGGATACATTGAAGCAAAAAATGAAAGGCGGGGAGTTCACCCCGCGCAAAGGAGATGTCAACCATGGCCGATCCGCATGCCATAAACTCGCCTGACCCGCTGGAAGGGTTGGTTAAGCTGGCGAAAACCGTTTCCGGCGGAGAGCCTGTCCGGGATGCCATCGTCAGCGATATATACAGAACGACCAAAGAGCTGGTCGGGGAAGCTGTCCGTTACGAGGACAAGAAAAAACTGCAAAGCACCTATAAGCTGGACCGGATCGTCACCTCCAAGCTGTGGGGCTATCCCATTATGTTTGCCATACTGGGTCTGGTGTTCTGGATCACCATCGCCGGCGCCAATGTCCCTTCGGGAATGCTTGCGGACTTCTTCGGCTGGGTTGAAGGTTATCTGACCAAGGGCTTCCAGGCGGTTCATGCTCCGGAATGGCTGCATGGCCTGCTGGTGCTGGGTTTCTTCCGGGGAACCTCCTGGGTGGTCAGTGTAATGCTGCCCCCCATGGCCATCTTCTTCCCGGTGTTTGCCCTGCTGGAGAATTTCGGCTATCTGCCCCGGGTGGCCTTCAATATGGACCGTCTGTTCAAAAAATCCGGCGGCCACGGCAAGCAGGCATTGACCATGTCCATGGGCTTCGGCTGCAATGCTGCGGCGATTATGTCCACCCGCATTATCGAATCCCCGCGTGAGCGGATGCTGGCTATCCTGACCAATAACTTCGTGCCCTGCAACGGCCGCTGGCCTACGCTGATTCTTCTGTCCTCCCTGTTTATGGCGGCAGGGGCGGCAAGCGGCTTGCGCTCCCTGGCAACAGCCATGGTGGTGATGGGTATGGTGCTGTTCGGCATTGCCGTTACCCTCACCGTTTCCTGGGCCTTATCCAAGACGGCGCTGAAAGGAGTGCCCTCCCATTACACCTTGGAGCTGCCTCCTTACCGCCGTCCGCAAATCTGGAAGACCATCCTGCTGAGCTCCAGGGACAAATCCCTGAATGTGCTCACCCGGGCTTTGGTGGTGGCCGCCCCTGCCGGGGTAGTCACTTGGATTCTCGGCAATGTGTTTGTTGGCGGAACCAGTGTGCTGGACCACATGGCGGCCTTTTTTGATCCATTTGGCCAATTGCTGGGGTTGGACGGCTTTATCCTGATGGCCTTCATTCTGGGTCTGCCGGCCAATGAAGTGGTGATCCCCATTCTCCTGATGGGCTACCTCTCCTCCGGAGCCATGGTGGATGCCGAAGGCATTGCCAACATCAAGGACATTCTGCTGCAGCACGGCTGGACCTGGCTGACAGCGCTGAACATGATGCTGTTTTCCCTGCTCCATTTTCCCTGCGGCACCACACTCTATAACATCTACAAGGAAACCAAGAGCAAAAAATGGACCTTTATATCCGCGGCGCTGCCCCTTGCAATTGCTATTGGGGTAACCTTCCTCACAGCTACGGTGGCAAGGCTCCTGGGCTGGGTATAACGGACAAACAGCTCTTTTTTTGAACATAACAGAACGTGGGTCCGCGAACCACACAACCAGCCTGGCGCAAAGCCGGGCTTTTTGTTTTATCAACAGACAAGCCTGCTGCCCCCTTCAACCCTCTCCTCCGTCAGTTCAAGGAACCAAGGGAAGAGTCCGCTCCCAGGCTCATAATCCCGCCGCCCCGCGCATAGGCTGTAACGATACGATTGTGCCTGGAACGTTGCACCAGCTCAGGAGGGAGAACTAAGCCCATGCGCCGCATCCGCAAAAAGCTAGACCAATGGACAGCCGGAATCCTCGATATTCCGGAGGACATCGCCCAGGATATTCCCCGGCTGACCATGATCGGCAACATCAGATTGCTGATTGAAAACCACCGGAGCGTCCTCCATTTTTCCGAAGAGCGCCTCCTGCTGACTCTGTCCCGGGGGAGCCTGGAAATTCTCGGCAGCAATTTAAGCATCCGGACCATTATGGCGGAGGAAGTGCTGGTGGAGGGCATCATCCGTGAGCTGAAATACATACCCTGAACGTGAAGAGGAGAAGTGAAAAACATGCAGCCGCTTTTTATCCGTAAGCTCCGCGGTTATGTGAAGGTTACCATCAGAGGGGGAGAGCTTGAGCTCCTCCTGAACAAGACGGCGGGACAAGGCTTTCAAATCTGGGATATCCGCCGCATTGGTCCCGGGCAGGCCACCGCTAATATGGTGCTGAAGGATTTTTTTCGCCTTCGGCCGCTTCTGAGGGAGACAGGCTGCCGGGTTCATGTGGAAAAACGGGAGGGTGTCCCCTTTATGCTGGGGCGTCTGGAGAAACGGAAGTTTTTCGCCGTGGGTGTTATCGGGTTTTTCCTGGGCATCTATGTCTTGTCCTCCGTCGTGTGGCAGGTGGAGGTGGAGGGTAACGACACAGTGCCCACCTACGAAATTCTGCAGGCCGCCAAGCTCCAGGGCATCCGGCCGTACCAGTGGACCTTCCGGCTGAAGCCCATGGACGAAATGGCCAGAGACCTGCATCGGGAGCTCCCGGATATCTCCTGGATCGGCATTGAGAAGCAGGGCACCCGCATCGTCATTAAGGTGGTGGAAGCCGCCAAGCCGGAGAAGCATCAGCTCTTAAGCCCGCGACATCTGGTGGCATCCAAAAGTGCGGTGGTGACCGAGGTCCGTTCCACGAAAGGCAAGCCTGTTGTGGAGCCCAACCGCTATGTGAAAAAAGGGGACATCCTCATATCCGGCGTCATCGGCGACGAGGCAAACCGGCAGGTCGTACCGGCAGAAGGCAGCGTCCGCGGCATTGTGTGGTATGAATCCAAGCTGGAGATCCCCATTGCCCGCCAATATATGGTCTACACCGGAGAGACCTTTGGCCGCTTTTATCTGGTTCTGGGGGGACGGGCCCTCCAGCTTACCGGGTACGGCAAGGAGGATTATGCTTCCTCGGACAAGCGGGAGTCCCGTACCACTCTTGGCTGGAGGCAATATAATCTGCCATTGGGCTGGATCAGGGAAAAGGTGCTGGAGACCCGTCTGGATGAAGGGACGGAGGGTCCTGAGGCGGCCAGAGCGGCCGGATTGGAGCGGGCTAAGGCGGATATTCTGATGACGGCGGGCAAGGATGCCCGGTTCGTTTCTTACAATGTTTTGCAAGAGAAGACCGACAATGGTAAAGTGTATATGAATGTGCTTTTCCAGGTAGAGGAAACCATTTCCGAAGAATTAGCTATCGTCCAAGGAGAATGAGACATTTGACAGAACACAACAAGCAGGAAGACACCATCAGAATTCAGGTGAAGGATGCCCAAGAGGCACTGGCCTTATTTGGGCCCCAGGATAAATTTCTTCATATTATCGAGCAGGAAACCAACGCCCGGATTTTCTCCCGGGAGGCGGAGATTACCATTCAAGGACCGGTGAAGGAGCTGGAATCCTTACGGCAGCTGTTCGAGGTGCTGCTGGCTCTGGTCCGCAACAACTATGCTGTGACAGAGCGGGATGTCTCCTACGCAGTAGAGCTGTCCAAGCAGATGATGGCCGACCAGCTTCTGGAGCTGTTCAAGGGTGAAATTACGGTAACCCACCGGGGCAAGCCCATCCGCGTCAAGACCATCGGACAGAAGAAGTATGTGAATTTGATCAAAAAAAGGGATATCGTCTTCGGCATCGGGCCTGCCGGTACGGGCAAAACCTACCTGGCCGTTGTGCTGGCGGTGGTGGCACTGAAGGAAGGCGCCGTGAAGCGCATTGTCCTGACCCGTCCGGCAGTGGAGGCGGGAGAGAACCTGGGCTTCCTCCCCGGAGACCTGCAGGAGAAGGTGGACCCGTATCTGCGTCCCCTGTACGACGCCTTGAACGATGTTCTGGGCCCTGAGCAGGTGGCCAAGTCCCTGGAGCGGGGAACCATTGAAATCGCCCCCTTGGCTTATATGCGTGGCCGGACGTTGGACGATTCGTTCATCATTATGGACGAGGCCCAGAATTCCACCCCTGAGCAAATGAAAATGTTCTTGACCCGGTTAGGATTCGGGTCCAAGATGGTAATAACGGGGGACGTAACCCAGATCGATCTTCCCCGGGGCAAGAAGTCCGGACTGATGGAAGCCGACCGGATTTTGAAGCAGGTGGACGAGATCGGCTTCATTTATTTTGACGAGTCGGATGTGGTGCGCCACTCGCTGGTGCAGAAGATAATCGTCGCTTATACGGAGGATGCGGAAAAAAGCGCGCCTTGAACCAGGACATGTCTGACAGCTCCGGTAAGGAGCAGGTTTTCAGACACGTCCTAACAACTGTCCCTCCCGCAGGTCGGGTCATGTGATGGAAGCCTCCAAACGGGCCAAGCCCAATTGAAGGGACTTCTTCGATAAGGAAGGGAATGACACAAATTCATGATGCGTAACGGAATGAAAGCCAAGGCGAATTTCAGCAGCCGCCCGGGAGGGTGGAAGCAGGCGGGAAGCGTGCGCTTCCTGCTGTTCGCGTTGTTTGCGGTGCTTCTGTATATGCTTTTGGCCGACAAGCTGGTGCCCAAAACCTATGATATCGTGCCCAATACACCTGCAGGCAGCACCATCCGGGCGCCCCAGCAGTTCCCGTTAGAGAAGGAAACCCAAAAGGTCAGGGATGAGGCGGCAGCCAAGGTGGCGCCCGTCTATAAAGTCATTTCGATACGCAATGAGACGCTGATCGACGGCCTGTATGAGAAGCTGATCGCCAATAACGCCAATTCCAGCTTGGCCCAGGAAACGAAGACCAGCTTATACAAGGATGTTTTTCCGTCGGTAATGAGCGATTTTATCCAGCAGACCGTAAGCGGCATGGGCCGCAACAGTCTGTATGGCGCCAAGCTCCAGGAGGAAACCTCCGCCAAAATGAAGGAGCAGATTTACAAGATTCCCGAGGAGGCCTATTACAAGCTGCCCCTTCTCTCCAAGGAGGACCTGGCGGCTATGCAGCCGGTTACCCAGGAGATTGTCCAGAAGCTGATGAACGAGCAGATTCCGGATGCGGTTACGGCCCGCTCCAAGGTAACGGAGCTGGTCAATTCCTCCAACCTGACGAAGAATACACAGCGGGAGCTGGTTCAGGAGATTGCCCGCTTTGCCATTACCCCCAATTCCTTCTTTGATGCGGACGCCACAGAGAAGGCCAAAACCGAAGCCCGTGAGGCCACTCCCACTGTTATGATTGATAAAGGGGATGTAATTGTTCAAGACGGGGAAATGATTACAGAGGAGATTTACCAGCGTTTGGCCAAGCTGGATCTGCTCAAGGATAAGGGCACCCACTGGCCTCAGATCGGCCTCTGGCTGATGGTGGCGCTGATCATGGTGGGGCTGTACGCTTACCTGGAGCACAGCGGCTCGCCGGGTAGCCGGAACAATGCGCAGCTCTTGATGCTGGGCGCCATCATGTTTGTCAATTACCTGCTTATGAAGCTGGTTTCTCTGGGCCAAACCCTGGATTATCCGTTTATCGGTTTCCTGGCGCCTGTGTCCTTGGGGACTATGCTTTTGGTGCTCCTGATGAACGACCGTCTGGCGTTCCTGATTTCGATTCTGACCAGCATTGTGGCTAGTGTCATCTTCAATAACCAGCCTGAGTTCCTCTTTGACTTCCGGTACGGGTTTTTGTCCATTGTCATCTGCTTCGCAGCGGTTTATTCCCTGCATAAGGCCAGCCAGCGCTCCTCCATTCTGAAGGCGGGTACGATCGTCTCCCTCTTCGGCTTGGTGGGGATGCTGATCCTGTTCCTGCTGGACAGTCACTACACAGTGAAGGATATTGCCTTTGCCAGCGCCTTTACCATTGCGGGCGGGCTGATTACCGCCATCTTCGTCATCGGGCTGATGCCGGTGTTCGAAACGGCCTTCAGCATCCTGTCCCCCTTGAAGCTGGTGGAGCTGTCCAATCCCAACCATCCGCTTCTGCGGAAGCTGCTGACGGAGACGCCAGGCACCTACCACCACAGTATTATGGTGGGCAATCTGGCGGAGGCAGCGGCGGAGGCGGTGAAGGCCGACGGTCTTTTATGCCGGGTGGGCTCGTATTACCATGACATCGGCAAAACCAAACGGCCCAGCTATTTTATTGAGAACCAGCAGAATATTGAGAATCCCCACGACAGCATTGCGCCTTCCTTAAGCACCTCCATCATTGTGGCCCATGCACGTGACGGAGTGGAAATGCTGAAGGAGCATAAAATGCCCAAGCAAATCCGGGATATTGCCGAGCAGCATCACGGGACCACGCTCCTGAAATTTTTCTACCACAAGGCTATGAAGCAGGCGGGAGAGGAAGGGGCGGCCAAAATCCGCGAGGAGGACTTCCGCTATCCTGGTCCCAAGGCACAGTCCAAGGAATCCGCCATTGTGGGGATTGCGGACAGTGTGGAGGCTGCTGTGCGATCCCTGCGCAACCCGACGGTGGAGCAGATCGATTCCCTGGTGCAGAAAATTATCAAAAGCCGGCTGGATGACGGGCAGTTCAATGAATGCGATATGACGCTGAAGGAGCTGGATACGGTGGCCAAGGCCCTGAATGAAACGCTCCTGGGCATCTTCCATTCCCGCATTGAGTATCCGGCGGATATTCCCAATAGTCCCCCAAAAGTGACGTGATGCTTTGCAGCTTATTCCGATTACTATTTTTTAGAGAAAAAGGATGATACCCTTGAACCTGTATTTGGAATGCATCAATGAACAGGATGATTTTGAGATTACGCCTGCTTTAATGAATACGTTGAAGGAGCTGCTCCGGTTGGCTGGAGAGCAGGAGCAGGTGGGTTCAGGAGAAGTGGCATTGTCCTTCGTGGACGACGAAACCATCCGCCAGCTGAACAAGGACTATCGCGGCATCGACAAGGCTACGGATGTGCTGTCCTTTGCCATGTCCGAATCCTCCGAGGATGAGCTTCCCATCTATTACAATGATGAGGACCTGGAGGAAGTGGAGCTGGAGAACCTGCAGGAAATGGCGGAGCTGGGGCTGTTGGATGGCGGGGAGGATGCGCTGGAGGAGTTCGAGGAGGAGCCGGAGAATCTCCAGGCGGAGCCCTTGGGTGATATTGTGATTTCCATCCCCAAGGCGTTGGCCCAGGCAGAGGATTATGGTCACACAGCAGAGCGGGAGATCGGATTTTTGTTCGTTCACGGCTTCCTGCATCTTATTGGTTATGACCATATGACTGAGGAAGATGAAAAGATCATGTTCGGAAAGCAGGAAGAAATTCTGGCGAAGGCAGGGATCACCCGTTGAATCCTTTGGTCCGCTGGTTAAAGAGCATGCGCCATGCCTATGAGGGCATCCAGTACGCCCTGTCGACGCAGCCCAATATGAAATTCCATTTTTTTGCGTCCTTTGCCGTACTGGTCTCTGCCTTGTTTTTCCGGCTGCCGCGGACCGACATCCTTCTATTGCTGCTGGCTATAACACTGGTGCTTGTCACAGAGCTGATTAATACCGGAATCGAGAAAACCGTCGATCTCGCCATGCCCGACCTGCACCCCCTGGCCAAAATAGCCAAGGATGTGGCAGCCGCCGCGGTGCTGGTGACGGCGGTTTTTGCCGCCGCTGTGGGCGTGGCGGTGTTCTATAGTCCTGTGGAGCAGTGGATCAGGCACAAGCATCACCCGGAGGTGCCGCTGTCCATCGGCTCCATCTGGCTGTACCTGACGTTGGTGGCTCTGGCGGTCATCGTGGTCCGCACCCGCTTCCGGGCCAGCGGGCAGCTAAAGCCCAGCCTGTGGATGGCTCTTGCAGTATCCATGGGGACACTGATAACGCTGAAAAGCGGGGACACTCTGATAGGGCTGCTGGCTCTGGTCATGTGCGGCATGTTTCTGGTGATGCTGTACGAAAAGCAGGGACGCTCGTTGGCCGGGATTCTGGCTGGCGGATTCCTGGGAGCAGTGCTGACCGTGCTGGCCTTTTTCCTGGGCAGGTAGGACAGGGGCGGTTGGCTCCTGCCTGAAGAGCAAGGTGCAAGCGGCAGGGTCCGGTGGAGGACAGCTGGCTGCGGCGATCGTCTTCAATGCCGGGCATGGCATACCGTTTGGGGCATTCTAACCGGGGCTTTGCAGCTTGTTGTACCCTTCTTACTGCATAATGCAAAAGTGCAGTTCGTTGTCCCTTCTTGAGCCGCATGAAGGCCCCATCCTGCAAAAGTGCATCTATTTTGGGGCGAAGGTGGCTGTTATGGGGGTTGGAGGTGAAAATAACTGCAGTTTTGCAGGATGAGACGGCCATTAAACCGTTTCAGGGGAAAATAACTGCAGTTTTGCATTTTCAGATACGGTGGTGTGATGTGCCCTAGGCCCATTTAAGCTGCTTTAC
>JAQSYT010000233.1 GCA_029256065.1 Paenibacillaceae bacterium
AAATGGAATTGGCCGCAAGCTGCGGCTTCAACTTGTTAAACAACCGATAATCACCTCAAAATTCCATACAAGCTATAGGAGAAACTATACCATAATTCTTCAATTTGATGCAAAAAGGATTCTCCTGATCATGGAAAAACACGGCCTTGGTGTCAGTCTGTTCACTAAATCGTTTCACAGAACCCTGCTTCCTCCTGCCGGCTATACTGTTCTCCGCCTCCTCCTACCAGCTATACTGTTCTCCGCCTCCTCCCACTGACCATACTCCCGGGCTATACCGCTCTCCACCTCCTCCTACTGGCTATACCGCTCTCCTACCCGTCATACTGCTCTCAGCCCCCTTTTCCTCCATTATCCCCTTTACTCAGGCTGAAGCCCTTTTTGTTTGTTGAAGATAGCCAAAATTAAGGCTTGATATAGGAACGTATGTTTGGTAAAATAAGATAAGAACATGCGTTCCTGTTTGTGGAAAGGAGAGGATAGTTGTATGCATTCCGTCAGCGGTTTGAATAGGGAAACAAATAAAAGCTTGGTGAGAGATACCTTATCAAATTCCTTGGAAGAAGATGAGCTTTATCATCGGCTTCAATCGTCGGAGCAAGCCTGCTCGGATTATCTTTACCATCTCAAATGGCCTAACGGATTTGTTTGCCCATACTGTGGGCACGGCCATGCCTATACCATCACCACCAGGCGGCAGCCCCTATACGAATGCGCCTGCTGCAGACACCAAACCTCCTTAACTGCCGGTACCATTATGGAGCGGAGCCGCACCCCCTTAACCAAATGGTTTACGGCTATCTGCCATATATCCAATCCTCATGAAGGCATTAATGCCGTCTCTTTGCAGCACCTGCTTCAGGTTACCTACAAAACCGCATGGAGCATGCTTCATGCTATCCGTCAAGCTATGTCCCATGAGGAAAGTGTGCTCCATCTTTCTGGGCATGTGAATGCCCATAGCGCTACATTGGCCACCTGGGACAGTCCTATCGGCATTTTCACCCCTCCTTCCACCGCCTCGGTGCTCGTCGGCGTATCCTTAACAGAGGAGGGACAGCCTTCCCGCGTCCACATGCAGACCTTACATATTGCGGATTACCAAGGTGGCGAACCATCTATTGAAGCTATCAAAGATTTTTGTGATTACATAACAGCACCGGGGAACCAGACTTCCCGCGAGATCAAACGTTATGGTCCCCGCAAGAACAAGAAGGGATGGTCATTGGTAAAACAAGCCGGAAAGTGGCTGAACACGACCTTCTGTGGCATTGGCCCCAAGTACCGCCAGCAGTACCTGAACGAATTTTGCTGCCGCATGAATCTGATCCTGGCCGGTTTATCCCCCTTCCGGGAAATCAGCATCATGTGCGCCCGCCCCGTTAGCTTTTTCTAACCGGTTTCTTGCTGCATAGTCCACCGAACCAGTACGGTTCCGCTACCTTCATTGCCTCGTTGCTCCTTTAGCTTCATTATTTTATTGGCTCGTTGCTCCCTTAGCTTCATTATTTCATTGGCTCGTTGCTCCTTTAGCTTTATTATTTCATTGGCTCGTTGCTCCTTTAGCTTCATTATTTGATTGGCTCACTACCTCCATTGCCTCGTTGCACCCTTTAACTTCATTATTTCGTTGTCCCTCTATTTTCATTACCTCATTGCCCTATTCACGATCTTTAACTTAAAAAATCTTTTTGCTGTTTCCTTCCAAACCCCCACTTGTCTCCCCCTTCACCGCTTCTACTCTACATTTTTTGGTCTCTCCGTTGTCTCTGCAGCTCTAGCCGCTGTTTGTCTTCCCTCATTTTGCCTCTGCACCCTACTCCCTGTTTTTCTTTTCTTTGCCTCTGCAACTCAAACGCTGTTTGTTGCCTTCCCTCACTTTTCCTGCTCCACTTAGGCAATGGAGAATTTCCGTCTCCTGAGTAAAGGGGAGAGTGGACGACAAGACTTGAGATGGGGATATGCCCAGGCGGTTAAAGGCCGACTTGCGGACTCACGGACTGGCGGATTTTCGGACTGGCGGACTGGCGGATTTTCGGACTTACGGACTGGCGAAGGCTGGAGGAAACTGGGGGACTGGATGCGGTTGATAAAAAAGCCGCTCCTTCCCTTTCGGGTTTAGAAGCGGCTTGGTTTATTTCCCATGCTCATTATGTGACGCAACTCAGGTGGCTTTTTTCAGCTTGTCGACAATGCGCACTGCCCGGCCACTTTCCTCAGGGGTTACTCTGCGGGGGCTGTATTTGGCTTTTTCGAACAGCGCCAACAGATCATCCAGATCCTTGGTCAGCCATACGTCCTTACGCTTCAGCCGTTCGATGGTCTCCCGGGCTGTTTCGTAATCATGGATGGAAACTCCCTTGCGGCGGTATACCTTAAGCATCCTGGCATATTCACTGATAATCCGCTGCTCCGGATTATAGGAGCGTTTCACACCGAGCAGCCGGCTTTTCTTTGCCCAAGCGAATATTCTCTTCCGGTACCACCAGCCTGCCGCCCCGGCCAACATCACAACCGTAATAATTGCAGCCACAACATACGGGTTCCTACCGCTTTCCCCAGGGGCTGCTGTCACATCGCCTGCAGTTGAGCCGTCTATCGGGTCTACTGCCAAATCGGGCAATGCGGCATCTGACAACGGTGTGACTACTGGAAGGGCAAAACCGGAAGTGGCCTCAAAGGGAATCCAACCGTAACCGGGAAAATAAAGCTCTACCCAGGAATGGGCGTCGGAATTCCGCACTGTATACAGGCCTGAGCCAGTGGTATCGTCCGTACCGTCTACGGGAAAATCCCCGAAGGACGGATCCTGAATGTCCTGCTGGCCGGCGGTATAACCCTTGACCCAGCGGGACGGGATGCCGATAGTCCGGCTCATCACCGCCATTGCGGAGGAAAAGTAATCGCAATAGCCTTCTTTGATTTCAAACAGGAAACGGTCAACGAAGTCCCCGCTTTTCGCCAATTCGGCCTGAGGCTCATTGGTGTAAGGAAAGGATGTCTGCAAATATTGAACCAGCAGCATGGCTTTGTCGTAAGAAGTGGTTCCCCCTGCGGTGGTTTGCTGGGCTAATTGCCGTACCCGCTGAGGCAAATCTCGGGGCAGCTGGAGATATTCCGAGAACTGCGCGGGATTGGGCAAAGCTCCTGCCGAACGGAGCTCATCTCCGGTGGAAATAGGCATCTCCGACTCAATCGTATACAGGGTCGGGTAATTATCCCGCCGGGTATTGTTCCAACGGAGCTCCATCTGCCGCGGCACCCATCTCAGACGGTCAGAGCCGGTAGCTTCATTGTTAATACTCTCCACCTTGTTGATGGCAAATGCTCCGAAAAGCACAGGGTAAGCATCGTCCTGATTAAGCCGTTCCACCGTCTGCTTTATAGTAACTGTTTTCAGCTTGCTAACGTTAAACCGCTGATCCTTAGCCAGAAGATTGCCTGGAACCACAGGCCCATTGGCCGCCTGTTTATCTCCGTCGCTCACTTCCCAGCCGCTTCCATTATAAAAAGAGCGGGTTTCGCCGCGCATATACGCCCTGTGGGTGGTATCCACATTGAACACCGGAGAATAGTCAAAGCTGAAGCTTCCTCCCAGGCTGCTGTCATCCCTGCTGTAGCCTGATGTTGAACTGGAGGAGGAGCTGTCTATAAGGCCGGCGATGGTTTTGCCGTAGGCCGGAACCTCTTCGCCCTTCCACTGCAGGTACGCGGTGTAAGGATCCGTGAGAATAGGACGAATGGTAGGCATGGCTGTCCCCGGAATCATTGTGATTCCCAGCAATAACAGAATAGTAGCGATCAGTGTTGCAGGATATTCCATTAGATATGCCCAGCCATAGGGGTTTTTCCGTTTGACCTCGGCGAAGTGGCTGATCACCAACAGCATCAATCCGCAAAATATTACCCATGCCGTTTCTTCCCACAGATGGAGCGTGGAAAAGGAATCCCTAATCGCGAAGACCAAAACGGACAAAATCACTGCCGCGCCAATCCGCCACCGGGATCTCAGCCACCAGGCTGTGGCTATATAAACAGCCCATGCGCCCAGACTGAACCATACATAGGGGTTAAGCTGCCAAAAATTATCATACACCCAGTTGCCGAAATCTTGCCTGGAATGCAGCTTGTAGAGCACCGGCTCATAGCCGCTGTAAATGCCATTCACAATGATGAGTGTCCAAAGCTGGACACATCTGCGCAACCACACGTTCACTTTGGGAAGAAGGTCGATGGCAAAGCTGATCCACAGAGATATTTGTACCATGGCTACCGTTTCCGGCCACCACATGTTTTTTTCGGCTTCAAACCAGGAGACATATTGCATCAGGAATAGTACGGTAACCAGACTGGTTAGCTTGCGGTGCCAGTCCTGTGTCAGGAATACCCGAAACGAGAATTTGCCGCCGCTAGCTCTTGTTTGAGTATGAGTGTTAATTTCATCCATTAGACACACCCCTTAACGCCGCCGGCAGCTCATCCAGCGTGCGGACCGCGTAGCCCATATGGCCCATTGTCCGCAATTGTCTGCACCATTCCGCTCCTTCATCCGCATGGGGCGTAAGCCAGATATGGCAGGGCACCATTTGGCGTTGGTGGAGCCAAGCCATGGTTTTGAGAATGCTGTCCCCTTTTTCGGGGCTGACGATAATCATACAGGTTCCCGGCTCAAACAGCCTCACCCGGTCCTCCAGAACACGGAGCATGGGATAGCTGCCGTCGGCTGAAACCTCGATGAGATGGTGCATCATACTTTTTGTGCCGTTCTGGAAGCTCTTGGGTTCAAAATATACCGAGTCCGAACCCACAGACAGCAAACCCAGGTTAATTTCGCGGTTTTTGCCGTACTGGAACAAGGACGCTGCTACCGATACAGCCAACTCGAACTGGTCAGCATTGAGATAGCTTTTGGTCTGGCGGTCCAGAAAAACAATGGTTTTGGGCAGGGACTCCTTCTCGAATTCCTTGGACTTCATAGTCCCTGTACGTGCTGTCGCATTCCAGTGAATCCGGGATAACCGGTCTCCGTAGCTGTATTCACGCACACCATTAATCTGGGTCGTTTCACGGGTAGCCCGGGTTGTAACCGTGTGTTGATTGGCCCCCTTCATCAGCCGCTGCAGCTGCTTCCATTCCTTGATACGAACGGTTTGTGGGTATACCTTGAAGGTAATGGGCAGCTCCAGCGTCCCGGTATGCTCGAACAAACCGAACACATCCTTGGTGGAGCAGGCGGTCTCTCCAAATTTGTAGAAGCCCCGCATAAGTGGAGGGGTAATGTATTCCAGTTCTCCTTTGCGGCTCCAGTCGGGGATCAGGGAGGCTTCAAAATCATATTCACTTCCGTTTTTGCGGAGCAGCCGGTCACGCACAAGCACGTAGGGTACCGGCCAAAACCCGGGAATATGCACCTTCAGCTTAACCTTCATCGGGCTGCCGGCTTCGACCCCCTCCTCGGCTTGATCAGAGCTCAGAAGCCGTTGTCCCTTAACCCGGCGGATGCCGCTCCATCTGCCGAGAACCAAATAAATATTAAGAACGAGAACGATTACAAAAACCATCAGCGCCAGCTTGCCTCCCTGAAACAGTACAAACATCAGACTGGCCGCGAAACAAGTGAACATAACCAAAACTTTGTATGAGGACCGGTCCGGCTGGCGTACGCTGGCTGGTGCGCGGGCGTTCATGGTCAACGCTCCAGCCGGACAGGTGCACGGACCTGCTGCATAACGGATTCCAAAACTGTGGTGACCGTGGCTCCCTCCATCCGGGCTTCCGCATGGAGAAGAATCCGATGCCCCAGCACATAGGGAACCATCTTTTTAATGTCGTCGGGAATGCAGAAATCCCTTCCCTGCAGGAAAGCATAGGCTTTGGCCGCCTGGACCAGAGCAATGGCTGCCCGGGGGCTGGCTCCCAGGAAGACGGAAGGATGCTCCCGGGTCTTACGGACAATAGAGACGGCGTATTCCCCTACAGCCTGATCAAGATGAAGCCCGCGCACCTTCTGCTGCAGCTCCAGAATTTTGTCAGCAGTGGCGACAGCCTTCAAGGTTTCCAGCGGATGTCCGCCCGTTTGGGCGAAAATCATCTTGACCTCGGTTTCTTCATCGGGGTAGCCCAGGCTGAACTTCATCATGAAGCGGTCCAACTGGGCCTCGGGCAGCACATAGGTGCCTTCAAAATCAATGGGATTCTGGGTTGCCAGAAGCAAGAATGGCTGTGGCAGCATATACTGCTCGCCGTCCACTGTAATGTGGCGCTCCTCCATGGCCTCCAGCAGCGCGGATTGGGTTTTGGTTGTAGCACGGTTAATTTCGTCCGTCAGCAGAATATTGGTCATAATAGGACCTGGCCGGAACAAAAAGGTTTCATTCTTGGGATGGAAAATAGAAACGCCTGTAATATCGGTAGGCAGCAGGTCCGGGTTGCACTGGACCCGCCTGTATTCCCCGTCAATAGACTTGGCCAGCGCTTTAATCAGAACCGTTTTGCCGGTACCGGGGACGTCTTCCAAGAGTACATGTCCTCCGGCAAGAAGGGCGGTAATCAATAGGCCGATTTCTTCACTCTTTCCCATTATGCATGCTTCCAAATTGGATATGAGTCCTTGCAGTACGGACCGGTCATCTTGCAGAACAGCCTCCATGTGTAACCTCCCGTTGGTTTATATCTGAATAAGCGCCGTAACATACCCTAATTATATCATTTTTTTCTAGCAGAGGTGGACTTCTAGTGTTTCAATCACATTACAAGTATAAGAAATCGGCACCTCATCTGGCAAACGTTAGACGGACCGGTATCCGGAAAAAAATAAAAAAATTCCCGCCTCAGCGGGAATTTCGGGTGGTATGGGACTAATGCTGACCGGCACAGGTCAGTATATTGCCTTTTCAAACATGCTGTATGAGGTCGGTACCACCACACTTCGTCCCAGCCTGGATTTCACCAGGGGATAAACCTCGCTGTCCACCTCGCACAATAGCCCGCGGCGCCTAACCAGAAGAACGGCTCCCGATTCAATCAACTCATCCAAGACTGGCGCGTCGTCCTTGTGCAAGACAATCCCCAATTTCATTCTCTGATCCTCCCCGCTAATCTGTTTTTTAGAGACTGCAACGAAATAAAGTACCGCTAATTTGTTGACAAAACTCCCAAAAACTTGGAGATTTTGTCAACAAAAGCGGATACTCATTTCCTCGCAGCTCCTTAGTGAACCAGTGCCTCCTACCGTTATTATATGCACGGGATATTCTTATCTGCAAGCGTTTTCATGACGTTCTGGAGAATTTTTCCCAATTGCGAAAACCCCCGCAAAAAAAGCCGCAGCCCCGGTTAACCGTGGATTGCGGCTTTGCAAAGCAGCCAATTTATCCTTTCGGGCGGAAAAACAGCGCGGCCAGAAACGAAAAAATAATCGCTGCCGATATCCCGGCGCTGGTAAGCTCAAATATTCCCATGACAATGCCGATGAAGCCATGCTTGTCTGCATGCTCCAACGCGCCATGCACCAGTGAATTGCCGAAGCTGGTTATAGGCACTGTCGCCCCTGCCCCGGCAAATTTGACGAAGGGGTCATACCAGCCCAGACCGTCCACAATGGCGCCCAAAACCACCAGAGTGCTCATTGTATGAGCCGGAGTCAGCTTGATTACATCCATCATAATCTGCCCCAGCACACAGATGGCGCCACCGAACAGAAATGCCTTGAGAAACATCATCGCATCCACATTAATCCCCCCTTCCGCCTTCAATGGCCACGGCATGGGCGATGCACGGAATGCTCTCCCCTTGCTGATAAGAAAGAGGGGACAGCAGCGCCCCGGTGGCCACAACCAGAATCCGTTTCAGCTTACCCTCTGCCAGCTGCTTCAGGAGATAACCATAGGTTACGGTTGCACTGCAGCCGCAGCCGCTGCCCCCTGCCTGGACATCCTGCTTCTCCCGGTCATAGATCAGAATCCCGCAATCCTGGAAATTCATCTTGTCGATGGGAAATGCATGCTGCAAGAACAGCTCCCGGGCTATTTGATGACCGACAGTGGCCAGATCCCCGGTGATGATCAAATCGTATTCATCAGGCTGCAGATTGAATTCGCGGAAGTGGGCTTCAATGGTGTTCACTGCCGCGGGTGCCATGGCTGCCCCCATGTTGAAGGGATCCTTGATTCCCATATCAATCACCTTACCGATGGTTGCCCGGGTTACCCGCGGCCCTACACCTTGGGGAGCTAGCACGGCAGCTCCTGCGCCGGTAACAGTAAACTGGGCGGTAGGCGGTTTTTGTGCTCCGTACTCGGTAGGGTAGCGGAATTGCTTCTCCAC
>JAQSYT010000234.1 GCA_029256065.1 Paenibacillaceae bacterium
GGTTATCCCAACGGAGTCAAAAATTTTCAACCCTTCCGTCATCCGCTGCGCCGCAAAAGCAGGCGTAAGTGTCTCCGGCACATCCGGCACATTGAACTCATTGCCGATGCCGGACTCCTGATGGCCGTCCGCCCGTTTGGCCTCGCCCACCTGATGGGTAAAGCCATGCATGCCGATGACTGCCCCTTCTTGAACTGCGTTCTTCAGAACCGCAACCAGACTTTCGGTATATAAATCGCCTAGCTGGTCAAGAGACCGGCTGTAGGTTAAGCCTTGCTCCCCATAATTCACCCAGCGGGGAATGACACCGATCTGGTAGTGCACCTCCTGCTGGCCCAAAAACTCCAGAACCGTCCTGAGCTTGCCCAGCTGGTCCATGTTGGAGTATTCTCCACCAGGGCCCACATCCTCCAGGCGCAGCATAATAACCTTGGGCTCGCTGTTCTCGCCGGAAGCCATCATGATCTGATAGGAGGCGAACAGCAGGGTCAGGACAATGAAGGAAACAGCTATTTTGGCCAGTGAAATGCGAAGGCTCATGATGAACACCATCCTGTGGAGGCGAGGTTTGGTAAAACGCTTTCATATTATATCTTGAATCCGTTCTAATCTCTATAAGATTACCACTTGTTTCGACAAATTGCCGCATCTTTTTTCGGGAAACTTCTTGTTTTTTTCACATTTATGTTAGGGTGTGTGTGCAAACTCCGAGGGGAGCAAATTTGGCCGAATTTTCGTTCCAGGCAAGGCACTTTTGTGCAGGCGTACCGGGGGTACGTCAAGCGAAAGTAACGAAGCATGGGGCGAAAAGGCGGCGAAAGATCCCTCAAGCGGGTTTGCATACACGCCCTAGGGTACGTCATTCCCAGGAAAATACACTGTTAGCCATTTGATCCGCGGGAGTGCTATAATAGGGTTGCTCTTTTCTACCAAGCATTTCCCTGTGCCTAAAAACAGGGGCAAGGAGGAACTCATGTCATCCATCTCGAAGAAAAAGCTGGCCGTTTGCCTGTTCGGCTCTCTCTTGGCCGGAAGCGTGGCCCTAAGCGGCTGCGGCAGTGACAAAGCGAAGCCGGGTTCTGCTGCGCCGGCCTCATCTCCGGCAAGCTCCGTGGCAGCCACCGGGTTACCGGCAGCATCACCTGCTGCAGGCAAAAACGGCAGCGTACAGTCCATTGCCTTTGACATTGCCCAGGCAATTGTCGCCCCGGGCCAGAGCCTGCGGCTCAATGTCACCGGCCTCAACGCCAAAAAGGAAAAAACCGCGATTCCCGATGCCAAAGCCATCGTCTATACCTCGGACAAGCCCGACGTGGTGGCGGTTGACGCAAGCGGCAATGTGAAGCCCGGACCCAAAGGCACCACTGGCTCCCAGGCTGTCATCAGCGCAGATTACCAAGGCAAGAAGGCAACTATTGGCGTTATCATAAAATATGCCCTGGAGGATACGGTCAAAACCGTTTCCGGCAAAAATATCGTCACCAATGAAACAGATATGGCCGTTGTGGTAAACAAGGAGCGCGGCCTGCCCGACACCTATGAGCCTACCGACCTGACAGAGCCGAATGTGGATTTTTCCTTCAGCGGAAAAGCCGACAAGCGGATGCTGCGCAAGGAAGCCGCCCAGGCGCTGGAGAAGCTGTTTAAGCAGGCCTCCGCTGACGGGATCAAGCTGTACGGCGTATCCGGCTACCGCTCCCGGGCTACTCAGGTGAGTGTGTACAATAATAATGTGAAAACCCAAGGCCAGGCGGAGGCCGACAAGGTTAGCGCCCGCCCAGGCTTCAGCGAGCATCAGACCGGGCTGGCTATCGACGTCTCCAGCCAAAGCGCCAAGTTTGGCCTGGAGGAGGTTTTCGGCACCACCAAGGAGGGCAAATGGCTGGCGGAGCACGCCCATGAAGCAGGCTTCATCATCCGCTACCCCAAGGGAAAGGAAAGCATTACCGGCTACAGCTATGAACCCTGGCATATCCGCTATGTCGGTCTGGATATCGCCAAGGTGGTGTATGAGAACCGCTGGACACTGGAGGAGTATTTCCAGAATGCCGTTCCGGTAAACGGATAAGGGAAAGGCAGGGCTCTGCCGCGTGAGGCAGCGCCCTGCTTTTTTCTGTGGGAGTCATTGGTCGGGCTGCGGTTGGCGCGGTATTCCTGTGCGGGAGCCCTCTTTTGGGGCGGATAGCGCGGCTTGCAGCCTTCTGAGAGTCTTTTTCCCATTTATTACTATGTCCATCCTACAAAAGTGCAGTTAATGAGACAATACCCGGCCTCTCCCCATACGCATAATGCAAAAGTGCATCTATTTTCCGCCAAAGGGTCCGTTTCAGCTCAAATTCCACTGAAATAACTGCATTTTTGCAGGATAAGTGGCAGAAACAGAGGTTAGTTTAAAAAATAACTGCACTTTTGCATTCCGCCGTAACGTTTCCCCATCCACCCTCCTTTTCTCCTACTGCTTACTCACTCTTCTCCTCGACTTACACCCAACCGGCTCCCTTCCCTTCTACACAGAACAATTTATAGATAGCTTACTGCCATGGCTTGGAGCTGATAGCGGACCACCCGTTTTCCTGCCAAGCTCCCCTCGGGGACAAAAAGTCCCTTTTCGCACAACTCCTTTAACGTTTGGACAGCAGTCCGGTGATTAAGCTCCAGATGCTCCGCGGCATCCCTGGGCCGCAGCTTGCCGCCGAGGCGGCACGCCAGTCGGATCAGCTCCCTCTCCCTGACCGTTACTCCTCCTCTCGGAGCTTCCTTCGGAAGAAACCTGCTTAACACCAGCTTCAGCAGTGTGATGCATAGCTCCGGCCGCTGCTGAACATCATCATATGCCAACGAAACTACCTGAAACCCAAGCGCTGTCAGAAATGTCTCCCGGTTCAGCTCGTTGCAGTATTTTTGCCTATCCATGTCCCGCACATGGGGACCGAAGCCCTTGATCTCGATAGCCAGCTTCAGGAATGGTGTCAGCCAGACAAAATCACAGAAATAACTCATTCCGCGCCAGTCCGTAACCTCATACTCCGGATGCAATCCCTCGAAATTCCCCTGCAGCGGCCACCATACACTCCGGCAAAACAGCGCCTCCGCCTCCTTGTGTCCACGCTCCAGACGTCCCCTCCTCTCCCCTGACCTTTTCTCCAGATGATCCCGGATAAATTCCCGGTGCGCCTCTTCTACATGCATGCCATCCTCTCCCTTTCAAGTAAAATGCAAAAAGAACGCCCCAAGCCATGTAGCATTGACTTAGGGCGTTCTTCGCCATAGAAACAGTATAGATGATTACAGGTTTTAATTGCTATGGCTAAGGCTGCATCCGCTTACCTCGGCGTCAGCCGCACATAGTCCAGCACCAGACGGTAGCCCTTGCTGGAGCCATTCTTGCCGGTGCAGGTGAAGCGCAGCACCAGCTCCCCTCCCGCCGGAAGCGCCATATCTCCCAAGTCAATTTCCTGGTATACCGCTCCTGTGGGCAAGTCATACAGGTCTATAGGTGCTCCCTGGTTGACACCATTCACGGACAGCTGATAGATGCCCCGGTCATTGCTTTTCATTACACCTGCCTTCACGTTATAAAGCGGAGCCGCCGCTGCTGACGGATCCGGGCCGTAGACGCTGCCGCTGACGGTGGGACCGCTGTCGCCCCCACTGTTCTCAAGAGGAATGGCCGGACTTATTCCGGCAGCCGGACTGTTCCCACTGTCGTCTGCAGCTGCATCACCATATACCTGGCCGGTCACTGTTGCCGTGCCATACACAGCCGTGACGACGCTCCCCCGCAAGGCAGCTGCTCCCGCCGGATTCCAGCGGTACTCCACAAAGTCACCTGCCGCATTAGCTGCCAAATTCGTGCCCTTGCCGCCGCTCAGCTTGTTGTCCGTCCGCAGGGTATGGGCATCTCCTGCGGAAACGGCGCCAACAGTGAGATTCTCCACTTCCAGGAGAATCGGTCCCGGCGGCAGCGGCGCTGTGACCACAGGCCCGGTCACAGCAGAGGTGGCCACCACCGCAGAGGTATTATCCGTGGTGCGGAAATAATACGAATGGGTGCCCAGCCCCAGCCGGGTCGAGTAGGTGTACCGCTTGCCATCCGTATACACGGTGTCCGCTGTATTCAGCTCCGCCATATCCCGGATCACCCCGTCGATCACCACCTGCACCCGGAAGGGCTTCTGGTTATCCGCATCCAGATAATTGGCGCTGAAGGTAAACAGCATATCCGTATCCCCTGCGGCTTCGCTCACTCCAACACCGCTTAATACCGGTGCGCTGCCGGAGGGCTGGTTGGAGGCGTAGATTTCATCGATCCAAAGCTCCCCCGGAACCGCCGTCGTTTCCTTCAGCCACACCTCCAGATGCACCGCCTTTTTGTCCAGAGTCCCGGAGGCATCCAGATCAAAGTTGAAGGTGGTCCATTCCGTGGGCACCGCGATGTAACCGCCGGAGCCGGTGATCTTCACCCGCATGCCGTCATATCCCGGATTCTTCATGACTACGGTGAGGTAACGGTAGCCTGACAGGTCCACCTTATCCTTCCACGGCTCAAACTTGGCCTGGGATTTGGTGGAAGCAGAGCTGTGTGTGAACCGTCCGATGCTCCGGCCGTCCTCTGTGCCGTCCGCATACACACCTGAACCCCCGTCCTGGTTGTACCAGTTTACCCAGTCCAGCCCGCCGCCTCCCCAGGTGCCCTGCCCGCTGAAATTATCGTACAAAAGCGGATGCTCCGGGTCGGGCAGGGGCGGCGCCACGGTAAAGTGGGTTGCGCTGAAGGTAGAGCGGCCGTCGGCAGCCGTCCCCCGCACATAGGCGCGCTTGTTGGTGTAGGGAGCCAGCGCGGAAGCATCATATTGGCCAGTGTATACGCCACCGGAGCCTGTCATCGGCGAATATACTCCGTCCACCCGGTAGTCCATTGCACTCACAGCCCCCTGCGGCTCGGCAAACACCGTCACCATCCCGGTGACATAATCCCCGATCACAGGAGTGGTTACCGGAAGCTCCGGCAAGGCCTGCCCGCCGAAGGAGGCAAAGGATGTGCTGCTGAGCGCCATCACCGAATACAGCAGCCCGGCCTGAATGCTGATGCTGAATTCATTGTACCGCCACTGGTTCAGATCATCCTCCGGAAAAGGACGGTCCTCGTACCAAGGACTGACGCTGGCCTTGTTCTTGGTATCCTTCATATTAGGCCCGGCCAACATCGCCCCCGGAATCACAACGCCCCGGTTGGTGGAGCTCCGTGCCTCGTCGTCTAGGCGGGTATGCACGTACCGCACATGATCTGTGCCCACGCCGGACACCCAGCTTTTATTCCAAGGATTATTGCCGAAGATCCAGTACAGCCCCTTCACAGCCGCCTGCATGACGGTGGGATCGGGGAACAGCTCGTTGTAGCGGAGGGCATCGCCAATGTAAGAGCCCAGAGGCTCGTTAACGCCGAAGTTGCCGAACTCATTCAGCACACCGTAAGGCGTATCATCCTGGGAGGTTATAAAATATTCCATTTGCTTATCGAGAATGCTCTTAATATGGGCCTTCACCGCCGTATCCGCCACAGGGTAGAACTCCGCCAGGGTCATAGGCCGCATATCCCAATAGTTGGTGGAGCGCAGGTCACCCGGCGCGATGGCGCTGATCCGGGGAAGGGCCGCATTCTTGTACTCCACCGCCCCCGTCAGCAGGTACAGCTCCACCTCCGCCCACAGGAGTGTATTGGGGATACCTCCCGTAGTAACGTAGCTGCCGGGATCGGGACCCACCCAGTTCAGTGCAAATTGGTAAAAGGGCACGGCCGCAGCGGAAATGGTATTGGAAAAGGCCTGCAGCCCAGCCACCTTAGCCGGAGCAATCCGGCCGTTGGCAATGGCGTCATTAATGGCCCGAGCCGTTGCCGCCAGGGCTCCTGCCGCCTTTCCGGAGCCGCCCACACACAGCTCCCGGAGCGTAGGATCATCAGCGGTGCCGACGATGTTGTCCGTAGCCTTCTCGGGATGCTTGAAGTCTGTATAGTTTTTGATATTATAAATCTCTCCGTCCATCTGGTCGGCAAACTTCATCAGATATTCGCTGCCGAAGATGGCTTCATCCAGAAGGTCGGGAATGCCGTTGTTGTCATTGTCATAATTCACCTCAGGCGAATCCGCATGCCGCAGGTAGGCCAGGGCAATTTGGCCCGTTACCCATTGGTTGCCGCCGTACTTGCCGTAATCCCCGGCATCGAACCAGCCTCCGGTCAGATCATAGTGGGTGCCGTCTGCGGCTACCGCATCATCCAGATAGGAATCGGGATGGAACACCTTGGCCGAAGGTGCAATGTCGCTGTAGCCCGCCGGATAGCTCACCGTGGTGTCGGTAGAGCGCTGCAGCCGGTAAAATGCCGTCATTTCATCCCTAAAGCTGCTCCACAGATTGCTCTTGACGGGGAAGCTGTAGGAGGTTTTCCCGTTGGTGGCAATGGAATAGTCTTCCCCTGTCTGCGTGAAGGAGGAGAAGTCCAGGGAATAGGCATGTTTGCCCCAAATAACCCCCTCGTCCTTCAGCATGCCGGACCATACCGCCGCAGACCCGCTCTTAATCTGCACACTCAGGTCGGTTAACGCATCCACCGCCGTCACCGTAGCCAGCTTGAAGTCGGCCGCACCGTATCCGGCTTGGGAGACATTGATGCTGTCCACAACATTTCCGGTGTAAACAACAGCCTTTACCTGGTCCACTGCCACCGAAGCACCTGCGGATGCCGCCTCCTTTTCACCTGTAACCCGCACGGTTAAGGTATGCGCCCCAGTCGGCAGCTCGGGACTGGTGTACAATAAGGCGTGCTCCTGCCGGGAGGCGGCGTAGGCCGACAACAGAAGCTCCTCGCCTCCGTCAATGGAGATAGCGGCGATGCCGTAGCCCGGGGCCTTGGCCCCGTAAAGCTGCACCTTGGTGCCGATGAAGCGGAAGGTGGCCGTATCCCCGGCAGCCGCCGATTCATGCTGGTCGCCATTGTAGCTGCCTGCGGGCGCGGTACCGTACTGCCAGCCGGTGCCCTCATACCGGAACTGGCTGTAGCCTGTTCCCGCAGCATTGTCGTTCACATCCGCGGTGATCCACACGCTTGCAACTGTAATGGGCTGACCCACCGCTACAGCCGGATCATTGTGGGCATCTGTCGCCCGGATGACGTAGGTATGGGTCCCGGCAGGAAGCTTGGTCGCCAGGATGTAGTCCTTCCCGTCGGCGTACTGAAAGTCCCCGCGTTCCACCTCGTCCATGGTTATAACCGTGGTATCATCCAGCACCAGCTGCACGGCGAAAGGAGCATCATTGTCCGGGTCCGTATAGGTGGTCCGGAAGGTGAACCGGGTATTCTCATCCCCGGCGGACTGGTCCACTCCCGTATTGCTGAGTACGGCGGCCTGGCCTTCCGCAGGAGAGGTGCCCTTAATCTCGTCAATTAGAATCTCCCCATATTGGCCTCCTGTCTGCCGGAGCCAGATTGAGAAATGGAGGCTCTTGCGGTTCAGCACCGGGAACTGGTCCAGATCAAAGTTGAAGGTGGTCCAGTCCTGGGGCACGGTAATCCAATCCCCCGACAGATTATAGCTGTTGGTGCCGTCGGTGATGCCGATGCGGATACGGGCGCCGTCGTAGCCGGGATTTTTCATAACGAAGGTTATGTAGCGGTAGCCGTAGAAATTGCCGTTGTCATGCTGGGGCTCGAATTTGGCCCAGGAGGAGGCGGTAGCGGGCGTTTGGGTGAATTTCCCCACAGCTCTGCCATCCACCGTGGTTTTGGCGAAGGTTCCTGTTCCCCCGGCCTGGTTGTACCAGTTGGCCCAATTTTGCTTGAAGGTGCCCCCATTGGAAAAATCGTCATACAGCATGGGCGTGGACGGCCCCGGCAGCGGAGCTACTGCTCCCATGGCTATCAGCGGTGCGGACAGCAGCAGGATAAGTGCCAGCAATAATGGCACCGCCCCTCTCCCTTTCCGGCTTCTGCTCCGTGGCAGAAGAAATGTAAACATGTCATCTTCCTCCTTTGTAATCGTTTTCATATACATAAAAAAAATCAGGGCACACCTTCCAAATCCCGGATGTGCGCCCTGATGTGTACATGCTGCAGTAATTATTATGCCTTGACGGCAAACTCTACTTCAATGGCGAGAGGTTCGCCTGTCAGATCAAAACGGATAAAGGCCAGCTCATCCTTGATCATTTTCACCTGTGCTGTTCCCACGGAGCAGGAGG
>JAQSYT010000235.1 GCA_029256065.1 Paenibacillaceae bacterium
GCATATTCGATGGCAGCACGGATCAGCCGCTCGGAGCCCTCCTTGGATACCGGCTTGATGCCGATGCCGGAGGTTTCCGGGAAACGGATTTTCTTCACGCCCATTTCCTGTTGGAGGAATTCAATAACCTTCTTCACCTCGGCAGAGCCCTCGGCCCACTCGATGCCGGCGTAGATGTCCTCGGTATTCTCCCGGAAAATAACCATGTCCACCAGCTCCGGATGCTTCACAGGGGAAGGCACGCCGTCAAAATAACGCACAGGACGGGAGCAGACATACAGGTCCAGCTCCTGGCGCAAAGCCACGTTCAGAGAACGGATGCCTCCGCCGATGGGAGTGGTCAGCGGCCCCTTGATGGCCACTATGTATTCACGGACTGCAGTCAGCGTGTCGACGGGCAGCCAGCTGTTGAATTGGTTAAAGGCCTTTTCACCGGCATAAACCTCATACCAGGCAATCTTCTTCTCGCCGCCGTAAGCCTTCTCCACCGCCGCATCCAGGACTCTCTTCGAAGCTGCCCAGATGTCGGGACCTGTGCCGTCCCCTTCAATAAACGGAATAATGGGATTGTTGGGCACGTTCAGTTTGCCGTTATCAATTGTAATCGGCTGGCCTTCTGCAGGCAAGGAATATTGTTCAAATTGTGGCATGGTAAACCTCCCGGCGATAAAGTTTTTGAGAGCGGATATTTATACACTTTAAGAACGGGTGCCGAAGGGCAAGCTTGCAGCTCTCCGGCGCCCGTTGCGGTAATCTATGATTTGAATAGATAAGTACCTGTACTGCGGTGTTTAGCGGTTTTCCATGGGAACGTAGGATTGGCCTACAGGCCCCACATATTCAGCCCGGGGACGGATCAGCCGGTTATTCTCGAATTGCTCCAGAATATGGGCGGTCCAGCCCGACATACGGCTGATGGCGAAGATCGGTGTGAACAGATCCCGCGGAATGCCCAGCGTCGTATATACGGAAGCGGAGTAGAAATCCACATTAGGCTTAAGACCCTTTTCGGAAACAACCATATCCTCAATCTTCACAGACATATTATACCACTTCAGATCACCGGTCAACTTGCCCAGCTCATGGGACATTTTTTGCAGATGTTTGGCGCGGGGATCACCGTTTTTGTATACCCGGTGGCCAAAGCCCATCAGCTTCTCCTTATTGTCCAGCTTCTTGTTCACGTAGCCTTCCACAGCCTCGAAGCCGCCGATTTCCTCCAGCATTTCCATAACGGCCTCATTGGCGCCGCCGTGCAGAGGACCCTTCAATGCGCCGATGGCGGAGGTGACGCCGGAATAAATATCGGACAGGGTGGCAACGGTTACACGGGCTGCGAAGGTAGAGGCGTTCAGCTCATGGTCCGCATGCAGCACCAGCGCCTTATCCAAGGCTTCAATGGCTACGGGAGCAGGCTGCTCGCCGGAGAGCATGTACAGGAAGTT
The DNA here is from genome assembly GCA_029256065.1 of Paenibacillaceae bacterium. Taxonomy (GTDB): domain Bacteria; phylum Bacillota; class Bacilli; order Paenibacillales; family NBRC-103111; genus Paenibacillus_AR. Next base: position 1,446 of record JAQSYT010000235.1, read on the forward strand.
CTCTGCGACGGAGGCGCTTTCCTTAGGCGCAATCGGCTCCAGCCCCTGGCGGATACGGGCATAAGCAGCGATGATGGTAGCTACCTGCGCTTGAAGCTTAATGGCCTTGGAGACATTAGCGGCCACACTCATATCGGCGGCTTCCGGATCATACAGGGAGAGAGCGGAGATGGCGGTGCGCAGGACAGCCATCGCATTGGCATCCTTGGGGAACAGCCGCAGCTGGTCAATGACGGCATCCGGTACCGCCGCATTCTTGCTCAGATTATCCTTCAGCTGGGCCAGCTCGGATTCCATAGGAAGCTTGCCGAACCACAGCAGGTAAACCACTTCTTCAAAGGAGGCATGCTCCGCCAGTTCATCGATGTCAATGCCCCGGTATGTCAAAACACCGTCAATAATAGAACTGATGGAGGACGTGGTGGCTACAATACCTTCCAAACCTTTGGTTGCCGTCATCGTTTCTCTCTCCTTTAGCAGTGGTATGTGAATATCATAACGAAGTTTTATCATCTGTTGGTATATCTATAATAACATTTTCTGAGATATATGTGAACAAATTATGAAATGAAAGATAATTATCGGTACAAAAAATATTTTTATGGTAATGCTAAAGTGATTGGAGTTTTTTATCGAATTCCGCAGACATTTGAAAACTCCCGGAGGAATTTGTCTGGCCTTCTGTGATACAATAGGTAAAAAAATAGAAAGGGCTACCATGATGGAAACAACCAGCCGCGTCGGCATTATCGATATCGGATCCAACTCGGTCCGGCTTGTTATTTATGAAGTATCCGGCCAGGACGCCTACCGGGTCATCGACGAAAGCAAGGAATCCGCCCGCCTCAGCGAAAAAATCCGCCAGGACGGCTCGCTTAAGCCGGAGGATGCCATGGGCATCGTCCAGGTCCTCAATCATTTCAAAATGCTCTGTCAGGCCCACCACACCGATACTCTGCGGGCAGTAGCCACTGCCGCCATCCGCAATGCCTCTAACTCAGCAGAAATCGTCAGCATCCTGAAGCAGGAAACCGGAATTGATGTAGAGATCCTCTCCGGAGAGATGGAGGCCCATTACGGATTCCTGGGCATGATCAATTCTATGGACATTCAGGACGGTCTGGTGATTGATATCGGAGGCGGCAGCACCGAGGTATCCCTGTTCTTGGGCCGGTCACTGGTCCATAGCGTGTCCTTCCCCTTCGGCTCCGTCAATACCACCAAACGGTTTACCAAAGATGGGGTAGCGGACGCCGATACCGCCGCCAAAATCCGCCAGATGGTACTGGCCGCCCTGGAAAAGGAGCCTTGGATCAAGGGCTATCAGGGCTTGCCTCTCATCGGACTGGGCGGAACCATCCGGACTCTGGGCAAGCTGAACCAACGAGCACGCAAATATTCACTCCCCCTGACCCACCAATATCAATTGGAAAAAGGAACCGTGGAGCAGCTGCTGGCCCTTTTGTCCACCATGCCGCCGGAGAAGCGGAAGAAGGTGGACGGGATGACCGGAAGCCGCGCCGACATTATTGTACCGGGGATGCTGATTCTCCAAACCGTATTCGACTATTCCCGCGCCTCTCATTATATTGTCAGCGGCAGCGGTTTGCGGGACGGGCTGTTTTATGATGTGCTGAACCCGGGGCAGGGCCAGTTCTCCAATGTGCTGGAGCACAGCGTCCGCAACCTGCTGGCCCTGCATCCTTCCGTATCACTCCTGCATGTGGAGCAGGTGAACCGGCTGGCTATGAAGCTTTTCGATGATCTGCAGGATCTGCATCATCTCAGCATCCGCAGCAGGGCTTACCTCCATGTGGCAAGCCTCCTGTACCGGATCGGCATTACCGTTTTTTATTACGATTATCCCAAGCATACCTTCTATCTCATCGCCCATTCCCGCCTGTACGGTCTGTCCCACCGGGAAGTGCTGATCTGCGCCATGATTGCCTCCTACAAAAACAAAAACCGGACCCGCCAGCTGTTCCTGGAGCACAGGGACATTCTGACTGAATCCGATTGTCTGTTGGTGGAGCGGTTGGGCTCCCTCCTGCAGCTGGCCGTTGCCCTGGACCGCAGCGAAACCCAGCCGGTACGGAAGCTGACCGCCATTGCCCGCACCAGCGGCATCCGCCTGCAACTGGAGTGCACTCATGACCCAGGTATTGAAGTCATGGAAGTAGGAGCCATTACCAAGGAATTCAAGAAGGTGTGGAGTCTTGTTCCGGAAATCCAGGTAATTCCCGGCTCTTCCACGCTTCTACATTCATAGCTTTAAATTGACTGCGCAGCTCGGGTTCTTCTCCGGGCTGCCTGTTTTCATACATACCGTTGGATTGGAGCACCCTCGCCTTCACATTGTCATGCAATGAAAGCTGAAGCATATTAATCAAGGCCCGTTTATTGGACTCGTCCAAGACCGGGCACAGCAATTCCACCCGGCGTGTCAGGTTCCGGCTCATCCAGTCCGCACTGGATATATAAACCTCCGGCTCTCCCCCGTTTTCGAAATAGATGATTCTGGAATGCTCCAGAAACCGGTCTACAATGCTCCGCACTGTAATATTCTCACTTAATCCCGCCACACCGGGACGCAGGCAGCATACGCCGCGGACAATCAAGTCCACCTTTACTCCCGTTTGGGAAGCCGCATACAGCTCGTCCACTGTTTCCTGGTGGGATACAGAGTTCATCTTGGCGATAATCCGGGCCGGCCTGCCTGCTTTGGCGTGTTCAGCCTCCCGGCGGAACAGCTCGAACAGCCGGTTCTTCAGGTTGGTGGGCGCTACGGACAAGGCCTGCATATGCTTGGGTGTAGAATAACCGGTAATTTCATTGAACAGAATGGATGCATCCTCCCCAATCAAGGGGTTGGAGGTGAAGATCCCCACATCCGTATACAGGCGGGCGGTGCTATCATTGTAATTCCCGGTGCCCACATGGACATAGCGGCGAAGGGAATTATTTTCCTGCCGCACCACCAGGGTCACCTTAGCATGGGTTTTGAGTCCGATCAGCCCGTACACCACGTGGCAGCCGGCTTTTTCCAGCTTCCGTGCCCATGCGATGTTCCGCTCCTCGTCAAACCGCGCCTTTAGCTCCAGCACCACAGTTACCTGCTTGCCCGATTCAGCCGCTTGGGCCAGTGCCTGCACCAGAAGAGAGTGTCCGCTTACCCGGTAGAGGGTCATTTTAATAGCCAGCACCTTGGGATCCTCTGACGCCTGCACAATAAAGTCGGTCACCGCCTCGAAGGATTCATAAGGGTGATAGACCAGCACATCTCTACGGCGAAGCACCTCAAAGGAATCGTCCTCGTCCAGCTCGCGGGGATAGACCGGTTCAAGCGCAGGATAGCGGAGATGCTGGAATCCCTCCAGCCCACCCTGCAGCCGCATGAGGAAGGTCAGGTCCACAGGACCGTCGATTTCGAACACATTGTCCTCAATCTCGAACTCTTCACGCAGCATTTCCAAGGCATAGGGATGCATCCCCTTCTCCACTTCCAGACGGACAGGAGCGCCCCAGCGTCTGCGGCGGAGCTCCTTTTCAATTTCCTCCAGTAGATCCTCCGCCCCTTCCTCATTCAGGGTCAGATCCGCGTTGCGGGTCAACCGGAAGCTGTGTACATCAACCGGCGTATAACCGGAGAATAATGTATGGATATGAACACGGATTAGATCTTCCATCAGGATAAATTCATGCTTTTTGCTGTTGCCCCTTGCCGAGATGGAAATACAGCGGTTTAGATTAGACGGAACCTGGACAATGGCAAAAAACGGCTCATCCTCCAGCTCCGTTCCTTCCTTGGTCAACACCACAGCCAGATACAAGGACTGGGTATGCACCAGCGGGAACGGGCGGGACTGATCCACCGCCATGGGGGTAAGCACCGGATAAATGATTTCATGGAAGTATTGATCCATCGCTTTTTTGTGAGTGACATTCAGATCTTCATAATCACTTAACAAAATGCCTTCCTTGCTGACCAGACGGAGGATCTCACGGTAGGTTTTATACTGCTCCGCAACCATCCGGTAGGTGCGCTTCATGACCCGCTTCAACAGACTCTCCGGCAAATATCCCGAAAAATCCTTTTTTATGTAATTGGCCTTCATTTGATCTTGAAGACCCGCCACCCGGACGCTCATAAACTCATCCAGATTAGATGAAACAATGGACAGGAATTTAGCCCGCTCCAGCAATGGCAGGGAGCTATCCTGAGCTTCCTGCAGTACTCTCCAGTTAAATTCAATCCAGCTCAAATCACGGTTAATGTAATTGGACGCCGGACTTTTGGTGGTCATTATGAATGCCTCCGTTTTATGTTTGACCTTTGTTCACGAGAAAGAGCTTTCCCTCAAATGGGGCTTTGCCCATTTCGAGGCTCTCCGTAACCTTATCCGGCCCTTGGCTTGGACCAGGTTACTCCTAGTCTCATTATCTTTTACAATTGTTAGCCTGACCTTAACGCATTGTTAACGTTTTGTAAATTTTGCAGTGAAAATCGGATGCATGGTACAATAGTGCAAAGCTTCCAGAAAAAAATGCCGCCACTCGCTGAAAGGATGAAGCCGTTATGGATCGAAGGCTGCTGGCACAGCTGCTGCGGGGGTTGTGGGTCGCCGTATTGCTTACAGCGGCTATCTTGGGCATTTACTTCATCACACCCTTGGTCATTCCATTCCTCGTGGGATGGGTCATCGCCTATATGATGAATCCCTTCGTGAATGTGATGCAGCGTGATACCAAGATGCCCCGCTGGTTGGCCGTTACCCTGGCCCTGATTGTTTTCCTCGGCATTACCGCCGGTACGATTACACTGGCCGTCACCAAGATTGTGCTGGAAATCAACGACCTCTCCTTGATTATCCAAAGCAATCTGAACTCCTGGAAAACCTTCTTTACGGATTATATCAATTCTGACCGCATCCAGAACTTCATCACCAACATCATGGATATTTATAATCAGAATCCGGTGTATAAGGACACCATCAACTCCAATTTGACTTCCTCCGGCAAAACAGTAACCGATGTTTTATCCTACATGGTGAAGGTTATTCTGGACAGCATTGTGGTTCTGCTTACCAGTCTGCCCAGCCTGGCCACCATCATCATCATCGCCATGCTGGCTGCCTTCTTCATCAGCAAGGATTGGTATAAGCTTGTCGGCAAGCTGAAGGCAGTATCGCCGGACTTTATTGTAAAGCCCACTGTTATCGTTTGGACCAATCTGCAGAAGGCGCTTTTCGGGTACCTGCGGGCCCAGCTGATACTAATCTCCATCACTGCCGTTTTCGTCATTGTGGGGCTTCTGGTGCTCCGGGTAAAGTATGCTATTACTATCGGCCTTCTCATCGGTCTGGTGGACCTGATGCCGTATTTGGGAACGGGCGCCGTAATGGTGCCGTGGATCATCGTGGAGTTTATTCAGAAGGATTTTTATATGGGCATCGGCCTGACCATCCTGTACGGCATCATTGTGATCGCCCGGCAAATACTGGAGCCCAAGGTGCTGGCCACCAGCATTGGTCTGGATCCCCTTCCCACGCTGGTTTCCATGTATGTAGGATTGAAGCTGTTCGGCTTCCTGGGACTGATTATCGGGCCTGTTACTCTGATTCTCCTGTCCACCTTCCACCGTGCGGGTATCTTCCGGAATGTCTGGCGGTATATAGTCAAAGGCAAGGATCCCGTCTAGGAAAATCAGCCATACATAGTTTCTACAAGTACAGAGCCGGACATCCCTGCGGATATCCGGCTTTTGTTTGCCCGTCAGAAGCTTCTCACCTACGGAACAGGACAATGCTTCCCCGGTCAATTCTCTTCGTGATATACCGGAGCACAAGCAGCTTAGCGATGCCGCGGGTTAATGGAAGGAGAAGCAGCAATCCCACGATATCCGACAAAAAACCGGGCAGCAGTAGCAGCGCTCCGCCAATAAAAATACAAATGCCGTCCAGGATGCTGTCGGTGGGCAGCTCCCCTTTGGCCAGTCTGAATTGGGCGTAGTCCCAAACCCGTTTCCCTTCCCGCTTGGCCATATAGGCTCCCAAAAAACCGCTGAGAATAAGCAGCAGGAGTGTGGCCCCGACTCCAATCCATTTGCCGGTTTGTATCAGCAGAACCAGCTCCAGCGCCGGAATCAAAATGAACAGTGCCAGCACCCATCGAAGCATAATGGTTCCCCCTTAGGAGCTGCGAGGAAATTATCGGTACTTTATTTCGTCGCAGTCTCTTATGTCAGTTTTCCTCAGCCGCTTGCTTCAATAGAGCATACAGCTGCGGGCAGATTCGGTCGATTCTGGCCGGACGCCACTGTCTGTTTACCCAGACATGCTTGGTGGCGGCGGTAACCAGCAGTGCGTTATCCTGTACACGCCGTATCTCATAGGAGCATTCCAGCCTGACATTGCTGAATCCGTTAATGCTGGTGGTAACCAGCACCTCATCATCATAATGGGCAGGCTTCAGATACTGGATACTGACATCAACCACAGGCAGCAGCAGCCCGTACTCTTCCTCCAATGTCCGGTATTCCATCCCTTGCTCCCGGAGCATCTCCGTGCGCCCTATTTCCAGCCAATCCAGATAGCGGGCATGATAGACAACCCCCATCTGATCCGTTTCCGCATAACGGACCCGGAGCTTGTGTCCAAATAAAAGCGGCATTACTTGATTACCAGTACAGGCACAACGGCATGCTGGACCACATTATGGCTGACGCTCCCTAATACGAATTCACGGATGCCGCCTAAGCCGCGGCTGCCGATGATA
>JAQSYT010000236.1 GCA_029256065.1 Paenibacillaceae bacterium
GGAGGCAAAGCAATTGAACCAAAAACATGTAAAAGCCGTTTTGGCCGTAACCGCGGGCAGCATGCTGCTTTTAGCGGGCTGCGGCGATTCGGCAGAGAAGTCATCCAACCCCAGCCCGTCCGCAGGCGCCACTGCCGCTGCAAGCTCCAAACCGGCGCTGCCCATGGCCATTACCGCGTCCATCTATGACCGGGGGACGGTTCCGGCGGAGGAAGGAACTTACGAAAGCAACCGCTGGACCAAGTGGATGAACGAACAATCCGGCGTGGAGGTGAAGTGGACCCCCATCCCCCGGAGCCAGGAGGCGGACAAGTTCAATGTACTGGTAGCCTCCGGGCAGGCGCCGGAGCTGATTACCTCCTACGACCGGAATTTGCTGTCCCGGTTTGTCAGCCAAGGGGTTGCCCAGCCCATTGACGAGTACATCGAGAAATACAGCACCAGCTACAAGGAATATATCAAGAAACATCCGGAATTGAAGCCCTTCGTCACCTTCAACGGCAAAACCTACGCCATTGCCAGCCTGCGCAACACCCAGGCCGCCACCATGATCTGGATTCGCCAGGACTGGCTCGACAAGTTAGGGCTGAAGATGCCTGCCACCGTTGACGAGCTGGTGGAGGTAGCCAAGGCCTTCCGGGATCAGGACCCCGACGGCAACGGCAAAAAGGACACTACCGCCATTGCCATGTCCAATGCCTACTCCGCCGTTTTGGATGATCTGTTTACGGCCAGAGGCGGGGATTGGTTTGTGGAGAGCGGAAAAGCCACTCTGTCCTTCTTTACCGACCGTTACAAGGAAGCCCTGACCCTGCGCAAAACCCTGTACTCCGAAGGACTGGTGGACAAGGAATATGTGACGGACAAAAACTGGGCCCGGCAAAAGCAGCTGTGGATTACCGGCAAGGCGGGCATTTTGTTCGACACCTTCAACAATGGCCCGACTGTGGATTTCTTCAAAAGCCAGCCGGATGCCAAGCTGACTCCCGTTCCGCCCCTTACCACCAAGTTCGGCAAGAACGGGTACCAAGAAGAGGTGCCCAACTACCTGCTGACCATTTTTAACAAGGATATGAAGAATCCCCAAGCGGCCATGAAGTTTGTGGACTGGATGCTGGACAAGGGCTGGTACAACCTGAGCTACGGCATGGAGGGCACTCATTACCAGTTGAAAAACAACATTCCTGTTACTCTGGATACGGAGAAGCTGAAGAAGGAAGTGAACTATGCCAGCGAATACCGGATCGTTCACCAGCAGATTCTGACGCCGGAATTCCTCATGGCCCGGGCCAGCAGCGATGCCAATGACCAAAAGGTGCAGAAGGCCGTCGGAGACGCCGTCACTGTTGCCAAAAGCACCAAGTACCGCAAGGACTTTCCTTACACCCCGGCAGTGGATGAATTCACGGATGTTTCCGGACAGTTCCAGAAAAAATGGGATGAGATTGTCACCAAGGTGACCATGACGCCCGACCTTAATGCCGAATGGGGCATCAGCCAAATCCGCAGCGAGTGGGAAAAGCTGAACGGCAAAGCCATCGACGCCAAGGTTCAGGAATGGTACGAGAAGAACAAGGCGGACTTCAAATAATCCGGGACTGCGGAATTCCCGTGATCAAGGGGTTGCATACGCGCCTTAGGGGCAGGGAGCTTTCCTCTATTCCCTGCGGAGACCGGTAAATCGTCCAATAACGGAAGGACATTTTCCGCTATCGCCCCCTTTTGCTGCCCATATCACCGGCTAGCAGGAGGATAGCGGAAAAGAAGCTTCCTTTATCCCGGGCGAAACAGCCATGCAGCCGCAATAGCGGAAGGGTTTTTCCGCTAACCTGCTGTAACCGCGCCGAAAATGGCTCAGATGAGGATAATAGCGGAAAACTCCTTCCGTTATCCCCGGCATTTCATAAGCGAGGCAACGAATAGCGGAAGATTGCTTCCGTTAAGGGCTCCCCACCGGAGCCCGCAGATAAATTCCCGGGCAACGCCAGCCGGGAGGGTTGGAACCAACGATCCCTTCCCCTCCCCCGGCCTGCCCAATGACCACAAGGACAGGTGAGAGAAATATGAACCAAACCCTACTGAATGAAGATGCTGTGCTGCTGGACGTAATGGAAGCGCACTGGCAGAGGATCAAGGACAGCCAGGTGCAGGACCTGTCCAGCCACTGGTATGGCGCCTTCACCGAAAACGGAAACGGCAAGCCTTACGAAGGACTGGCCACCAGCGACGCCCTGCTTTCCCTGACCGTTTCACTGTATGCCCACCCCGACTCTGCCTATTACCGGGACGCGGAGCTCTTGCAGGCCATCCGCGGCCAGATCGGCTTTTTGCTGAGGGCTCAGCTGCCCTCGGGCTGTATTTCCCTGCACAACTGCAACATTGACTCCCCCCCGGATACAGGCTTTACTGTCCACTTGACGGCCATGAGCCTCCATGTGCTGGAGAAAATGGATGATCCCGCTATGAAGGAGCCCTGTGCAGAGCTGCGGCTTTTCCTTCACCGGACGATTCCCGGGCTTCTGGCCGGAGGCATCCATACCCCCAATCACCGGTGGGTGCTCTGCGGAGCCCTTGCCCTTTTGTATGAGCTGTTCGGAGATGAGCGGCTGCGGGAGCGGGCCGACCGGTTTCTGGCCGAGGGGCTGGACATCAATCCCGACGGAGAATGGACAGAACGAAGCAACGCCATTTACAATGCCGTTTGCTCCATCTTTTTGTACCAGGCGGCCCGGGTGTTCGGCTATGACCGTCTGTATGAGCCGGTTACACGCAATTTGCGCATGATGCAGTACATGCTTCACCCCCGTTCGGAAATAGCCACGGAATATTCCAGCCGTCAGGACCGGGGCGAGATCATGAGGCTGAATGCCAGCTATTATGTGGCTTTCCGCCTTATGGCCGGCCGGAATGCTGATCCGCTGTTCCATAGCTTTGCCCGGGAGTCGCTCTTGTCTCTGCGCACCGGTGGGGAAGCGCTCTTGTACCGGATGTTTCTCCCGGAGGAAATGAATGCCGAGCTGCCCCTTCAACCGCTGCCTGACTGCTACGAGGTATTCCTCAACCGGGAGCGGACTGCGCCTGTGACGGGGGTCATTCCCTACCAGCGCACCGCTTTCCATGCCGGGTCACCCCTCATCCGCTACAGGCAGGGCGAGCTGAGTGTGACGGTGATTGCCGGACAGCCGGAATTTCTGTATCTGCAATACGGGCAGGCGCGCCTCCTGGGCGTCCGGCTGGCCTTGGGCTGGTTCGGCGTGGCCGGGACTCCCTTTGCCGCCATCCGGCAGACCGGAGAGCATGAGTATGAGCTGTCTATGGAGCTGGAGGGCAGCTACCGGGATGCTCTGGACGGGGATGCCGCCGGCCGGACAGATCCCCTCCACTTTGCCGAATCCATCCCGCTGCGCGCCAAAACCAATGTGACGGTTCTGCCCGTCCGCGTGGGCATCCGCCTTGACCCGGCGGGCATCGACCTTCATTACCAGGCGAATGCGGGTGCCCTCCCCGTCTTCGCCCAGGCGGTCTATTCCTTCGCCCCGGAGGGCTCCCTGGAGGGCACGGACCTGGTGCCCATCAACACCCATGCCTCCTGGCTGAAATCCGGGCAGTTGGTTTACCGCTGCGGGGAGGACTGGATCACGGTGGACGGAGGCGCCTTCCAGCATGGCTTCGAGGCTCTCCGCAATGACAAGCTGGACCCAGCCGTAAAAAGCGCTGCGGCCAACTATTTGACCCCTCTGGAGGCAAACGTCCGCATCCGCTGCGGCAAAACGGAAGACTAAGCGCATAAATCAGCGGCTGCCAAACCGGCAGCCCGGTAAAGGATGATGAACCAACCATGTTGAATCTGCAAGCCTCAACCGCGAAAGAGCAATTGGCCAAGCTGGCCCGGTACACCATGCGCCCGCAGGAGCAAGAACGCTTCCATATGAAGACCTGGCAATGGGGCCAGGGTGTGGCGCTGTACGGCTTGGGCAAAGCATACGACGCTTTGGGAGACGGCCTTTATCTCGATTATATAGAAGAATGGCTGAACGGCTTTCTTCCGGAGCATCCCCCCGGCAAAAGCATCAATACAACAGCCCCGCTCCTGGGAGCTGTGAAGCTGATTAAGGAAGGCCGCACGGATAAATACACCGCAATCTGCTCCGCCTTCGCCGACTGGTGCCTGAACGATGCGCCGCGCTCTGTGGAAGAGGCCTTCGAGCATTCCTGCACAGAGAACCGTTATCCCGGGGAGGTCTGGGCGGATACCCTGTTTATGGGCTGCCTGTTCCTGGCCGAATGGGGCACCCTTACCGGGGAGAAGCGCTATACCGAGGAAGCGGTCAGACAGTTTGCACTTCACTACAAATATTTGCGTGATCCGGCCACGGGGCTGATTGTGCATGGCTACAACGGAAACACCGGCTCCCGGATGGGCGTGCTCTGGGGAAGGGGCAACGGCTGGTTTGCCGCCGCCTCGGCGGATATGCTGGAGCTGACGCAGGGCTCGGCGGGAGCGGCCACCATCCAGGAAGGATATCTTGCCCATATGGCGGGTGTGCTCGCCACCCAGAACGAAGAAGGCATGTGGCATACGGTGCTGGACCATCCAGCCTCCTACATGGAGTCCTCCTGTACCGCCGCCTTTGCCTACGCCATCCTGAAGGGGCAGTCCCGCGGAGTGCTTCCGGCAGCTTGCCGGGTCAATGGACTGCGGGCGGCTGATGCCCTGCTCCGCAGGATCGATCAGGATGGGCAGCTGACGGAGGGCTCAGGCGGCACCTGCGTCATGCCGTCTGCGGCAGATTATAATGCCATCGGCTATGCCTATTCCCCGTTTACCCAAGGGCTCGGTATGATGGCGCTGGCCGGGACGATTTTGTATGGAGAGGAAGGGTAAGATGGAGGAGCTTTCGGTTATGGAAGCGGCGGGCCGGGGCGGATTCCCCGCTGTGAAGAAAAAGAAGCGTTTTTTCTTTTATCTCCGGAGGGACCGGTATCTGTACCTGTTCCTGCTGCCGGCGTTGGGCTTTTACCTGGTTTTCAAGTATTCTCCTCTTTACGGGGAGCTGATCGCCTTCAAGGATTTCCAGATTATGAAGGGAATCTGGGACAGCCCGTGGGTGGGTCTGAAGCATTTCAGCGCCCTGCTGTCCAACCCGGACTTCTGGCAGGTGCTCCGCAATACGATGCTGCTGAATGTCTACAAGCTGCTGTTTGTGTTTCCGGCCCCCATCCTCTTGGCGATCATGCTCAATGAGGTCCGGCTGAACAGCTTCAAACGGCTGATCCAAAACCTGCTGTACCTGCCCCACTTTATCTCCTGGGTGGTGCTGGGCGGCGTCATTGTGGCCGTACTGTCCCCCAGCACGGGGATTATTAACACGATAATGGAGAAGGGTTTCGGCCTGGAGCCGGTTTATTTCATGACCCATACCCGCTGGTGGCCGGTAGTGTTCACCCTCTCCTCCATCTGGCAGAGCGCAGGCTGGGGAACCATTCTGTACCTGGCGGCCATGGCCAACATCGATCCCCAGCTCTATGAAGCGGCCAAGATCGATGGCGCCTCCAAGCTCCGCCAGATTTGGCATGTGACCCTGCCGGGCATCCGGCCCACTATTGCCATCCTGCTGATTCTCCAGATGGGCCAGATTACGGATGTCGGATTCGAGCAGGTATACAATTTGCAAAATGAAGCGGTCTTCAGCGTATCCGATGTAATCAGCACCTATGTATACCGGATGGGTCTGCAGGCGGCCCAATACAGCTATTCCACGGCAGTGGGACTGTTCCAGGGTGTCATTGCCCTGATTCTGATGCTTACTGTCAACAAGATCACCAAGGCAATGGGGGAAAGCGGCTTATGGTAACCAAATGCCTGCGGGCCTTGAACGGGCTTTTGCTGATCCTATGCGCGTTCGCCACTACATTTCCGCTGCTGAATGTGCTGGCAACCTCCTTTAGCGGCAGTACAGCCATACTGTCCGGCGAGGTCTTCCTGTGGCCGGTGGATTGGACTACCACCGCCTTCTCCAACCTGTTCAAGGACGGGCAGCTGATGAACGCCATGAAAAATTCCGTCACCATCACCGTGGCCGGAACCCTTATGCAGATGACGGTCACCACCCTGGCTGCTTACTCCTTGTCCAAAGCCCGGCTGAAGGGACGGCAAATTGCGCTGCTGCTGATTTTATTCACCATGATGTTCGGCGGCGGACTGATTCCCATGTTTCTGCTGTTGAAAAACCTGCATATTCTAAATACCTTCTGGGCCATTTGGCTGCCGGGGCTGATCAGCACCTATAACCTGTTTGTCATGAAATCCGCCTTCGAGGGGCTGCCCGGGGAACTGGAGGAATCGGCCACCATCGACGGTGCCAGCGATCTGACCATCTTCGCCCGCATTGTGCTTCCGCTGTCCAAGCCGGTGCTTGCCGCCATCTCTCTCTTTTATGCGGTGGGCTTGTGGAACGTGTACGCCCCGGCCCTGTACTTTATTACGGATTCCTCCAAAATGCCCCTGACCGTCAAGCTCTACCAGATGATCCAGCTTCCAGACACCAATCTCCTGGACAGCTCCGATCTGGGCTTTGTACCTCCGGAGGGCATGAAGGCGGCGGCCATTATCATTACGGTCACGCCGATCCTGTGCTTATATCCGTTTTTGCAGAAGTATTTTGTCAAAGGGGTGCTGCTGGGCTCCATCAAGGGCTGAGGCAGCGTACACCCATAGAGGTAAAAAGGCCACCCGTCGGACCCCGACCGGGTGGCCTTTCTTGTGGGGCGGCGCTGCTTTTGGACGCTTTATTGTTGTGCGGTGCCGTCGCTAGCTGTCCGCTTCACCGTAATCCAGATTTCGCTTTTGTAATCCGGCTTCGAGGTATCCTTGCTCTCATTCCAGAGCATCTCCGGACCAGGTGCCGCTTCATAGCCGGACATGGGAAACCATTCGGCATAAATGCTGCCCCACACCTTTTGCAGCGTCTCGGGAAAGGGTCCCACTGCCGTAAACACTGCCCAGGTTCCCGCAGGAACGGCAAGGGTCTGCCACTTTCCGGCAGGCGGAGCATCCACCGCCACCCCGATATAGTGATCCAGCTCGCCGCCATCGGCGCGGCCCTCGGAGAAGTTCAGCGAAGCGCTGACCAATCCGGCAGGCTCCACATTAGACAAGCCTTTTAGCTCCACAATGTCCTCCATGGTGAGGCTGGCCCACATCTTGGCAATCTCCGGATTCACTCCGTTGTATTGCAGCGGCACTCTTTTGTGCAAGCCTGTAATATAAAATCCGTCCTTTTCAATGATTCGGTAATCCATGTCATTTCCTCCCGTAACGGTTAATTGAAAGGTCATGGGCGGAACAGCCTTCAGACTGGCCCCGGGCCTTCTGGCCTCGGAGGGCGGCAGACCGTGAAGATTCTGGAATGCTCTTGTGAACGCATCCGGCGACTCGTAGCCGTATTTCAGCGCCAGATCAATAATCTTGACCCCCGTATCCCGGAGCTCCAGCGCCGCCAGAGCCAGCCGCCTGCGCCTGATATATTCCCCCAGCGGCAAGCCGCTCAAGAAGGAAAACATCCTCCGGAAGTGATACTCCGAGCAGCAGGCCAGCCGGGCTACCTGGTCAAAATCAATTTCATCGTCCAAATGGGCTTCGATATAACGCATGGCTTCATTTAGCTGCAAAAGCGGTTCCATGTTGTTCAGCCTCCTTTCGAATTCATCGTAACAGGAAGGGGGATGAACTTCCCGACCTATCCGCTACGGCTTGTGCAGGGTGAATCAGTGCGCAGCGTATGCCTCCGCTGCGGCTCCCAGATAATAGGCTAACCCGGTCTGCTGGTTCTCCAGCATGCTGCGGTGGCGGCGATATGTCCGGCCGACAGCCGCCGTGTGACCCATCGCCTTTCCGTCCGTCCACTCCGGGCTTCGTGCGAACCGCTCCGCCTGTCAGCGTGTCGCTTCAACCTTGCCCGTGGGGAACGTGCAGGGCAAGGACGAGCGAACGAAAAAACGGCTAAAATAACACATCGACATTTTTCATATTCAAAATAATGGGTAGTCCCTTTTTGCTTATTGTATGATGGATACATAAAAGGAGGGCGGTGTTATGGAATCGCTGGAAAGATTGAACAAGTTAATCTCGTATGTCGAGGAAAACCTTGACGGAGAGATAGACAACCAAACATTATCTCGTATAGCGGCCTGTCCGCTT
>JAQSYT010000237.1 GCA_029256065.1 Paenibacillaceae bacterium
ACTATGGATGATCGCAATTTTGTGTCCGTTTACATTGATCCCGGCTACTGCCGCCATGTACGGCGTTGCCCGCAAGTGGGTCATGGGAGATACGGATGTTCCTTTGTTCAAAACCTATTTCCGCAGCTATAAAGAAAACTATAAACAAGCTATGCTGGGCGGTTTGCTGTTTCTGGTTATCGGCGTTCTGCTGATTGTCTGTATCCGCTTCTATTCCTCCCAGACCAATGCGCTGCGCTGGCTTTCGTTTTTGTTCATCTCCTTCGGTGTTGTATTTATCGGCGCATTGCTGAATTTCTTCTCGCTGATGGTCCATTTTCATATGAAGCTGCTTCAACTGGTGAAGAATGCGTTTATAATGACTATGGGGCAGCCGTTCACCTCTATCGGGATTCTGGCTACCAATGCGGTTATCGTGTATATCAGCACCCGGTATACCTTCCTGATCCCGTTCTTTATGGGCAGTGTCAGTGCCTTCGTCACCTTCTGGTACTTCTACCGCGGGTTCCAACGTCTGCAGGACAAGGCCGAGAAGGCTAAGGAAAAGGCGGGCGAGCTGGAGGAAGCGGAAGAGGACGAGCTGAACGCGCCGACCAAAATATAGGGGCTGTCTTTATAACCCCAGGTATATTCTGATATTTTACTTTTGCTTTCGAGAGGCATATAATAAAGACACATTCCTGCGATGTGCGTTATTGTCCTCCATTGTTTTGAACCAATGAATGTTTCTAGGGAGATCAAGATTGTCGTGCGGCTGACCCGCCCCCCTGATGCGGGGGACTTCAAAAGCGCGGCTGCGGTCACCCACCTGCGAGAGCGGGTTTGAAGCATAGAGGACAGGACGGCATAGGCGGGTGACCCAAAAACTCCTTCTTCGGAAGGAGTTTTTGGTGTTTAGAGAGAGACGTCGAGGCCCTATACATATGAATAAAGAAAGCCCGGCATCCTAGTAGTAGGGTTGCCGGGCTTGCTGCTGCTTCACAAAATATTGCTGACGTTATTGCTGGACAGCCAGCGCGCTCAATTGGTGGAAGGAATCGCGCAGGGTCGGGTACAGGCTGCGGTACAGCTTGTAATATGCTTCATAGCGTGCGCTATTCTCAGGGTTGGGCTCCGTTCTGTGCTCCACCCTGATCCATTCCTCGCACAGCGAGGAAATATCCCGGCCTAGCACGCCGGAGGCAGCCATAACGGCTGCGCCGTAGGCCGGACCGTCGGTGGAGTTCACCGTGACCACCGGATAGCCGAAGATGTCGGCGATCATCTGCCGCCAGAAGGGGCTTCTTGCACCACCGCCGTTAACGCGCAGCTCGCTGATCTCTACGGAGGACTCCTTCATCAGCTCCAGGGAATCCCGCAGACCGAAGGTGATGCCCTCCAGCACAGCACGGGTCAGATGAGCCTTGGTATGCCGCAGGTTCAGTCCAACAAAGGCGCCGCGGGCCCGAGGGTCGGGATGGGGAGTGCGTTCGCCGGTAAGATACGGCAGGAACAGAAGGCCCTCGCTGCCGATAGGCGCGGTTTCCGCCAGAGCCGTCAGGTACTCATAGGCGTCACGGCCTTCCTTGGCAGCCTTCTCCAGCTCCTCGTAGCCGAACTGGTTGCGCCACCATTGGAAGGAGCCGCCGGCGGAGAGCATGACGCCCATCCGGTGCCACTTGCCGGGAACACCATGGCAGAAGGAGTGCAGGCGGAATTCGCTGTCCATATGGCATTCCTCGTCATGGACGAAGACCACGCCGGAGGTGCCCAGAGCTACCGAAGCGATCCCCTTCTTGACCACACCCACGCCTACTGCGCCGCAGGCTTGGTCGCCGCCGCCGGCAACCACCGGGGTACCGGCAGCAAGACCGGTGGCTTCCGCTGCTTCCGGCAGCAGGTGCCCTGCAACGTCATTGCTTTCGAAAAGAGGCGGCAGCCATTCGAAGGGAATCCCCAAGGCATGGGCCACTTCCTCGGACCAGGACCGCTTGGCCACATTCAGCAGCAGAGTGCCGCTGGCATCGGCCACATCCATGCCCAGCTTGCCGGTCAGCTGGAGCCGTACATAATCCTTGGGCAGAATCAGATGGCGCGTCCGGTCGAACAGCTCCGGCTCATGCCGCTTCAGCCATACTGCCTTCGGGGCAGTGAAGCCGGTGAGAGCTTTGTTGCCGGTAAGCTCACCCAGCTTTTGCTTGCCGATGGTTTCCTCAATCCAGGTGCATTCCGCTTCAGTCCGTTGGTCGCACCACAAGAGCGCGGGACGGATCACCTTCAGCTCCTCGTCTAAGAAAACAGAGCCGTGCATCTGGCCGGACAAGCCGACTCCCGCCACTTGGCCTGCAGGAATTCCTGTTTTGGCCAGCAGGCCGCGGATACAAGCGGCGGACTGGTTCCACCAATCCTCTGGGTGCTGCTCCGCCCAGCCGGGATGCGGCTGCAGAAGCGGATATTCCTCGCTGTGGCTGCCGGCAACGGAGCCGTCCTGCGCCACCAGAATACACTTTACGGCAGAAGTGCCGAGATCAATTCCCAAGAAATAATTCATCCTATCGTGCTCCTTGTAAAAGTGATGATTTGAGCTTCATTATAACATAGTTTGTTAAATGAATAAACTTAGATTTTTTGCTGGAAACTTTTTCTGAAGAACCTTGGAAAACCTATTGTATATTGCCACTGGGACTGCTAAAATGAACTCGTCAGATACTTTATTTAGTCAATAAAGAAAGTGGGTGTCTATGGAAACATTTAATACTGCCAATAAAAGTCTGATCAAGGACATGAATACCTCCACCATTCTTCAGATTGTCCGTACCAAGGGTCCCATTTCCCGGGCGGAAATCTCCAAGCTGACGGGCCTTAATCCCGCTACCGTATCCAGCAATACGGCAGGGCTGATGGAGCTGGGGCTGGTAAGGGAGACCGGAATCGGCGTTTCCAGCGGCGGGCGGAAGCCACTGCTTCTGGAGCTGAATCCCGAGGCGTATTATGTGGTCGGCGTGGATATGGGCACGACTGACGTAGCCGTAGGCATTACGGATTTGGAAGGGCATATTCACTGTAAGATTACGCTTCCCTTTGGAGGCGCAGTGGAGCCTGAAGACATAATGGGCATCATCGGGCAAGCTATCCGCAAGGTGCTGGATGAGTCGGGGATCGCTTCCGAACGTATACTCGGCATTGGTATGGGGATTCATGGTCTGGTTGA
Organism: Paenibacillaceae bacterium; assembly: GCA_029256065.1. Taxonomy (GTDB): domain Bacteria; phylum Bacillota; class Bacilli; order Paenibacillales; family NBRC-103111; genus Paenibacillus_AR. Next base: position 3,191 of record JAQSYT010000237.1, read on the forward strand.
TCCTGAGCAGGGCATCTCCCTTTTTGCTCCAGCATTCCAATGGAAGAATGTTGAAGTGGCTCAGCTGTTCAGCGAGCAGTTCGGGCTTCCCGTATCCATTGACAATGACGCCCGGGTGATGGCTCTGGGGGAGAAATGGTTTGGCAAGGCTAAGGCCGTCTCCAACTTCTTCTTCCTGAATATTGGCACCGGCATTGGCTCAGGCATCTGCCTCAACGGGGAATTGCTGAAGGGCGCCCACTTCGGGGCGGGTGAGATCGGGCATATCCGCATCGCCAGCCATCAGGAAAAACCCTGCTTCTGCGGCAAAACGGACTGTTTGTCCACCGCAGCCTCCGGGCCTGCTCTGGAGGACCTTGCACGGACCGCTGTTGCCAGAGGGCAGGCGTCAGTGTTGGCGGAGCTTTCCGGCGGAGATTCTGATGCTATTACCGGTGAGCTGATCCACCAGGCTGCGCTGCAGGGCGATGAATTCTCCATCCTCCTGCTGGACCAGGCCGGGCGGCATATCGGGGGCGCGCTGTCCCTGGTCATCAATCTGCTCAACCCGGAGATGGTGCTGATCGGCGGAGGGGTAGCCAACGGCGGAGATTTTATTTTCCGGGGCATGAATGAGGAAATTGCCAACCGGTCCATGCAGCATAACATCGAGCATATTTACATTGGTCCGGCCGGGCTGGGGGATGATTGCGGCATTATCGGTGCCGCCACCCTGATACTGCGCAGCGTATTCAGCAATCCCAACCAATATAATACCTAAAACCTAATCCAAAAAGAGGATGATGATCCAATGGCAAATGTGGAGCAATTAAAACAGCGTTTTGTGGAGCTGCACGGCGGCAGCGCAGCGGACATCCGGGTTTTCTTCGCACCCGGGCGGGTTAACCTGATCGGAGAGCATACGGACTACAACGGCGGCTATGTGTTCCCTGCTGCCTTGACCTTCGGCACGTTCATGCTGATCCGCAAGCGGGGGGACGATACCATCCGGCTGGCTTCCACCAATTTTGACCTGCAGGTGGAGTTTAAGCTGAAGGATGCTGTATATGAAGAAGCCCATGACTGGGGCAATTACCCCAAGTCCATCCTGGTCCATCTGGGAAAGAGGGGCTTCGGCTTCGGCGGCTATGATGTGCTGTATCATGGAGAAATCCCCAACGGGGCAGGGCTTTCCTCCTCCGCCTCCATCCATCTGGCTACCGCCATCGGCTTCATGACCATGGAAGGCCATCCCATTGACCGGGTACAGCTGGCATTGGCCGCCCAAGAGGCGGAAAACCAGTTCATGGGCGTTCAATGCGGCATCATGGACCAGTTCGTTATCGCCAACGGCAAAAAGGATCATGCCGTGCTTCTGATGTGCAGCACGCTGGAGTATCAGCTGGTGCCTTTCCAGGCCAAGGGCTACAAGATTGTTGTGGGCAACACCAACAAACGCCGCGGGCTGGTGGATTCCGAATACAATACCCGCCGCGCTCAATGCGAGCAGGCAGTAATCGACCTTCAAGCTGCATTCCCCGAGCTTAAGCTGCTGGGCGAGCTTAGCCTGGAGCAGTTCGAGGCCAATGCCCATCTGATTAAGGATGTCATCGTGCTGATGCGAGCCCGCCATGTGGTGGAGGAGATCGACCGGGTGCTGAAATCCGTGGAAGCCCTGAAGGCCAATGATCTGGTCCGCTTCGGCGAGCTGATGACCGCCTCCGGCGTTTCCCTGCGGGAGCTGTACGAGGTGACCTGCAAGGAGCTGGATGTGATGGTGGAAGAGGCACTTCAGGTAGAAGGAGTGCTGGGTGCCCGGATGACCGGCGCCGGCTTCGGCGGCTGCACCGTTTCCCTGGTCCGCGATGACAAGGTGGAGGAATTCATCGAGAAGGTGGGCAAGGCCTACGGTGAGCGTACCGATTATAAAGCAGACTTCTATGTGGCGGATATCGGGGATGGCGCAAGCGAATACCTCCCCCAAAAGTGACGTGAAGCTCTGAAGCTTAATCCGATTACTTTCGGGGGAGCCCCCGCAAACAAGTACCCCAAAACAGTTTTCAAAGTGCAGGTAAAACACATTTATATAGAAAAAAGGAGTGTTTAACATGGCAGTATTAGTAACGGGAGGAGCCGGCTATATCGGTTCCCATACAGTGGCAGAGCTTATCACAGCAGGCGAAGAGGTAGTCATTATCGATAATTTGTACCAGGGGCACCGGGATGCGGTTCTGGGTGGTACATTGTATGAAGGTGACATCCGGGACAAGGATTTCCTGGATACCGTGTTTAAGGCACATACGATTGATGCCGTCATTCACTTCGCCGCCAACTCCCTGGTGGGAGAGAGCATGAAGGATCCGGCTAAGTATTATCATAACAATGTATACGGAACTCTTTGCCTCCTGGAAAAGATGAATGAATACGGTGTGAGCAAAATTGTCTTCTCCTCCACGGCAGCTACTTACGGCGAGCCTGAGAACGTGCCGATTCTGGAATCCGATCGCACTTTCCCTACCAACACCTATGGTGAAACCAAGCTGGCCATGGAAAAAATGATGAAATGGTTCGATGTGGCCCATAATGTTAAATATGTATCCCTCCGTTATTTCAACGCTTGCGGCGCCCATGAGAGCGGCAAGATCGGGGAGGACCACAACCCCGAAACTCACCTGATTCCAGTGATTCTCCAGGTTCCACTGGGCCAACGGCCGTTCATCTCCGTATACGGCGATGATTATCCTACAGAGGACGGCACCTGCATCCGGGATTACCTGCATGTGACAGATTTGGCGGATGCCCATCTGAAGGCTGTAAAGTATCTGCGTGAAGGCGGAGACAGCAATGTGTTCAACCTGGGCAGCGGCACCGGCTATTCCGTCAGCGCGGTTATTGAGGCTGCACGCAAGGCAACCGGACACCCCATCCCTGTAAAGGTGGAAGGCCGCCGCGCCGGTGATCCGGCCGTTCTGGTCGCCTCCTCCCAAAAAGCCAAGGATGTGCTGGGCTGGGCGCCGAAGTACGACAATCTGGAGTATATCATCGGCACCGCCTGGAAATGGCATGAAGCCCATCCGAACGGTTACGCTAAATAAGGAGAGAGCATCCATGTCCCATAACATTGCGCAGGATATCGCGTTATTGGTCCGTTTCGGAATGGAAAACGGCATGCATGGCGAAGGCGATGATATCGTAGCCGTCAACGGTCTTTTGGATCTGCTTCAGGTGGCGGAGCCCTATGAGGGTCTGCTGCCTGAGGAGCGGGAGGAGAGCCCGGCCATTCTTGGCCGGATTCTCGATTATGCCGCAGCTAAGGGAATCCTGCCGGATAATACCACCGGCTACCGGGATCTGCTGGACGCCCGGATCATGGGCTTGTTGATGCCCCGCCAGTCTGAGGTGGCCCGGGAATTCTGGGAAACCGCACGCAGCCGTTCGGTGGAGGAGGCTACGGACCGCTTCTACAAGCTGTCCATTGACTCCAACTATATCCGCATGGACCGCATCCGGAAGAACGGCTATTGGCCGGCGCCTACGGAATACGGTGATCTGGAGATTACCATCAATCTCTCCAAACCGGAGAAGGACCCCAAGGAAATCGCCGCGGAACGCGCGCTTCCCCAAAGCAAGTACCCCAAGTGTCTGCTTTGTGTGGAGAATGTAGGCTATGCCGGACGCTTGAATCATCCAGCACGGCAGAACCACCGGATCATCCCCTTGCAGCTGGAGGGGAAACCCTGGTATTTCCAATATTCACCCTATGTTTACTATAATGAGCATTGCATTATATTTAACGCTGAGCATACACCCATGAAAATCTCCAAGCGGACATTCGTGCGGCTTTTGGATTTTATCGGGCAATTCGGCCATTATTTCATCGGCTCCAACGCGGATCTGCCCATTGTAGGCGGCTCCATCCTAAGCCATGACCACTTCCAGGGCGGACGGCATGTGTTCCCTATGGAAAAAGCGATTGTGGAGCAGGTTTACCAAGCCGATGCGTACCCCGGTGTGAAAATCGGCCGCGTCAAATGGCCCATGTCCGTAGTGCGTATCTCCGGTCAGGACAAAGAACAGCTGGTTGCTCTGGCTAACAGTCTTTTGGACACGTGGCGGGTCTATAGCGACGAAGCGGCGGAGGTCCTGGCTGAATCTGCCGGGGACAATGGGACAGCTGTGCCTCATAACACCGTAACGCCCATTGCCCGCCGCAACAGTGGCGGAGAGTTCGAGCTGGATCTGGTGCTCCGCAACAACCGCACCTCCGAGGAGCACCCGATGGGCATTTTCCACCCCCATTCCAACCTGCACCACATCAAGAAGGAGAACATCGGCCTTATTGAGGTCATGGGCCTTGCTGTCCTGCCGGGCCGGCTTCTTCAAGAGCTTGATGAAATTGCTGGTATTTTAAAAGGAGAATGGGGTGCCGATGGCGAATGGAATAAGAATGAGCATCCATTGTCGAAACATGCCGAGTGGATCGGTGAGCTGCTTACCCGTTACGGCTCCTCTCTGAATGAGGCGGAAGCCACTGAAGCTATGCAGTGTGAGGTCGGTCTGAAGTTCGCCTCGGTGCTGGCCGATGCAGGCGTGTACAAGCGCACGGAAGCGGGAATGGCCGCTTATGACCGGTTTATGGAGCACATGGGCTTTCGCAGGGTGTAATTCTCTTTCGCTTAAAAGGAGACAAGATAACGATGGCAATTACGGTGAAGACAATTACTTACGGCGGGTGGGGCAACTGCGTAGAGATATCCAACGGTATTGTGGATGTAGTCGCGACTGTGGACCTGGGCCCCCGTATTATCCGGTATGGCTTCAAGGGCCAGGCCAACCTGTTCAAGGAAGATGCGGAGCAGTCCATCACCAATCCTGTTTTGTATGAAGGGACAGAGGATACCTGGCATATTTATGGCGGCCACCGTCTGTGGACCAGCCCTGAAGTCCATCCCCGCAGCTATTATCCGGACAACGAGCCGGTGGCCTGGTGTGTAACGGAAACTGGC
>JAQSYT010000238.1 GCA_029256065.1 Paenibacillaceae bacterium
GGAGGCTGACGAGGCGGATTGGCAGGCCTGTTTGAAGCGTACGGAGGAAATTGCCGACAGACTGCGCAAGGCTCTGGGAGGCCTGACGGATGAAGATTTGAGCCGCCCCTTTGACGGCAGAACCCTGGAGGATTACATCATCGGCTGGCTTCCCCATGATTTGTTCCATACCGGCCAGATTGTCCAGCTGCGGAGACTGCAGGAGGCTTGGACCATCCAGTTTGAGTAGCAATTTGTTAGAGCAGCAGCTTATGCACCCTCAGGCATTCCATTTCCAAGCTGCAACCAGGAATACTTGATTCTAACGGAAGCAGAAGCCTTTATTTGGCCAGAAACCAGCGCTTCTTGATTCTAACGGAAGTGAGCGCCGCTATTGGGTTCCATCAGAGCCTACTAGGTCAGTTTCATTGCAAATAGCGGCTGTAGCCGCCGTTAGATTTTTGTAAGCCCGCTTTTGGGGCAAATAGCGGCGCTGACCGCCGTTAGCCTGTCCTTAGTCCCTCATCCGCACGCATTCGGCTTCCCTCCCCAGCCAACCCAAAGAACCCCCTGCTCCGCTTCAACAGCCGGACCAGGGGGATTAATGTCTTTACCGCGAGAAAACGCGGCTTCATCATTCAGCTTTGTTTGTTATTTGTAGCTGGGCAGCCAGCTGCCGTGGGCGGCAATCAGGTCGTCGCACATGGCCACAATATCGTCAATAGACAGCTCGGCAGAGGTGTGCGGGTCCAGGAGCGCCGCATGGTAGATATGCTCCTTCTTGAGCGTCCGCGCCGCCTCTAGGGTCAGCAGTTGGGTGTTTATATTAGTCCGGTTCAAAGCAGCCAGCTGCGGCGGCAGGTCGCCTACATAGGTAGGAGTAATGCCGCTTTTGTCTACCAGACACGGCACCTCTACACAGGCTTCCTTGGGCAGATTGGGAATCAGCCCGGTGTTCATCACATTGCCGCCGATTTTGTAGGGCTGGTCGGTTTCCATGGCTTCCAGCATGAAGGAGGCATATTCCCGGGAGCGGCAGTGCTCCAGGTTCTTGTTGTTGACCATTTCCTCCCGCATGGTTTTCCACTTCTCAATTTGGTTGACACACCGGCGCGGGTACTCATCCAGAGGGATATTGTACCGTTCGATCAACTCCGGGTAATTGCGCTTGATGAAATACGGATGATATTCCGCATTATGCTCGGAGGATTCCGTAATATAATAGCCGAAGCGCTGCATCATTTCGTAGCGGACCATATCGTGGTGGGCCGTTTTTTGCTTTTCCCGGGCGCGGGCCTTGATCTCCGGGTACAGATCCTTGCCGTCCTTTGTGACCTCCAGTAGCCACGCCATATGGTTGATACCGGCGATTTTCCATCGGACTCCCGCATCGTCCATCTCCAGATCGCGGAACAGGTGGGGCACACACACCTGCACACTATGGCACAAACCAACCGATTTGATGCCGCCCATGGTAATCATCGCATTGGTCAGTACCGCCATGGGATTGGTATAGTTCAGGAACCACGCGTCCGGACACACCTCCTGCATATCGGCGGCAAAATCCATCATCACCGGAATGGTGCGCAGATTGCGGAAAATCCCCCCGATGCCCAGCGTATCGGCAATGGTCTGGCGCAGCCCGTATTTCTTGGGAATCTCGAAATCCGTCACCGTACACGGCTCATAGCCGCCCACCTGAATGGCATTCACTACATACTTGGCTCCCCGGAGCGCTTCTTTCCTGTCTGTATACGCTTTCACTTGGCAGCCGCTGTTCAGCGTTCCCTTCAGATTCAGCAGCATATTCTCCGAATCCTTCAGTCTTTCCAGATCAATATCGAACAAGGCAATTTCAAATTCCTGCAAAGCCGGGGTCAGCATACAATCTCCCAGCACATTCTTGGCGAATACAGTACTGCCTGCACCCAGAAACGTAATTTTGGACATGTCGATAAACACCCTCCAGATGGAAAAATAGGCTCCGGCCGGTAGCCCTTATAGGTCTACTATACCGCAGCCGAAGCCTTTTCACTATGGAAGGAAGCCACTTCTACATGGTGAAATGTAGTCCATCGCTTTTGCGCACAGCACGGCGCAGGAGGAAGCAGATAACCGTGATCAGAATGAAGGCTGTCAGTGCCAGGAACGGAATGGTAATAAATCCGAGCCAATTGATATATTCAATGTCGCAGGGATTCTCCCGGCAAAAGTTGGACGCAGCTTGGAACCAGTCGGTTTTCTCATATAAGTAATGGTAAAGGGAGACCAGCCCTCCCGGTATGCTCAACGACAATGCGTAGGTGGTCATCTTGTTGTCCCGCTTGACGGCGGCAATACCCAAAAGAATTACCAGCGGGTACATAAAAATCCGCTGAATCCAGCAAAGCTTGCACGGATTATATTGCATAATTTCCGAAAAATACAGACTTCCCAACGTGGCAACCAGCGCCACCATCCAAGCCAGCTGCAGACCATTATCCTTCCAGAACCGATTCACAGGTACTCCTCCTCCAAAGTCATAGATTCCAATCGAGTCTTGATTTCTTGATTCCATTCCTGCATCATGAAGGAAGGAGCCCGGTCAGACACGCATATGCGGCAGCGGGCCGCTTCAAACCCTTCTGATTTGAAGAAAGGCGGTTTCGCATGGATTTAAATTATGGTGTGGCCATAAACCCCTACCCCTCCAGAGACGAGCTGTCCGTACTGTTCAGCGGACACTCTCAGACCTCTGCCGACCATAAGGTAGGACCGTTGGTGCACAGCCACCACCTGCTCCACTATGTGACATCCGGGAAAGGAATCTTCCATTGCCTAGGCAAGGAATACCGGCTCGAGGCGGGAGCAGCGTTTTTTATTTATCCGGGAGAGCTGGTCCGCTATGATGCCGATCCGGACTCTCCCTGGGCCTACCGTTGGATCGGGTACAAGGGCGGCCATGTTGATGAGCTGCTGGCAAGACTGGATATCTCCTCGCAGAAGCCGGTGATCCAGAATACCTACAGCTCTAAAACCAGCTCCCTGTTCCGGCGGATCGAGCGTGTGTTCACCAATGGCGCCCCCTCCTGCGATTTGCAGGCATCCGGATATCTGCGGCTGATTCTGGCGGAGCTGGTAAGCAACAGGCAGCGCCAGGAGACCAGCATCCCTGAGCCGGAGGCTCAAATCACCCGTCAGGTGGAGCAGGCCATCCGCTGGCTGACTCTGCAGTATTCCCAGCAAATCTCTATTGAACACATGGCTCAAACCTTAGGTTACCACCGCACGCATCTGTCCAAAATGTTCAAGCAGTATACGGGCATGTCCCCCATGCAATTCCTGCTAAAAATCCGCATGGAGCGGGCGCGGCTGCTGTTGAGCGAGCCTCTTACAGTGGAGCAGGTGGCAGCTTCGGTGGGCTTCCCGGACGCCCTCTACTTCTCGAAGCAATTCAAGAAGTGGTACGGCCTGGCCCCCACAGATTACCGCCACGAAGAGCTGAACATGGGCCATTCCTGCCGGGTATAAAGAAAATGCAACCTTTGGCAGGACTATGGCGTATAGAGGTTGATGAATAGAATTGGAGGAAAACATACCCGATGCCACCCCCAGCACAACCCCAAACACCCCGCCGCCCCAAGGCCTCAAGCCATGCTGCAGCTAGAAAGAAAGGCCGTCATCCTTTCGTACGCATACTGTTGCGGACAACTTTAATCGGTTTTGCTTTGGCCGCCGGCTTTGCCGTTTGGTTCTTTCTGACGCCTTGGGGAACCCAGTACCGCAATATTATGGTGGATACCCTCATTACCACCCAGCACCGCCATTGGGGCAAGTATCTGGTGGGCGAGGAAGAATTAAAGAAACGTGTAGACGCTTATTGGGAACGCTTCGACAAATATGCCGAGGCACCGATTGTGCAGGCACCCGTTATTCCGGCAACCACCTCTGTCCAGCCTGAGAAAGTAGAGAAGAAGCCGCTGGAGGTAGAGGAGGTGGAGGGCAAGGGCGCTTACGGCTATTATAAAGGATACATACTCCATGTCCGTGATCCGAAGATGCTGCGCATCGTGGTCCCGGGCAAGGTGGACAAGGGCGAAAAGGTGTCCGCCATGGTGAAACGGACCGGTGCTTTGGCCGGCGTTAACGGGGGCGGTTTTGCCGACCCGGAATGGAAGGGCAACGGCTTCCAGCCCGCCGGTATTGTCATGTCCGGAGGAAAAATCTTCTACTTGGATGTGGATAAGACCACCAAGCAGCACGTGGTGGGCATTGACGCGGACGGAAAAATGATCGCCGGCAAATATTCGGCGGAAGAGCTCATCAAAATGAGAATGTCCGAGGCAGTGACCTTCTCTCCCCGTTTTATTGTCAACGGTGAAGGCTCGATCAAAAGCGCCGCGGAGGGCTGGGGCGTCGCTCCCCGTACTGCCATGGCCCAAACCGCAGACGGAACGATTATGTTCGCTGTCATCGACGGCAGGCAAACCCACAGCATCGGCGTCACCCTGTATGAGCTCCAAGAGCTGTTCCTGGAGCGGGGGGCGATTATCGCAGCCAATCTGGACGGCGGTTCCTCAACCGTGCTGGTCAAGGACAATCAGATCATCAACAAACCCTCCAGCGAATACGGCGAACGGTATCTGCCCACCGCCTGGCTGGCCTTTGATGACCCGGGCATCTCCATCAAGAACATCTGGGAAGGGATCGACATCCGCACCATCGACCCCTCCAAATGGTAGATTCATTACTCGTGCCCCGGGCATTTCTCCCCGAAAAGCCGGCTTAACGGATTGATCTGCCGGTAATGCTCCAGCTCTTCCGGCGCGGCCTCGCGGATGCGGGCATAACAGTCCTTGCATACCGCCTGGCCGGCAGCCCGGATCAGCTGCTCCGTCAGCCCTTTTTTGACCAGACGCTCCAGCCTGTACTCCACATCCACCTCTGCCGCGTCCACCGCATCACCCGATGCCACCACCAAGCCGATTTCCCCGGTAAACTCCTCGCCGCGGCGGTAGGTTACCACAAGGCCGCCCGCCTCCGCCAGCTTCTGATACTTGGACACAGCCTGCTCCATTTGCCCGCCCTGCAGCACCATTAGCTTAGCCTTCGGGTGATGCACCGCCTCTTCAATTTCCCGGTAGATGATTGACTCCCCCACCTGGCTCTTCGTCAGAACACGCAGAACACGCTCCCTGAATTCTCCCAGATAATGCGAGGTTTCCTCTGGCTTCAGCCTTGGGGCTCCTTGCATGCCCGCCTGAAGGGTACGCTCCATCTCACTTTTACCGGAATAACCCATGAATCCCGTCTGCGTCTTTTCCTCCGTCATGCTTGTCCTCCTTCAATATGTAGGTCGGCGGCCTTCAGCATGAAAGCCGCCACAGATATTCCGGCATAGCCGGAATTATTTCACTTCTGAAGAGATCGAAACAAGCTTGGGCTCTTCTTCTGTTGTCTCCGTCTCTTCAACCGCAGTGGCTGATTCCGGCAGAGAGGCATGGGATTCCTTCCATGCTCTAACCTCGTCGGCCACTACCTCTGTCACCGCATCGGCAATCACAGTGGCCACTTCCCTGGCTTTGCCTGCCAGCTCGACGCTTTGGGTGCCCACTACCTTGGCCAGCTCCTGGGTTTTGTCGCCGACAATTCCGGCCAGCTCTACGGTTTTGCCGCTGAGTTTATCCACCTGCTGGGAGATGTCCTCCCGCAATTCCTTGCCGGGCTTGGGCGCCAGCACCAAAGCGGTAATCGCCCCCAACACGCCTCCTACAACAGCGCCGATAAGAAAATTCTTCCCTGAAGTCTTTTCAGCCATAACCAATCATCCTTTCGTGTCCGTATTGGATTCATGCTTTGCTTGCCTGGCGCTTCTCGCATCCTGCCACTTCTGCCACAGCGTAAGTCCCGTGGAGACCAGCTCCAGGGCTTCGCCCAGCCGCTGCTGGTTTTTGGCCTTAGCCGCACCGGAGGCGGTCCGGGCTACTGCCGCGGACACCTGCTTCACCGATACCGAAACCTGCTCCAGAGCTTCGCCGGCGGTTTTCACCGAACGCGCCGCGGGGTCAAGCGCATGCAGCTTATCATCCGCATTTTCGATGAGCTGCCGGCTGGCAGCCATAAGATCGGTGCTTTGTTTGCTGACTGCTGACAATTCTCCCTGGATGGCCGTTAAGGTTTTGTTGGCCTCCCCCATCAGACGTTTCGCTGACAGGATGAATACGATAAGATAAATGACGAGCGCTGTAAATGCGGCTGCCGCAACTGCCGCGCTGATTTGGACGATCACTGTCTACTCCCCCGTTTCTCTACGCGTCAGATGTGGGCCGCCTCCAGCATCTGGTCATACGCCTAATGTACTTCCATTATAAGTGGAATCTTAAATTTTGACACACGAAACAGAAGAAATTCTCCATGAATGTGAAAAAAACATGCAGGAATGGTATTATGGGGTCATCCGGGACATGAATCCGGTGCAGAAGGGAAGGATTGGGATGGAACGTGGAGAAGGCGCGGATTTGCTGAAAAAAGCGGGAATAATCGCCTCCCTGCGGGGCATGGAGAGGGACAAGCTGGCTTCTGCCGCCCTATGGTTGTATGAAGGCGGCATTCATGCCTTGGAGATTCCGTTAAATACAGTAGGCGCATATTATCTGATCAAGGATTTGCGCAAGCAGCTCCCCAAAAAAGCGCTGATCGGCGCCGGCGCTGTGCTGGATGTGGCCGACGCCAAGGCAGCGCTGGAAGCAGGTGCATCATTCCTGTTTGCTCCGGGGACCGACAAGAAGGTGATCCAATTCGGCAGGGAGGAAAACATTCCTGTTTATGCCGGCGCCGTCACCCCTACAGAAGTGATAAAAGCCTGGAAATACGGCGCCGGCGGTGTCAGGCTGTTTCCTGCCGCCTCACTGGGAGCGGCATATGCCGCGGAGATCAGGAATGAGCTGGGCCACATCCCCCTTGTTGCCGCAGGCGGGATCGGAAGAGCCCAAGCGGCGGATTACATACGGGCAGGCTGTGATGCTGTTTCTATTGATTGCCACGCCATCATTCACTCTCTTGACGGAGCCGATGCAGTAAGAATGGCTTCCGAATTGGCGATGGAGGTTCAAGGTGCCATCAGACCGCTTGCCGGCATGCCTGTATGACGGTATCGGCCAAAACCTCCGCATCCTTCTCTGTCAGACGGTAGGCAGAGGTATCCTTGCGTTCAGGGGCGGGGGCGGTACCTGCTTGCAGCAGGCCGGCTATGTGCTGGTCCAGCAGCATAACGGGAGCTGCCCCCGCTCTTTTTTGAAGCTCGCCGGCCAGCTTTCCATTGCCTCCGTCCGCTCCACCGCTAATGGAAAAAAAGCCGTATTGCTGCGGATGTTTGCGCAAATGCTGCAAATACGGGCGAAGCGGCGATGCCACATGCCCCATCCAGACAGGTCCGCAAAAAAGCAGCAGCCCATATCCATCCAAGGAAGCCGGCCCGGGCTTGGCCTGGGGAGTCCGGTTGAACAGCATATCCAGCATAATCGTCCCCATCGTCCGGGCTTTGGGCTCGGTCACCTCGATCAAATCCGCCTGCAGAGCCTGGGCAACCCGTTGGGCCAACGCCTTGTTGTTGCCGGTTAAAGAATAGGAAATAACGGCAATGTTCATCAAAATCCCTCCTATGAATTACAAATCCGGTTGTAGAGTGCTCTGAGTATCCTGCGGCCCGGAAGGCCGGGTCAGACTGTCCATAATAAGCTCTGTCATCACGTTAGTCAGCTGGGGAAAATAACTGATGCCGATTTCCTCTTTATGGGTATCCGCATTGATAATAGCCGCAAACACCATCATGATCAGTTTGCTGTCAATATCCCTGCGCATCCTGCCTTCCGCCTGCCACCTTGTGATCAGCACATGAAAGCTGTCGTACAGGAAATCCACCGCCTGCAGCCCGTTTTCATCCCGGTAGAGCTGCTCCAGCTTTTGATAAACCCCTTTGTTGTACCATTCTCGCAATATGGGGTTGGCTGCAATGCCCTCCCCGTTTTTCACCAGCATCTCCCGCACCACGTCTAATGGATGACGGCTCAAATCCAGAGATTGCAGGCAGCTCCGCTTCAGCTTTTCATTTTCGTCCAGATAACTATCCCTAAACCGCTTTTCCTGGGAGGGATAATACTTGTAAATGGTACCTA
>JAQSYT010000004.1 GCA_029256065.1 Paenibacillaceae bacterium
ATTTGACGGAGGAGTTGTGCGGGTTGAGGGAAGGAACGGTGTTCCTGCAGATTGAGGATGGCATTGTGAAGACCTATGGTGTCCGCCATCGGCTGGAAAACCGGGTAGAGCTGGGCAAGGAAGGGGATTGCCATGTGGTGGCTGTCCGTCCGCGTCAGGTGGAGCTGCTCCGGGAAATGGCGACCGATGTGGTGAAGCGGAAGACCCATTGGACCGCAGGTATGATGTCCTACCGGTTTGTGATGCGGAAGGGCTCCATTCATGTTTCGGTGGATTATAAGGAGCAAGCATAGAAATAATAAGTATAAAGTACCACATGTGTTAATTATTTGAACAATATACAAATTAGTTGATATATCTACAAAATGTGACTATAATAGGACTCAATACTTACATAATCATACAGAAGAATGACATAATCCCACATATTTTGAGGAGGTTAGGAATGCAGTCGGAACAGATTTCTTTAGCGAGACAGATGGACATGGTAATAAGGACCATGCAGGAAGAACTACGTTATTTGGCCTCGGGAACGGTTTTTGTGCAAATCCGCAATGATGTGGTGGGTAAGTACGGTGTTAAGCATGAGCCTATCGAGATCAGCGGAGAGGGGATACCTGCCCCGGAGATCTGTATGTCGGAGAGCCACATTAAGGCGTTCCGTCAGCTGGCAGTCGGATCGTTGAACCACAAGAAGAATTGGACGTATGGCGAGGTTTATTTTGAATTTGCGATGCGGCGGAATGTGCTCTCTGTAAGTATCCAACTGGAATCGAATTACAATATGGCAAATCTGTTTAACAAAATTCCTCCTCAATAAGAAAGGGGGTAAGATGAGGGCTTTATAGCGCAGGGGCGTTGCTGTAGAGAAAATCCGTTTTTGAACTTATCCATTATAATGATTCTGGGGGACTGCCGCGGCGGTCTCTTTTTTTGTATCTTTTGGGAGGACAAACTTTTTCCCGGGCTTGTCACGCTAGTCTGCATAATGGGCCAAGTCTCCTCATAGACATGTACCAATGTTTGAATCAGGTGCAGAGGGGATGATGAAGGATGCGTCGTCGGATATGGGGTTTAAGCGTGGTGCTGCTGAGTGTGGTGCTGGCATTGGCAGGCTGCTTCGGAGGCAAGAAGGACGCGGGAGCAGTAGTGAAGGATTTGGACAGCCAGGTGGAGAAGCTGGAGAGTTATACCAGCTCGGGAACGATGACTCTTCATACCGGAACAGAGCCTCAGGAGTATCAGGTGGAGGTATCGTTTCAGAAGCCGTCATATTACCGGATATCTCTGTCCAATGACAAGAAGGATATCTCTCAGATTGTGCTGAAAAATGATGATGGAGTGTTTGTACTTACTCCCCACCTGAATAAGAGCTTCCGCTTCCAAAGCGATTGGCCGAAGAATCAGGGGCAGGTGTATCTGTATGAATCTCTGGTAAACAGCATTAATCAGGACAAGGAGCGGCAGTTCACAACGGATGGCGATTCATATGTGTTCGATGTGCTGGCCAATTACTCCAATTCCTCCCTTTCCCGGCAAAAAATCTGGATCAACAAGAAGAGCTTCGCGCCACAGACTGTGGAAATTTACGACGCACAGAACAAGCCGGTTGTGGTGATGAACTTCAATGACTTCAAGTTTAATGAGACATTCGAGAAGGATTACTTCGATATGCAGCGCAACATGACCAGCGCCCGGATTACGCTGCCAACCATGGGGCTGGAGACGCAGCAGGGGAAGGCAGCGGCACAAACCGGCACCATTGACCAGACAGGCAAAGGAACGGCGCAATCTTCGGGTACGGCCACACAGGGCACTTCCACACAAGGCACAACCCAACAAGGTACAGTCCAACAGGGTACTGTTACGCAAGGCAAGACGCAGCAAGGTGCAGCGCCTGTCCAAGGCAACGCTGCCGCCCAGCAGCCCGCCAGCTCCGCAGCCGGAACAACGGCAGTTCCACAGTCCCAGGGGATTTCGTTGATCGAACCCTCCTATATTCCCACAGGAGTGGGCAAGCCCAAGGCAAGCGAAACCATGTTGGGTGAAAATGCGGCCATTCTTTTGAAATACACCGGTAATTACAACTATACGCTCCTGGAATCCAGACCGTCGGACAAATCGGTTTCTTACCAGGAAGGGGAGCTGGTGGATTTGGGCTACAGCTTCGGTGTCTTGACCGGCGGGGAAAAGAAAACCCTGCTCTGGATGGCGCAGGGTACTGAATTCAGGCTGTCCTCCGGCGATCTTCCCGTGGATGAAATGGTGCAAATCGCCATCTCTGTTCAAGGCATGTCCGGTAAATAATCGCGGGAAAGTTCATTGACAGCTTTACGGGGAGCAAGTAACATAAGGCGTATGGGTTTTTTGAATGGGTGAAGGCCCGGTCAATTAATTGATGATGTTAAAACCAGGGGTTACTGCGGGAGAGGAAGGCTCTTTCCCTGCAGTACCCCTATCGATTTCAAGAGGGTGATGGGCAATGGATGCGTTTTACCGTCCCACGTGGGTGGAAATTTCTCTGGATGCGCTGCGGCATAATCTGCGCTCCTTCCGGGCGAGTCTTCCTGCAGAGATGAGAATGATGGCTGTGGTCAAGGCGGATGCATACGGGCATGGAGCCGCACAGATTGCCAGGGAATGTATGGATGAGGGTGCGTCTTATCTGGCGGTGGCATTTATGGATGAGGCACTGGAGCTGCGGCGGGCAGGGATTGAGGCGCCGATTCTGGTATTGGGATATACTCCAGCGGAGGCAGTGCCGCTTGCCGTTAAATACAGAATTACCATTAATGTATACAGCATGGATGTGTTAGAGGCGCTGGCCAACCGTGGACCTGAGGAGCCTTCTGTGAAAATCCACATTAAAATGGATTCAGGCATGGGGCGGCTTGGTTTGAACCGGACGGAGGATGCCATCGCTTTTATTGAGCGGGCCTTATCCTTGCCGGGGGTTGAGGTGGAGGGGTTGTTTACCCATTATGCCTGTGCGGATGAAGCGGACAAAGGCTACACAATGGACCAATACACTAAGTTTGAGCGGGTAGTGGGATATTTTCGGGAACAAGGAATTTCATTCTCCTACGTGCATGCGGGCAATACGGCAACCGCCATTGATACGCCGGAAATCAGCTATAATATGGTGCGTCTGGGCATCGGCATGTATGGACTGTATCCCTCCGGAGAAGTGGATATGGAACGGGTGAAGCTGCGCCCGGTGATGAGCTTGAAGACCAGGATTGTGATGCTGAAAAGCATGGAGGAAGGGGCAGGGGTTAGCTACGGCGCTTTGTACCATGCCTCAGAAGGCGAAGAAATTGCGACTCTTGCCGTAGGCTATGCGGACGGATTTTCCCGGATGCTTACGGGGAAGGCCCATGCTCTGGTACGGGGGAAGCGGGTCCCGGTGGTAGGGCGGATCTGCATGGACCAGTGTATGATCAGCCTGCAGGATGTGGGTGGAGCCGAAATCGGGGATGAAGTAGTCATGTTCGGCGAGCAGGATGGCCTGGTTCTGCCGGCGGAGGAGCTGGCGGAGAAGTTGGGCACAGTGAACTATGAGATTGTGTGTATGATTTCCCACCGGGTGCCCCGGGTTTATATGGAAGCCGGGGAAGTGAAGAATACGGTGAACCCGCTGCAGCACCAGCTTAGCTAGGTTTGGCCGGCTGTGGTTTACTCCCCCGGAATAGGCCGGAAACAGCGAGGATTTCCCATGGAGAAACTTTCCTGAGGATTTTTGTGCCAAAATGCAAAGGATTTTCCCGGTTGCCGCCGAAATATATAAAGTAAGGATTATATCGGAAACGATAGCTCGATCATATAACATACCTGATATACGCTGAACATATACTAGCGTATGGCGCTTGAGGCAGGATAAGCTTGCGCAAACGCGGGGGTGTTGTATAATTTGCCTTTATTTGTATCATAATGGGGAAGTCAGGGCGGGTAGCTTTTGGAGGTGCGAGGAAGTGTCCAACGTGAATACGAAACGGATCATGATCAGTTTGCCGGATCAGCTTCTGCAGGAGGTAGACGGGATTGTGGAACAGGAAAATTCCAATCGAAGCGAGCTGATCCGTCAGGCGATGAAGCTGTATCTGACAGAGCGCCGGAAGCGCCAGCTGCGGGATTCCATGCAGCGCGGCTACATGGAGATGGCTAAGATTAACTTGAACATTGCTTCGGAATCTTTCCATGCGGAAGAGGATGCAGGTACAACGGTGGATCGTTTGGTTAGCGGGGTGTAGCGCTTGATTGTGAAACGCGGTGATGTGTTTTTTGCGGATCTGTCTCCGGTGGTTGGCTCAGAGCAAGGGGGGGTTCGTCCGGTGCTGGTCATTCAGAACGACATTGGCAACCGGTTCAGCCCGACAGTGATCATAGCGGCGATTACCGCCCAGATTCAAAAAGCGAAACTGCCCACACATGTGGAAATTGATGCGGAAACCCATGGCTTCGACAGGGATTCGGTTATTTTGCTGGAGCAGATACGCACCATCGATAAGCAGCGCCTGACAGACAAGATCACGCATCTGGATGAGGACACCATGCGCAAGGTAGACGATGCCCTGCAGATCAGTTTGGGCCTTATTGACTTTTAGCGGCGCAACGTAAAGCGAGGGGCAGCCCTCGTTTTTTTGTGCAGTTTTGGTTTGGAATATTCTGAGAGAGTATTTCTAAATAGGACATTAATCGGGGGCTCCCCCAAAAGTAATCGGATTAAACTTCGGAGGTTAACGTCACTTTTGGGGGATTATTTGGAGAGGTGGAAGAGGATACATGGCCAAGGAAACCAAAGAGACGGCAGGCATCACCGAGTTAGAGAAAGTGGAGGGAGGTTCCCCTGCGGAGCTGACACCCGAGGAGAAGGCCCGGGTGGAGGAGCGGATTCTGCGCCAGATTGCAGCAGAGCTGAAGCTTGCGCCGGGCAAGGTGAAAACCACGGTGGGATTGCTGGATGAGGGGAATACGATCCCGTTTATTGCCCGGTACCGGAAGGAAATGACCGGGGAGCTGGATGAGAACCAACTGCGGGATATTGAGGAGCGGCTCCAGTATATCCGCGGCTTGGAGGAGCGTAAGCGCGAGGTGCTGCGGCTTATCGGCGAGCAGGGCAAGCTGACGGACGAGCTTCGGTTGGCAGTGGAAGCCTCCGCCAAGCTGCAGGAGGTAGAGGATCTGTACCGTCCTTACCGGCAGAAGCGGAAAACCCGCGCCAGCGTTGCCCGGGAGAAGGGGCTGGAGCCTCTGTCAGCCTGGCTGTGGTCCCAGCCCCGCACAGGGGCGGCCATGGTGGAGGCGGCCCGGTACGTGGGTGCCGCCAAAGGGGTGGAGTCTGCGGAGGCGGCATTGGGCGGCGCCATGGATATTCTGGCGGAGAATATCGCCGACGACGCCAAGCTGCGGGCCTGGCTGCGCCGCTTCACCCACGATAACGGTGTGATTGCGACGGAGGCCAAGGATAAGGCTGCGGAGTCCGTGTACGAGATGTACTATGACTATTCCGAGCCGGTGCGCCGCCTGCCGCCTCACCGGATTCTGGCCATTAACCGCGGCGAGCGGGAGGACGTGCTGAAGGTAAGGCTGGAGGTCGCCTCTGCGAAAATACACGACTATATGGCCCGCCAGTTCCTGAAGCGGGAATCTGCAGTCCGTGAGGTGCTGCTGGCGGTTATTGAGGACGCCTACAAGCGGCTTTTGGCTCCGTCCATTGAGCGTGAGGTGCGGGGAGAGCTGACGGAGAAGGCGGAGGAGCAGGCCATTAAGATCTTCGGCGGCAATCTGCGCAGCCTGCTCCTGCAGCCCCCGGTGAAGGGTAAGCGGGTTCTGGGTGTGGACCCTGCCTTCCGCACCGGCTGCAAGCTGGCGGCGGTGGATGATACCGGCAAGCTGCTGGAGATTGCCGTCACCTATCCTACGCCGCCCCACAACAAGGTGGTGGAGGCGAAAACGGTTTTCCGGCGGCTCATTACGGAGCACCGGCTGGAGCTCCTCGTCATCGGCAACGGCACCGCCTCCCGGGAGACAGAGCAGTTCGTCAGCTCCCTGATCAGTGAGCTGAAGCAGCCTTCGCTGGCCTATTGCATCGTCAGCGAAGCCGGCGCCAGCGTTTACTCCGCCTCCAAGCTGGCCCAGGAGGAGTTTCCCAGCCTGGATGTGGCGGAGCGCAGCGCGATCTCCATTGCCCGGCGGATGCAGGACCCGCTGGCGGAGCTGGTGAAAATTGAGCCGAAGGCCATCGGCGTAGGCCAGTACCAGCACGATGTGCAGCAGAAGCGGCTTGCCGAAAGCCTGAACGGTGTGGTGGAATCAGCGGTGAACCATGTGGGTGTGGACCTGAACACGGCCTCGCCTTCGCTCCTGCAATATGTGGCCGGTGTCAACGGCACTACAGCCAAGAACATCGTCAAGTACCGGGAGGAGAACGGGAAGTTCAATAGCCGCAAGGAGCTGCAGAAGGTTCCCCGTCTTGGCGCCAAAACCTTTGAGCAATGTGTAGGCTTTATGCGGGTCAGCGGCGGGGAGCTCCCGTTGGACAATACGCCTATTCACCCGGAATCTTACACTGTCGTAGACCGCCTGTTCCGCGAGCTGTCCATCCCTCTCGACCGGATCGGCACGGAGGAGCTGAAAACCGCATTGCATGCAGTAGATTCCAATGCTATGGCGGACAAGCTCCAGGTGGGGGCGCCTACCTTAAGAGATATTCTGGACAGCCTGCAGCGCCCCGGCCGCGACCCCCGGGAGGAATTACCCCCGCCGGTATTGCGGACGGATGTGCTGAAGATTGAGGATTTGTCCCCGGGGATGGAGCTGCAGGGAACGGTCCGCAATGTGATTGATTTCGGCGCCTTCGTGGACATTGGGATTAAGAATGACGGTCTGGTCCATATCAGCCAGCTCAGCGACAGCTATGTGAAGCATCCCATGGATGTGGTATCCGTAGGGGATGTGGTAACGGTTTGGGTGCTTAGTGTGGATCTGAAGAAGGGCAAGGTTAGTCTGACCATGAAGCAGCCGTCATAGTCCTCCTTGAACAGCGGACAGAGGAGTGCGGAGAGATGAGCGTAACGATTTATTTCTTATCCTTAATCATCAGCATCTGGGCGGTAACGGCGGGAAAGAAGCGGTTTAATAGCCGGGCCATTCCCGTTCTGGGCTGGATCGTGCTGACAATAAATATCCTTGTTCCGGTGATCAGCTTTACTGCCGGCGTTATTGATGGCATGAAGGCGGCAGGATAACTGATAAATACATGCCCAAGCCGGCCATCGGCAGCAGGGCACAACAAAACCCGTCAGGTGCTCCTGACGGGTTTTGCATGGACTGGATAGACAGCCGTTCCATGTATAATGGTCTACCGGGAATCCCCCGACTTGTTCCGGTAAAAATACCAGCAGTCGTTCAGCATCTGGATTTGTCTGCGGTTTTTGCTCTGGAAAGCGCGCATCAATTGATTGCTAAGCCATTGCGGCATGCCGCCAGCCCCTTTCAGTATATGGCATGATGTACTTTACCATATGGGGCAATTGCCTGCGGTGTGCCTGTCCTTAACCGTTCCTTACGCGTTCTCCTCGTACCATTGCTCCAGCTGTGCCTGAAGCGCCCGGATTTCCGTCAGCAGGGACACCAGCGGATAAGAGGTTTCTTGGATGGAGGCGAACGCCTGCTCCAGCTGGTTAATATATTCCAAGCCGTTCAGCAAGGGATAGCCCGGCTCCACCAGCTCCAGATTGTCGCATTCGGCAATAAGGCGGGGCAGCTCAGGCAAATTGTCGGCAGTGAGCTTGACGATTTCCTTATGCAGACGGCGGTTCACAGCGGTCAGCTGGTACATGTGGCTCTCTGGCATTTGCACAAACTCCAGGCGTTCCCCCAGCTTGAGGACGCCGTAGGACTGTTTCTCCATTTCCATGATTTTCCCTCATTTCTAATTGAATCATAATATGGCTCGAGAATAAAACGCTGCCATGTTTTCTTACTTGACAGTGTATATCCTGCTGGTCTTAAATTCAAGAAGGAGAATGTTAACCGGACGGGGGAGGATGCCGATGACGAACGAAGAACTTCAAGAATGGGTAGAGCAGGTCTCCCTTTCGTATTTCCGGATGGCCTTCCGGCATAAGGCTACCTTTAATTCCCGGCTGCGGACAACGGGAGGGCGCTACTTTACCAAGTCCCATCATATTGAGATCAGCCGTAAGCACCTGGAGTGCTTCGGGACAGAAGAGATGGAGAAGATTATTAAGCACGAGCTATGCCACTATCACCTCCATCTGGCCAAGGGCGGCTACCGGCACCGGGATGCCGATTTCAAGAAGCTGCTGGCGATGGTGGGGGGCGCCCGCTATTGCAAGCCTCTGCCGGGGGACAAGAAGGTGCAGCCCCACCGCTACCGGCTGGTCTGCGTCAATTGCCGGATGGAGTATTTGCGCAAGCGCCGCGTGGATCCCGGGAGGTATGCATGCGGCAGGTGCAGAGGGCGGCTGGAGATGACGGTTTTGCCGGTGGCGGCTGCTCCGTCCTGTGCAACCTGCTGATCCACTTGACTTCTGTCAGGGCTTCGCGCTAAAATTGAAATTGTCCGACAATAAGGAGAGATACCCAAGTGGCTATAAGGGGACCCTCTGCTAAGGGGTTAGACTGCGTTAGCGGTGCGAGGGTTCGAATCCCTCTCTCTCCGTACCGAGAAGCTGGTTGCCATGTGCAGCCGGTTTCTTTTTTTGTCCTCACATCCACTTTTTCCGCTTGAAAAACCAGTACAGCCCCACGGATACCCCCGCCATCAGCACCCACACATACAGATAGCCAAAAGGCCAATCCAGCTCCGGAATGCGGTGGAAATTCATGCCGTAAAGCCCGACGATAAAGGTCAGCGGCAGGAAAAAGCAGCTGATCACCGTCAGTGTCTTCATGATCTCATTCATCCGGTCGGACTTCATGGCCATTTGCAGCTCCAAGAGACCCGACAGGGATTCCCGGAACAGATCAATGGAATCCACCACCCGGGAAATATGGTCATACACATCAAAAAAATAGACGTCCTTGTCCTGGGTGATATAGGGCAGCTCCTGATGGGTCAAGGCGCCGATAATCGTCTTCTCATCTACAAAAACCTTGCGCAGCCGGTGAAGCCTCCGCTTATGCCTGAAGATCTCATGGGTCACCTGGACGAAGGGATTCCGGTAGACCTGGCGCTCCAGCTGCTCCACCTGATCCTCGAAGTGATTCACCGTCTCACTGTATTCATCCACGCAGCGGTCCACGATCCGGTACAGCACCTCACTGGAGTGGTCCATCATCCCTTCCTTTTGCAAAAGCTCCGTCTCCAGCTCATCCAGAAAAGGGATGTTGTCCTGGGAGATGGTCAACACATAGTTATGGCCCACCACAATGCCGATTTCCTGGAGCTTAAGCTGGGAACGCTCCACGGCGAAGAAGGTTAGAAACATATTCTGCTTGTACCGGTCCAGCTTGGTCCGCTGATTCAGCTTAATGGCATCCTCCACCAGGAGAGGATGGCAGCCGAAAAGCTCCTCCAGCACCTGCTTGACCTTCTCCGGCTCAGGCTGCCTTAAGCGGACCCAAGCCACTTCATTCTCCAAGGGGACGCGGATTTCCGGTTCCTGAATTGTTTTGCCGGTGCGGCTGTCGTATACCAGCATGACCTCATCATCTCCTGTAAGGGTTCCTCCAAGCATAGCATAATTCGCCAGGGTTTGCGGATAAATGCGGCAGTGCAGGAAACGATAAGCATAAGAGGTGAGAGCGGATGCGATATTTCACATTCAAAGGTAAAAAGCGTGGAGCTTCGCCGAAGAGTGCGTCTGCTCACGCCGCGGCTCCCAAACCGAAGCCAAAGCCAACCCCAAAACCGACCCAAATCGGGAAATGGGAAGCCGCCATCGCGGCCATGAAGGGTTTGTTCCGGGACTGCTCCGATGTGGTATACCACGAAATTGTATTCTCCCATGGCGTAAAAGGCTGTCTGATCTTCATCGACGGGATTGTGAAGACGGATGAAATCGGGAATCATGCCCTGCTTCCGCTGCTGGGCCTGGAGGATGTGCCTGCGCAGCCCGCCGCACTGGAGCGGCAGACCTTGATGGTTCCCCAGACCTCCCGGTGCACCTCCTATGAGGAAGCGGCCGAGGCGGTGCTCGCCGGCAATGCCGTCCTGTTCGTCCAAGACCGGGAGGAAGCGGTTGTTCTCCATATTCGCGGCGGAGACAGGCGGGGTGTGGAGGAGCCGCAGACCGAGTCCGTTATCCGCGGCCCGCGGGAGGGCTTTGTAGAGAATCTGCGGACCAATACCGCACTGCTCCGCTTCAAAATCAAATCCGCCAATTTGAAGATGAAGCCCTTCATTATCGGCGAACAAACCAAAACCAGTGTGGTGCTCTGCTATATGGAGGGGATTATCGACCCGAAGCTGGTGGAGGAGGCGGCTAAGCGCCTTTCGGCGATCCGCATCGACGGGATTCTGGAATCCGGCTACATTGAGGAAATGATCGAGGACCAGCCGCTGTCCCCCTTCCCGCAGCTGCAGTATACCGAACGGCCGGATGCGGCCTCTGCGGCTCTGCTTGAAGGGAAATTCGCCATTTTTGTGGACGGTACTCCCTTTGTGCTGATTGGTCCTGTCACCTTCTGGATGTTCATGCAGGCCAGCGAGGACTATTATGAGCGCTATATCATCGGCAATCTGATCCGGTGGCTGCGGATTTTCTTCAGCGCGGTTGCGCTGTTCTTACCCGCCTTATATGTGGCGGTAACCACCTTCCACCAGGACATGCTGCCTACCAACCTGCTTTTGTCCATTGCTGTAGCGCGGGAAACCATACCTTTCCCGGCGATTGTCGAGGCTTTAATTATGGAGGTAGCCTTCGAGGCTCTGCGGGAGGCCGGCATCCGCCTTCCCAAGACGGTTGGCCAAGCGGTGAGCATTCTCGGGGCGCTGGTCATCGGGCAGGCGGCAGTTCAGGCGGGGATTGTCTCTGCTCCTATGGTTATCGTCGTTTCGCTGACAGGCATTGCCTCCTTCACCATTCCCCGGTTCAATATGGCGATTGCCATCCGGATGCTGCGGTTCCCGCTGATGCTTCTGGCCGGTGTTTTCGGATTGTTCGGAATCATCATCGGCATCGTGATCATTTCTGCCCATTTGTGCGCTCTCCGCTCTTTTGGCGTTCCGTACTTAAGCGGCATTGCCCCCTTCGATCCCAAGGAGCAGAAGGACATTCTCGTCCGGGCCCCCTGGTGGAAGATGGTCACCCGGCCGGGTGATTTTGCCCCGGTTAACCGCCGCAGGCTGGGGGAAAGGGGGACACTCAACGGGAAACGGAGAGGAGGTTCGTGATGAAGCGCTTTGGACGGGCCGTAATCTGTAGCCTTGTCTGCTTGTGCTTGACGGGGTGCTGGGACAGGCGGGAGGTCAACGATATTGCTATTGTATCCGCTATGGCTGTAGACAAGGCGGGAGATAAGATCCGTCTGGCGATCCAGTTTCCACTGGCAGGCCAGCTTGGTGGACCGGGTGGCGGTGGGGGAGGAACCTCGGGAGGGAAATCATGGTATGTGGACTCGGCTATTGGCGTTACCATGAAGGATGCCAGCGACCGTCTGCAAAAATCCCTCTCCAGGCAGCAGTATTACGCCCACCGCCGGGTGATTATTCTGGGTGAGGCCTTGGCCCGGGACGGCATTGCCCCGCATGTGGATATTACCCTGCGGTCCTCCCAGAACCGGATGACCTCTCTATTGGTGCTGGCCAAGGGGTCGGCAGTGGATGTGCTGAATGCGGATGCCTCCCTGGAGCAGCAGCCGGGGGAAATGATCCGGGAGCTGACCATCAATTCCATGAAAAATCCGCGGACAATCAAGCATGTGATGGAAGGATTGCTGAACGACGGCGTGGATGTATCCACTCCGTATTATATTTCAGATAAAACGGATATCGGGGCTAAGGGCGAGAAGAAGCAGCGGATTACTTTGGAAGGGATGGCCGTGTTCCGTGACGACAAGCTGGTAGGACTATTGAAGGGAGAACAGGCTCAAGGGCTGCTGTGGGCGATGAATCAGGTGCGAAGACCGAGCCTCTCTGTTGCCCCTCCCGACTCGAAGCGGCTGATCACCATACAGTTTACGGAAACCTCTGGCCAGCTGAAGCCGGAAATTAAGGGAGACAGCATCCGGATGCGGGTCATCCTGCGGGCCATCGGGCATGTTTTTGAAAACCAGTCCTCGTACAATGCTAATTTGGACAATATGGCGGTATTGACAGGGCTGGTTGGCGAAAAGCTGAAAGGTGAGGTGGAGGACAGTATCCGGACCGTCCAGGGTTATGGCTCCGATCCCTGCGGGTTCGGCGACGCGATCTTCCGGAAGGATCCCTCCTTATGGAAGAAAATCAAATCCGATTGGAGGCAAATTTACAGCAATATGGAGGTTGAAGTAGAAACGCATATCAATATGGAGCATTCGGGTGTCATATTGGAGCCGGCTACCCGTGGGGAAGGAGAAACCATCAAATGATTATGGTCATTGCTGAAACCTGCATTTGGCTTGGCATCATCTACTTGCTGGAGCGGCGCAAGCTGAAGCAAGCCAATGCGGCTACCCGCTGGATGGCCATCGCTCTGCTGCTGGTAAGCGGGGTGGTTTGGCAGGCGTTGGTTCAGAATACAGGTATTTCCCGGCCTTACGAATGGATGAATACGCTTCTGAGCCCTTTGGTGCCTGTGCCCTGACGGAAGTAAAGGAGGATGTGCAATGGAGATTATTTCGAATAGGCAGGCCAAGCTGCTTGGCATTATTCTGGCCATTGACGGCATGCTGGTCAGCTTGCCCAACAAAGTATTCCAGCTGTCGGCGAGGGATGCCTGGATGGCATATCTCCTTGCCTATCTGATAGTGATGGTGCTCTTGTGGATGCAGATCCGCACTACCTCCCGTTTTCCCGGGAAAAATTTATTTCAGATTATGGTTCAGCGCCATCCGGTTGTGGGAAGAGCTCTGGTGCTGCCGGTCCTTCTGTTTATGTTCCTGGTTATAATCCGGGATGTCCGGACCCTTTCGGAATTTGTGACGGTAGAGCTGCTCGCTTATACGCCGGTACCGGTTATCAGCGCGCTAATCGTGCTGGCCGTGGTAGTTACCGTAAGCAGCCGTTTTGAGGTAATTAGCCGGATGTGCGAAATATGGCTGCCGTTGGTTCTGGTCTTTCTGGCACTGGTTCCGGTGCTGTTGTTCCCGGAGTTCGAGATCCGCCATACCCTGCCCATTCTGGAAAAAGGCTTTGTCCCTGTTATACAGGGCAGCTGGTATACAGTTGCCGCCATGGGCCAAATTCTGCTGCTGCCCTTCCTGCTGCCCTCTGCCCAGCTCAGGATGAAGGATGGAATTTACGGCCTGTCGATAGCCTGGGTCACTATGGAATGGCTGAATCTGTGCATTCTGCTTTCTATGGGGAGCGCGGTTGCCTCCAAGCTGCAGAATCCTTTTTACGAGATGGTGCGGCTGATCCGGGTGACAGACTTTCTGGACCGGTTTGAGCTGCCCCTCGACATGGTTTACGTTCCGCTGATGATTACAAAAGTGGCCTTTTTCCTGTTTGCCTTCATGTATGGTATGGAGCAGCTTATTCCGGCTCTGCATATGGACAAGCTGGTGCTTTCCTTCGGGGCCTGCTGCTTTTCGTTTTCCTTCTGGTTTTTCCGCAACGCCTCCCAGCTGTTCAGCTTTCTACGGACCTTGTCCTTATTCGCCTTAATCCTGGAGGTGGGTCTGACCTGCCTGATTTTTGTGCTGTTCCGGCCCAAGCAAAACGTGCCCGGCGGCAGTTCTCCCGGCTCCACATAATCTTCAGGCGGACATCAGGTATAGGCTCTCTTATTTCTGTCCATCCTGTTACTAGATTCATAGAACGGACGGAAGAGATCAGGAGGCGGCAACATGGATGGCATACATGGACTTTGCAAAATAGTGCTGGCCGGATTGGCCGCACTGGGGCTCTGGGGCGCCAGTCTCCTGCCGGCTATGGCTGGAAATGAAGCATTGCCTGTATTCGATGTGGGGCCTGTCCTGGAATTCGCCTCTCTGAGCATGGCGGAGGGCTACACCGTCTCCCTCCAATGGTTTGGACATATGGATGCCGGGCAGGCCTCCGGTCTGAAGGAGCTGCTTCACTCCAACTTCCGGGTGGATGACACCACCGGCAGCACGGTCAGGCTTGTTGCCCAAGAGACCGGGAGCAGCCTGCAGGGGACCTGGAGCCGCCTGTCCGGCGGCCATGAAGGCGAAGCCTTCCTCCGGCTGGAAGCAGACGGCGCGGAAGCCGAAGCACTTGCCGCGGCAGGCAGCCGGATCGACGGCTGGCTCCGGGAAGCCGGTGCCGAAGGAGACTGGTCCGTCAAGGCAGCGGGGGTTTGGAAGGATACCGAAGCCCTGCAGCCGGAGAGAGCGGTAAGCGGACTGGCGGAAACACTTCTGGCAGCGCAGGAGCTGGATACCTATAAGGATCAAGGAATCGTGAATACCTTGTACAAGACGGAGCGGACCGGCCTGAAGGCGGCGGGAACGCAGGCCGGCCTTCAAACCGCTCTTCACCGCAATTCGGAGACAGGGGGTTGGAATCTGGCTGTGGGAGCACCGATGCTGACGGGGGAATTTTAAAGATTATCAAGAATCGGAGGATTTGCAATGGGTAAACAGACGGGAGTATGGGCTGCCGCGGCGCTGCTGCTGTTGGCGGCTGTATCCTACACCAGCCAACAGAACGCCCGGGAGGTTAGTGCTGACGTAGGCGCCAAGAGGATGGTAGAGCTTATCGGCATAAACGGCACCAAGGTGGGCCAGGCGGAGCTGACGGAGATGTCCAGGGGCGTCCATATTAAGGTGGAGGCCTTCAATCTTGCCCCAGGCAAACACGGGTTACATATCCATGAATCGGGCAAATGCGAGCCGCCGGGCTTTGAGAGCGCAGGCAGCCATTTTAATCCCATGAACAAGCAGCACGGGTTTGATAACCCCAATGGTCCCCATGCCGGGGACTTGCCCAATTTGGTAGTGGGAACAGACGGCACGGTTGTGGCTGAGATGGTTGCCAAGCATGTGACTCTGACGGAGGGACATCCCAATTCCCTGATCCGTCCCGGGGGAACCTCTCTGGTGATTCATGAGCATGCGGATGATTACAAGACAGACCCATCGGGCAATTCCGGCGGTCGGATCGCCTGCGGGCGCATCCAGTAATACGCTCTAGTGAAACGGTAAAAGCAATAGCCGGTGCAGAATCCGCTGCAGCCGGTTTTTTGTTATGGACAAAAGTTTATTCCAAAATGGAATAAAGTCAGGTATAATGATAGTGACAGCTTTGTTTGTTCCAGGAGGCGAGGAATGATGAATTCTATTTATAGATTGAATTGGCCGCTCTTAGGGCGTTTGTTTTGGTCGTTTTTTAAGATGGGTCCGGTGACCTTCGGAGGCGGCTATGCCATGATCCCGGTGTTCCATCAAGAGGTGGTGGAAAAAAGGGGGTGGCTGGAGGAGGAAGAGGTGACGGATCTTTTCGCCATCGCCCAATCCACTCCCGGTGCAGTGGGGGTGAACGCTTCCGTCTTTGTAGGCTACCGGATTGCCGGCTTGTCCGGCGCCCTTGCCGCTTTGCTGGGAGTGCTGCTGCCTACCTTTCTGATTGTGCTGGTGTTGAGCATGGCGTTCCTTGCAGTCCGGGACCAGCCCAAAATCAAGGCCGCCTTCCTGGGCATCCGTCCCGCGGTAGTGGCGCTGATCGTCTATGCGGGAATCCGGGTGGGACGGACCGCTATTAAGGATTTGGCCACGCTGGTGACGGCAGCGGGGGTATTGGTGTTATTAATCGCCACCGGCATTAACCCGGTATTTGCCTTATTAATGGGCATGGCAGTCGGTATGGTGATTGTACCCCTGCGCCTGCGCTGGACGGGAACCGACGTGCTGGCGGGCAGGCCAGGGAAGACGGGCAGGTATGTGGAGGACTATTTCTTCGGGGACGGAATCTAGCCGGCTTTCCTTACAGAAAGCCCTTAGGAGTTGACATCATGGAACTTTGGGCATTATTTCAAACCTTTTTTATGATCGGTCTGCTTTCCTTTGGCGGCGGCTATGCCATGATCCCGGTTATCTCCCACCAGGTGGAAGCACATAAATGGATGACAAATTCCGATTTTACGGATATCATTGCGGTAGCAGGCATGTCGCCGGGACCCATTGGCACCAACAGCGCCATTTTTGTCGGCTACCGGGTGGACGGTCTGTCAGGAGCAATTGCGGCTGCGGCCGGGATGACGCTGCCGTCCTTTCTGATCATTATTGCGGTGGCGGCGTTTTTTGCCAGGATGAATGAAAACCGCTACGTCCAAGCGGCCTTCTATGGGCTGCGGGCAGCGGTGACGGGGCTGATTCTCTACGGCGCGGTGAAGTTCGCCGATTCCAACGGGATGATCGGTTCGGTGTTTGATATGCAGATGGCCGTAGCACTGGTTATTTTTGCTGGTTCGCTGGTTGCGCTGCTGGTTTACAAGATTCACCCGCTGCGGTTGATTGTGGTGGCGGGACTGGTAGGGATGGCGGTATACGGATAGGCGTCCATAACCTTCTCCGGCCTTCAGCCAGGATTAGGTTATTTCAGGATAAAAGGAGTCGTGTTTGATGCAGGCAGTGGAGCAACGGATTGCGGTGCGTAAATCCAAGGATGTGTACAGTCTGGTCCGGCTGCAGGATACAGTGGCCAAGCAGGAGCTTTTGGAGCAGAGCGGCTTGGCCCCCAGCACCCTGAACAGGATATTGGAAGAACTGACGGAGAAGGGAATGCTGCAGGAAGTTGGCTTCGGCGAATCCACAGGCGGGAGGCGGCCAATTCTTTATTGCGTTAATCCCCAGTATGCGTATGCGTTTGGTCTTGAAATATCCCGGACCCGGTCCATGCTGGTGCTGACGGATCTGCGGCAGAATATTGTGGGCTCCACCGTGTGGCGCATGTCTGAGTCTGCCACGCCGGACATGCTGCTGCATGAGATGGCGGCTTCCGCCCAGTACATGCTGGAGGTGCGCGGCATCCCCCACAGCCAGGTGCTGGGTCTGGGCATCGGGGCGGTTGGACCTCTTGACCCGGTTAAGGGCACCATTCTCGATCCCTTATATTTCAAAGCGCCGGGCTGGCTGGATGTGCCGGTCAAGGAGCGGCTGGAGCAGGTCTTGGGCATCCCTGTCTATCTGGATAACGGGGCCAATGCGGCTTTGACCGGAGAATATTGGGCAGCCTCCTCCAAGAAAAGGCATCTGCTTTACGTTCACGTGGGAGCGGGGATACGGACCGCCATGATGACCGGAGGCGCCATCGTGTACGGCGCTGTGGATATGGAGGGTGCGGCGGGGCAGATGATAATCCAGGCCGACGGATTGCCCCACCGGGAGGCAGAGGGCAATAGAGGCGCACTTGAATCATATGTATCCATCCATACCCTGGAACAGGGATGGAACGCCCTAGGGCGGACCGGCGGCTTTGCCGAATTAGCCGCTGCCCTGGAGGCAGAGGATGAGGCGGCTATCGGCTTGCTCCGGCAGGCGGGTACGTATATGGGTATCGGGCTTGCCAATCTGTTGAATATTCTCCACCCCGAGAAGGTGATTTTGGGCGGACCGGTTGCGGGGCTCCATCCCGTGTTTTTCGAAACGGCGGCGGACAGGGCATTACAGGGAACCTATTACCGTCACAGCTACAAAGCGGAATTCAGCCGCGGCGAGCTGGGAGAGGCGGCCATTGCTGTTGGAGCCGCTGTTCTGGTCATGAACCGGTTAACCGTCTGACAGGTCCCCGGGCCTTCACACAATGCGGACCGTGTGCATACGCTGGAGGGAGGGCGGAAAAAAGCTTCTGTTCTTCCCATTAAGGGCGGTGCGGAAGCCTTTTTTCGTCTGCGGGACCAATGACCGCAAGCAAGGAACTGTCAGGGAGAGTCTCTAAGGTCGGAAAGGGGTTGGGCTTGTGGCAATCACCTCGAACGAGCTGATCAGCCGGGTAGCGGCAATTTCCAAGGAGCTGTATGCGGGAGGATCGCGGATTTTCCCCTCCGTCCGGCTGGCGCAGGCCTTGCTGGAAACCGGCGGACAGGTTCCCTTCTGGAGCAACCTGTTCGGTATCAAGGTGGGCTCCGGCGTGCCCAATGCTTATTGGGACGGCCGTTTTGTGACTCGGACAACCCGTGAGGTATTAAACGGCCAGGTTTACGAAAATGTGCAGGCCCAATGGCGCTACTATGCTTCCCTGGAGGACAGCGTCCGGGACCATGAGCTGTTTCTTCAGGCGTCCAGGTATGCTACCGTCCGGGCGGCGCGCACTCCCCTTGAGCAATGCCAGGCGTTATATGCCTCGGGATATGCTACCGATGCTCCGGCAGAGGTGGACGGGGATCCCTCCTATTGGGAGAAATTATGGGGCATTATCCAAACCCGGGGCTTTACCGGCTTTGATACGGCGGCGGCCGCTCTGCGCAGAGAGGTGCTGGAGCGTTTGGGTGCCCTGGAGCTGCAGTTGGGCAGGCTTGACATTCGTGCGGAAACGCTGGAGGCCGGCAGCCGTCTGGCTGTGGTGCCGGAGTGGGCAGGGGAGGCAGTGGAAGCTGCGGTTGCCCAGGAGGTTATCGATACCCCGGAGGGGGGCTCCATGGACTTCTACCGGATGCTGACCGTGCTTCACCGCCGCCAGCTGTGAACAGAAGCGGCTCCGGGCCCGAATGAGGCATGGTCCGGAGACTCCCTGTTCCAAATAATCCTAAGGCCGTCTTGTTTCCGGGGGATCGGAAACTGTGTTACAATAGGTCAAATCCCCTATAGGAAAGGCGGAACTTTTGACCATGTTGAAGATTGGCTCGCATGTTTCCTTCTCGGACAAAGGGCTGCTGAATGCAGCCAAAGAGGCGGTTTCTTACGGCTCCAGCACCTTCATGATCTACACTGGGGCTCCGCACAACACCAGGCGTAAGCCCATTGAGAACCAATATCTGAACGAAGGCCGGGAGATTATGGGCCAACACGGAATGGACGAGATAGTGGTCCACGCCCCGTATATTGTCAATCTCGGCTCCTTTAAGGAAGAAACCTACGAGCTTGCGGTGCGCTTCCTGCAGGAGGAAATGCGGCGGACGGATTATCTGGGCGTGAAGAATATTGTGCTTCATCCGGGTGCGTATACGGAAATGGACGCCGCCTACGGCCTGTCCCGGATTGCCCAGGGCTTAACCGAGGTGCTGAAGGGAACCTCCGACACCAACGTGAGCATTGCCCTGGAAACCATGGCGGGCAAAGGCACGGAGATGGGCAGAACCTTTGAGGAGCTGGCACTCATCATCGATAATGTGGAGAATAACGACAGGCTGACGGTGTGTCTGGATACCTGCCATATCCATGATGCCGGTTATGATATTGTCAATGAGTTCGACCATGTCTTAGAGCAGTTCGACAAGCTTGTCGGATTGGACAGGCTGGCCGTCATCCACGTGAATGACAGCAAGAACCCCCGGGGAGCGGCCAAGGACCGCCATGCTCCCATCGGGGCCGGCAATATCGGCTTCAAGGCCATTCAGTCCATTGTGCAAAACGAGAAGTTAGGCCATCTGCCCTTTATTCTGGAGACGCCCTGGATCGGCAAAACCGACGGCAAGGAGCGTCCCATGTACGAGGTGGAAATTGCCCTTTTGCGCGGGAATGTTGTGGAGCGGTTCGGGCAGGAGTTTGTGGAGGATGTGGAGCGGATCGGCCATTTCTTCGCTCAGGAAGGGGTCCATCACCGGGACTACATCCTGACGGTTTGGCATGAGCTGAAGAATGATCCCAAAGCCAAAAAAGCAGACAAGCGCGAGCCCATGGAGCGGCTTTATGACCGCCTGGAGGACGCTGCCCTTTTCCCGGAGTTGACGGAGGAGCAGATTAATCAGAGGCTGACCGCCTGGCTTTCGGGTGCGGATCTGCGGGCAATGGTAAATGCATAATAACAATTCCTCAAGTGAACATACAAAGCAAGGTTACAGGAAACAAGGAGGCTCTACTTCGTCATGAATCGATTGGCTTCAAGCACGGGGAATAAGGAAGTGAAGAAGGACCGGGCATGCATGCTGATTTCCTGCCCGGACCAGCCGGGGATCGTTGCGGCGGTATCCCGTTTTCTGCATGAGCACGGAGCGAATATTGTCCAATCCGACCAGTATACCATGGACCCGGACGGCGGCATGTTTTTTATCCGCATCGAGTTCGATCTTCTGGAGCTGGACAGAAGACTGGATACGCTGGTGATGGATTTCTCCGAGGTGGTGGCCAACAAGTTCAACATGAACTGGCGCATTACGCCGGAGAACCGCAAGAAACGTCTGGCCATCTTTGTTTCCAAAGAGGACCACTGTCTGCTGGAGCTGCTGTGGCAATGGCAGGCGGGGGATCTGAACGCGGACATCGCGCTGGTGGTGAGCAATCATCCGGATATGCGCGAGCTGGTGGAATCCATGGGCATTCCTTACCATGTGGTGCGGGTTACGGCGGAAACCAAGCAGCAGGCGGAGGAGGAGCAAATGCGGCTGATCGCGGAGGCCCAGGCGGATTGTATCGTACTGGCCCGCTACATGCAGATTATTTCCCCTGCGTTTATCGAGCATTACAAGGGCAGAATCATCAACATCCACCATTCCTTCCTGCCGGCGTTTGTGGGCGGCAAGCCTTATGCCCAAGCCTATAACCGCGGTGTGAAGATCATCGGGGCCACCGCCCATTATGTCACCGAGGAGCTGGACGGGGGACCGATTATCGAGCAGGATGTGCAGCGGGTCAGCCACCGGGACGATGTGAATGACCTGAAGCGCATCGGCCGCCATATCGAGCGGATTGTACTGGCGCGGGCCGTTTCGTGGCATGTGGAGGACCGGATTCTGGTGCATGAGAACAAAACAGTCGTGTTTTAGCAGGCAAACGCCATAACGGACGGCGGGCGGGGGAGGCGGAAACGCTCCTCCGTCTTTTTTTACACAATTGAGGCTAGCCGGCGGGGCAGCCGATCCCACGGACACAGGCGCCGTTATTATTGGGGAAAACGGTGCTTATTGATCTGAGCGGACACAGGAGCCGTTATGTGCCGGAAAGAGCCGGTTTGGGGGGCCTTTAGAGGAAATAGCGTACCGTGAGTCCTCGAAATCAGCAGAAACTGGAATTTTGGCAAAATAACGGATCCCCGGTCCGGATAGCTGGCCTCCAGGTGATGTGGTTAAGAACGTGGGTCCCGGCTAAAACGAATAGCGATCAGAAAACAGCACCAGGTGCTATTTTTGCTTAATCTGCTGTCGAATATGGCAGGGATTTGTCTTTGCTTGTTCATACATCGGCACAAGTGCGTTTTAATTGTCGAATAAAACCCTTTTACTAAAATAATTGGTAGGGTCCAATTATCATTTCTTCTAGCGTTTCGGGTAAGGTAATGTTAGAATAAAAGCAATAGTGCCGGGGATTTTTTCCGGAGACTTCCTAAAGGAGGAAAGATCGAATGACAGTAAGCTTTACGACAACCGATCAACTGGCGGTAAATACCATCCGGATGCTGGCTGTGGATGCCATCGAGAAATCCAAATCCGGCCATCCCGGCATGCCTATGGGAGCGGCTCCTATGGCTTATACCCTGTGGACCCGCCATATGAATGTGAATCCCGCCAACCCGTCCTGGTTCAACCGGGACCGCTTCGTCCTGTCCGCAGGCCACGGCTCCATGCTGCTGTACAGCCTTCTGCATCTGGCCGGCTATGGCTTGACTATCGACGACCTCAAGCAATTCCGCCAATGGGGCAGCCTGACTCCGGGACATCCGGAATACGGCCACACTGCAGGCGTAGACGCCACCACAGGCCCGCTGGGTCAAGGGGTTGCTATGGCAGTCGGCATGGCGATGGCTGAAGCGCATCTCGGCGCTACATACAATAAGGATAGCTTCCCGGTAGTGGATCACTATACCTACGCTATTTGCGGCGACGGCGACCTGATGGAGGGCGTCTCCAGCGAAGCGGCATCCCTTGCCGGCCATTTGAAGCTGGGCAAGCTGATTGTCCTTTATGATTCCAATGATATCTCCCTGGACGGGGAACTGGGTTTGTCCTTCTCGGAAAATGCCCAAGCCCGCTTCGAAAGCTACGGCTGGCAGGTCATCCGCGTGGAAAACGAGAATGATCTGGACGAAATTTCTGCTGCCATCGAGAAGGCCAAGGCGGACACAAGCCGTCCGACTTTGATCGAAGTGAAGACCACCATCGGCTTCGGCAGCCCCAACAAGGGCGGCAAGGGCGGACATGCGGGCCCCCACGGTTCTCCTCTGGGCACCGAAGAAGCCAAGCTGACCAAGGAAGCCCTGGGCTGGCCACTGGAGCCTGAATTCTATGTGCCGCAGGAAGTGCAGGTAACCTTCGCCAAGGTGAAGGCTGCAGGCGAATCCAAAAACGCGGAATGGGACGCTTTGGTGGACAAGTACGCGGCCTCCTTCCCGGATTTGGCCCGCCAGTTCAAGCAGGCGCTGGAGGGCGAGCTTCCGGAAGGCTGGGACAAGGATATTCCGGTTCTCACCTCCGCAGAGAAGGCAGTAGCCACCCGTGCCAGCTCCGGCCAGGCTCTGAATGCTATCGCGCCTAACCTGCCTACCCTTATCGGCGGATCTGCGGATCTGGAGTCCTCCACCAATACCCATCTGAAGGGCATTGACCAGTTTACACCCGCCAACTATGCCGGACGCAACGTCTATTTCGGCGTACGCGAGTTCGCCATGGCAGCGGCAACCAACGGCATGATGCTGCACGGCGGCGTTCATGCTTACTGCGGCACATTCTTCGTCTTCTCGGACTATCTCCGTCCGGCTGTCCGTCTGGCTGCGCTGATGAAGACTCCCAGCGTGTACGTGCTGACCCATGACTCCATTGCTGTGGGCGAAGACGGGCCTACCCATGAGCCTATCGAGCAGCTGCCGGCACTGCGGATTATTCCCGGCGTAACCGTGCTGCGCCCTGCCGATGCCAACGAAACCATGGAAGCCTGGAGATATGCTATCGAGAACAAGGATGGTCCTGTAGCCTTGATTCTTACCCGTCAAAACCTGCCTGTGCTGGAGAAAACCGCTGAGCTGGCCCGCGCTAACGTGCGCCGCGGCGCTTATGTGGTATCCGATGCCGCTAACGGCAAGCCCCAGGCGCAAATTATCGCCACCGGCTCCGAAGTCAGCCTGGCTGTGGACGCCCAGAAGAAGCTGGCAGAGGAAGGCGTGCAGGTACGCGTCATCAGCATGCCCAGCTGGGAGCTGTTCGAGAAGCAGCCGCAGGAGTACAAGGATTCCGTCCTGCTTCCCGATGTGAAGGCCCGTCTGGCTGTAGAGATGGCTTATCCTATGGGCTGGGAGCGTTATGTGGGAGACCAGGGCGCAATTCTCGGCATCAGCATGTTCGGCGCTTCCGCTCCGGGACCGAAGGTCCTGGCGGAATACGGCTTTACGCCGGATAATGTGGCATCAAAGGTGAAGGCGCTTTTGAAATAAGAACAGGAGGGCGCCGTCAGGCGCTCTTTCCTCATCATAGGGAGAAGGTAGAAGCGATGTCCCAATTCGACAATGTATCCGTTGTGAAGAAAGCAAATATTTACTTTGACGGAAAAGTAACGAGCCGCACGGTGCTGTTTGCCGACGGCACCAAAAAAACCCTGGGCATCATGCTCCCGGGGGATTATGAATTCGGCACGGACACCATTGAAATCATGGAAATTCTGGCCGGGGAGCTGAAGGTTCTGCTTCCGGGAGCCACAGAATGGCTGGAAATCAACGGTTCCGGCGAATTCACCGTTCCGGCCCATACGCGCTTCAAGCTGGAGGTCAAGACGCCTGCCGACTACTGCTGCTCCTACATCTAGGATAATCCTTCAAAAGTGACGGGTTGCTCCGAAGCCGATTCCGGGTACTTTTACGGGAGCCCCGCACGAAAATAACCTCCGGACGCTTGCACCATGCAGGCATCCGGAGGTTTTTTGACGTTTAGCAGATGCTACAGCAGCAAGGGAACGATCCAGGGTGCCGTACACAGGGTGAAGAAGGCGGTAAGAATCATGGCTACCGTAGAGACAGAGCCGGAGGCGGAGCTGAGCTCGAAGGCCTTGGTGGTGCCGACTGCATGGGCGCTGGTGCCCAGAAGCACACCGTGGGATACATCGTTCTTAAAGCGGAAGAAGCGGATAACCACAGGCCCCAGCACCATGCCGAGCACCCCTGTAGCCAGCACGAAAACGGCTGTAATGGCGGGAATACCGCCGATGAGTCCCGAAACGACCACGGCGATGGGAGTGGTGGCGGAGCGGGGGGCAATGCTGTCGATAATCGCCAGGTCCAGATGGAGCATCTTGGCTGCCCAGGCGGTACTGACAATCGCTACAGTAGACCCCGTAAGCACACTAATCAGAATGGAGAGGGCGTGCTTTTTCATCACATGGCGGTTTTTGTATAGGGGAACGGCCAATGCCACCGTGGCGGGACCGATCATATTGCTTATGTAGCGGGTGCCCTCATGGTACGTATTGTAGGGGATATCCGTGAAGGCCAGAATGATGATAACCAGAAGCGGTGTCAGAATAACCGGGGTAAACAGCACCCGCCGGTGGGACTTGTAAAAGGTTTTGGAGCCGAAATAGACCAGCACGGTTAAGATAAAGCAGCTTATTCCCAGGATCATGACTGTCACTTCCCTTCATGGGCCGACAGCTTCTCTGCGATCAAACCCGTTATGACCATAACACACAGTATGCTGAACACAATGACCAGGGTAATCCGTAAGCCATTCTCCAGCATTAAATCCTTGTATTCCACAATGCCTACTACCGGAGGGATGAAAAACAGCAGCATCTCGGCCAATAGCCATTTGGAGCCCAGGTCCACCCATTCCAGCTTGATCACCTTGAAGTGCAATAGCGCAAACAACAGCACAATTCCTACGATACTTCCCGGAACCGGCAGATGAAGCGCGGCAGTGACGGCGTTGATCAGCATGGAATATAGAATGAAGCAGATCACCTGGCCGAACCCCCGTAATAATGGCTTCATGAAGAATCCCTCCTTTTGAAAGTGTACATCATGTGCTTTCATTGGTAAAATGAATGAATCGAATGATTTCCATTCCATTTAGCTATAGCGGGAGGACA
The DNA here is from genome assembly GCA_029256065.1 of Paenibacillaceae bacterium. Taxonomy (GTDB): domain Bacteria; phylum Bacillota; class Bacilli; order Paenibacillales; family NBRC-103111; genus Paenibacillus_AR. The sequence goes on from JAQSYT010000004.1 coordinate 25,234, forward strand.
CCTATGGATATCCGTCATATGCAATATGTTCTGGAGCTGGCACGAAGCGGGAGCTTCACCCGGGCAGCCCAATCTCTTCATATTACTCAGCCCACCCTAAGCAAGGCGATCAAGAGCCTGGAGGAGGAGCTGGGGGTGGAGCTGTTCAAGCGGGACGGCAAGCGGATCGAGCTTACGGATGCGGGCAGAGCCATCACCGTACAGGCCCATAATATCACCGAAGCCTTCCATAATCTCACGCTGGAGCTGGAGGATCTGACCAATTTGAGCAAGGGGGCGATCCGCATCGGCATTCCTCCGATGGCAGGGTCCAGCTTTTTTCCCCAGGTGCTGAGGCAGTTTCGGCAGAAATATCCCGGTCTGGTGATTCAAATGGTGGAAGACGGGGCAAAGAAGCTTGAGACCAAAGTGGCTGAGGGCAAGCTGGATGTGGGGGTGGTCCTTCTTCCGGTGGATGAGGAGCGGTTTGATTCCTTCACGGTGGTGAAGGAGCAGCTGAAGGTGATTGTGCAGGCCAACCATCCCTTGGCGGACAGTGGCTGCGTGCCCCTGCAGAAGCTGGCGGAGGAGCCGTTCATCCTGTTCAAGGAGGAGTTTGCCCTTCATGACCGGATTATCGCGGAATGCCAGCGGGCTGGCTTCAAGCCGAACGTCCAGTATGAAAGCTCCCAGTGGGATTTCATTTATGAGCTGGCTGCGGCGGGGCTCGGTGTGGCCATGCTGCCGGAAACCATCTGCCGGTCGCTGGATACGCACAGAGTCGCCGTGCTGGACCTGGTAGAGCCGCAAATTCCGTGGCATTTGGGGATGATCTGGGGTAAAAAGAGCTACCTGCCTTTGGCGGCCAGGGAGTGGGTGCGGTTTACCCGGGGAATCTTCGGGGAGAACGAACCCCCCAAAAGTGAAGAGAAGCGCTGAAGCGTATACCGATTACTTTTGGGGGAGCCCCCGGAAAACAAAAAGCCCGGGAAGCCCCGGGCCAATGTTAGACGGCAAGCTGTGGGACAGGTCCCGATCAGCCCTCATGCCGCTTGATATAATGCTCCAGCTTGATCCGGGTATAAGGCGGCAATCCCGATAGCATACAGCCGTAGCGGAATTGACCTTCGCGGGAGTCAATGCGGATAATCTTGCCGGTAATGGGAGGCAGATCAGCCTCCTTAGGGAAGTGGATCACCACGAACATATCCTGGGCTAATGGGAAAGCCGAGCTGATCTGCAGCCCGCTTTCGGACAGGTCATGGAGGGTTCCTTCAATATTCTGCCCCGAGAAGCTGCCTTCCTGCTCCCACTGGTACACGGACAGGTGCAGCTTGATACCCAGGCTGATCCGGTTGGCGCCGCGGCGCTCCTTCTCTGCCGGTGCCGTCCTGTCGCCGGAGGGGGCAATGGTGAGCTTCATCCAGTCCTCATAGCATTGAATGACGGAGGATAAGTCCTGGTCACCCAACCCCTTGGCCAGGCCCATCTGGAAAATGGAGGTGGCTGCATGGAGCAGCGGTGCAGGAAGCTGAAAGCCTGCCGTCAGCTTCTGGGCCAGCAGGAGATCCTTCAGCATCAGGGCAGTGGAGAACTGGTTGGAGAAATCCCGCTGAATGATCTTATTGCCCTTCAGCTCCGCCTGCCGGCTGTTAGCGCCGCCGGCGGTGACGATCTCCAGGAATTTCTCCGGAGAGAGGCCTGCTTTGGCCGCGATGGAGAAGCCCTCCATCAAGCCGATGGCATTGATGCCCACGATGGTATTGTGGGCCAGCTTGGCGTAGGAGCCGGAGCCGCTGTCGCCCATATACAGGGATTTGCTGCCCAGCACCTCGAACAGGTCCAGATGCTCCTCGTAGGTGGCGGCATCACCGCCCACCATGAACACCAGAGAGCCGCTCTCCGCCGCAGGCTTGCTGCCGGTTACAGGGGCATCCAAGAAGAAAGCCTGCTGCGCCTTCAGCTCTTCGGCAATTCGGGAGCTGGTGGCAGGAGAGACGGTGCTGCAGTCAATTACTGTGAGTCCCGGCCGTACGCCCTCCAGAATACCCCCGGGTCCATACACGACCTCCAGTAATGCATCATCATTGCTGACATTAGTAAAAATCACATCCGCATGGCGTGCAGCCTCCGCAGGAGTGGCCGCCTCAAGGGCGCCAAGCGCTTTCAACTCCTCGCGCTTGGAGGCCGTGCGGTTATAGCCGTATACCGTATATCCGCTTTTGAGCAGATTGACAGCCATGGGCATTCCCATGGTGCCAAGCCCGATAAAACCGATGGTTTTCATCTATGTCACCTCTTGTCCTTATCTTACCATGCGCCCGGAAGTATGTGAAAGACCTTACTTGCAATTCGGGCATTGAATAAGTATTCTTATCATAGACACCAGATATATGCAGTAATCATCCCTCAAAAGTGAAGCGCTGCCTGAAGTGAAGGCCCAGATTCTATCTTTTCATGGTACCCGGCGCATAGCGAAGCGGCAGCAGGGCTGACTGGGGGAGCCCCCAATTGGATAAGGAGGTTTTTGACCAATGAGCGGAAAATTGCAGTTTGATTACAGCAAAGCATTGGGCTTTATCGGCAAGCATGAGGTGGACAACCTGGCAGGCGCTATCAAGGCCGCCCACGATGACCTGCACAACGGCACCGGTGCCGGCGCAGATTACCTGGGTTGGATTGATCTTCCGGTGAATTATGACCGGGCGGAGTTCGACCGGATCAAGAAGGCAGCCGAAAAAATCCAGTCTGATTCGGATGCGCTGGTCGTCATCGGGATCGGCGGCTCCTATCTGGGAGCCCGTGCCGCCATCGAAATGCTGACGCATTCCTTCTATAATATTCTCCCGAAAGACAAGCGCAAGACGCCTGAGATTTATTTTGTCGGCAATAATATCAGTTCTACATATACGTCGCATCTGCTGCAGCTTCTGGACGGCAAGGATATCTCCGTCAACGTGATCTCCAAGTCCGGCACCACCACGGAGCCGGCTATCGCCTTCCGGATCTTCCGGGAGCTCCTGGAGCGCAAATACGGTAAGGAAGGCGCCCAAAAGCGGATCTACGCCACCACTGACAAAGCCCGCGGAGCATTGAAGAAGCTGGCTGCCGAGGAAGGCTACGAAACCTTCGTGATTCCGGATGATGTGGGCGGACGCTACTCCGTGCTGACTCCTGTAGGTCTCTTGCCCATTGCCGCAGCCGGCGTGGACATCGATGCCATGATGCAGGGTGCAGCTGAAGCCAGAACCGATTATTCCAGCCCTTCCGTGGCCGAGAATGAAGCCTACCAATATGCAGCGGTGCGCAATGCCCTGTACCGTAAAGGCAAAACCACCGAAATTCTGGTGAACTATGAGCCTTCCCTGCACTTTGTGTCCGAGTGGTGGAAGCAGCTCTTCGGCGAAAGTGAAGGCAAGGATAACAAGGGAATCTACCCGTCCTCCGTGGATTTCTCCACAGATCTGCACTCCATGGGCCAATTCATCCAGGAGGGCAACCGCAACCTGTTCGAGACTGTCATCCAAGTGGCGGAAGTGCCGTATCACCTGACCATCGGCACCGATCCTACGGATCTGGACGGACTGAATTTTCTGAGCGGCAAGACCATGGATTTCGTCAACAAGAAGGCGTTCCTGGGCACTCTCTTGGCCCACAGCGACGGTGGTGTTCCGAATCTGGTGGTGACCCTGCCGGATATGTCCCCGTACACCTTCGGCTATATGGTCTATTTCTTCGAGAAGGCCTGCGGCGTCAGCGGCTACCTCTCCGGCGTCAATCCGTTTGACCAGCCGGGTGTGGAAGCGTACAAGAAGAACATGTTCGCGCTTTTGGGCAAGCCGGGCTTCGAGAAGGAAAAGGAAGAGCTGGAGAAGCGCCTGTAAGCAAGTTCACCCCAATTTTGATTTGAAAAGTGAATAAATATGCAATCCGGTCCCCTTTTCGAAAGAGAAGGGGGCTGTTTATATATTGAAGACATGTTAGATTACATAACCAAAATTATGGCGATAAACGGAAATAATCAGCCCGACGGGAAAATATTTACTGACAAACGGCCAATAAGTCAGGTAATATAACGTTAAGGCCTCCTGGGAGAGTACAAATGTCCATCCGTCCGAGTATTTATGTCATGAATTGTTTGAGATATGTCACAAATAATTGAGTGAATAGTTATAGAAATCTGATTACTTCTATGCTAGAATGCTTTAAAGCGACTCTATATGAAGGTGGATGCTGCTGCATGCTATCGCAATATAAGACAGTCAGCCAATGGGGATCCGCTGAGATTGTCATTAAGAAGTCCCGGTTTATCGGGCAGGCCAGACCGGTGGAATCCGAAGAGGAGGCCATCGCTTTTATTGAATCGGTGAAGAAACAGTATTGGAATGCCACTCATAATTGCTCGGCTTATATGGTCGGGGAGCGGGACCAGATCCAGAAGGCTTCCGACGATGGCGAGCCCAGCGGAACCGCTGGCAAGCCGATTCTGGAGGTGATCCGGCAGCAGGGGCTGAAGAATGTGGTTGTGGTTGTCACCCGGTATTTTGGCGGCATTCTGCTGGGAGCTGGCGGATTGATCCGGGCATATACGGATGGGGCGGTAGCGGGTATCGCTGCTTCGGGTCCAGTCTGCAAAATGCTGCATCAGGATATTCACGTATCCGTTGACTATACTTGGCTGGGCAAGGTGGAGAATGAGCTGCGCAACCGCGGTACGCTAATGGGGGAAACCCAGTTTACCGACAAGGTAACCCTTATGTGCAAGCCCCTTGCGGAGGAGGCTGACCCGTTCATTTTGTGGATGACTGATTTGACCCAGGGTCAGGCGGAGATTCGGAAAGGCGAGGCGTCTTACATCGATCATCAAGATATATAAACATAGAAGATCGAGGAGAAAGCAGGTGGAGAGAGCATGTGTGCAAGAAGAATAGTTGATCAGGAATTGAGCAGAGACAGGATTTTAGAGGAGGCCCGGGTGCTGTTTGTGACCAGAGGGTATGACACGCTGACCATGCGCAGCATAGCCAAAGCACTTGGTTATAGCCATGGAGCGCTGTATTACCATTTCCGGGATAAAGCCGAGCTCTTCTATGCGCTGGTAGTGGAGGATTTCAACTACCTGCTGTCCCGCCAGAAAGAAATGCTTGACCGGTCCGAATCCTGTGATATCGGGAGCCTGAAGGAGGTCATGCTGGAGTTTATCCGCTTCGGCATGGAAAACCCGCATCATTATGAGATTATGTTTACCGTCCGGGACGGTGAGCTGCGCAAGTATTCCCGGACCAAGCAGGCTCAATGTATGGAGATGTTTGCCACGGTCGTCAGGGGTGTGTTCGCCCATGATGAGCTTACTCCGGGCCAGCTGTATTCCATGCCGTGGATTCTGTTTATGTCCTTGCACGGGTTTATTTCGTACAGCATTCATTACTACCAGTCCTACGAGGAAGTGGAAAGCTTGGCCGTCGAGCATGTGGAGTTCCTATGCAGGAACATAACACCTGAATAAACGCGTCTCTCTACTTTAGCGATTTAACGGGTTTAAACGTTGTAGTGTTGCTCTGCGAAAGACATTTTTCCGTTTCTGTCTATACTGGGGAAACAAGACGGCGCCTCGCGTGGGATTAACGCGGGGCGCCGTTTATGTTTTTGTATAGGGCCGCCTGGGCTAACGGCAGGTGTAGAACAGTGATCGGGCGTGCGTGATAAAGCCCAAGTTTCAGACTGGAGCTGCGCTAACGGACACAGCGGCGCTTATAGCGGATGTGTGGGTGGCTGGTGGCTGTAAAGGAACTCAACGGCTCTTAAAGCTGGATTTTCAGCTATTGGCGATTCTAACGGAACACAGCGACCGTTAGCAGGCGTGGCAGAGGGAATCAGGCAAAATAAAGGCCTGTAAGGGCCTCTCAGTTCCGTAAAATGCAAAAACAGACCCAAAAGGGTCTGTAAGAGTCTCTAAGTTCCGTAAGCGCAGGGTACAGTCCAGTGTTGCCCCTGCCGGAGCAGGAACAGGCCGGGTTCTTAGCTGGAGACCCGGATATCTGCCAGTTACTGCTGTCCCACAAGCTCCGCCCAGGCAGGCGGGGTGTAGGCGCAGGCGGGGTCGCTGCCCATATAATCGCCGGTGGCGGTATAGGCCCGGGCTCTGGAGCCGCCGCACATGCGGCTGTAGTCGCAGACGCCGCATTTGCCGGTGTACAGCTCCGGCGAGCGGATGGAGGTGAAGACCGGATGGTTCCGGTACACATCGGACAACTTCTCCTCCCGCACATTGCCGCAGACGAGGGGAAGGAAGCCGCTAGGGGATATTTCTCCCGTATGGGAGATGAAGACGAACCCGCTGCCGTCGGTGACGCCCCGGGGGGCCCGCATGGCGGCTTTGCCATCGCCCGCTCCGAAGGGGCTGCTGCTGCGCTGCGCGTGAGGATGCCCTGCCGCTGCGTGCGGTTGCCCGGCTGCCGCAGCGAAGGGATGTTTGCCGGTGGCGGTAGCCAGCTCCGGTACCCCCAGCATTCGCCCGGCTACCTCGCCGGGATGGCGTCCCGCCGCCTTGGCCCGTTGGTCCAGGACCCGGCGGTAGAAGGGGGCGGCGGTGGTTTTCACGCCGAAGGGCACCCGTTCCCCCAGCTCCGCCAGCCAATGAAGAATTTCCTCGCCCTCCTCAGGTGAGATCATGTCGTCATCCTTGCCTCTGCCCGTGGGCACCAGGAAGAACACACTCCACATGACCACACCCATTTCTGTCAGCAGGCTGGCGATGTTGGGCAGGTCGTTTTTGTTATGTACGCATACGGTGGTGTTGATCTGCAAAGGCATTCCCAGCTCGCGGAGATACTTAAGTGAGCGCATGGTCAGGTCGAAGGAGCCGGAGGCGCCACGGAACCGGTCATGAATGGCGGCAGTGGAGCCGTCCAGGCTGAAGGCCCAGCGGTCAAGGCCGATCTCGGCCGCTTTTTTCATGGAATCGCTCGTGACCCGTGGAGTTGCGCTAGGGGTCATGGATACCCGGAGGCCGATGCTTTTGCCGTAAGCGGCCAGCTCGAACAAGTCCTCCCGGATCAGCGGGTCGCCGCCGGTAAACACGAAGATAGGCGAATCCATGCTTTGGATTTCGTCCAGCAGGCGCTTGCCCTCCTCCGTGGACAGCTCGTCCGGATGGCGCCGGTGCTGCGCTTCCGCCCGGCAATGCACACAATGCAGGGCGCATGCCCGGGTAATTTCCCACACTACAATAAATGGATTACGGTTAAAATCAACAGGCATCATATCCGTCATCCCCCTTGGGTTCATTTTCCAAAAACCGCTTGTTAACAGTCTTACCATATCAAATCCGAAATCATTCCATTATGATAATAATCACAGAGTTTGTCCGGCTGATTCGTTTACAATTTAGACAATATTGCCATTAAACGGCCCTTGCTCCTCTTATGATGGCGGGGATAGTTTATATGATTTTGGGGAACACAAGTAGGATGTATGAAAGGGGAGACAGCCATGTTAGCCATATCTCATCTCCTTGCGGACGTGGAGTCCTACGGCGACCAGCTCCGGTATTCAGAGGGGTCCCGGGGCCACCGGACCGGTACCCATTCGGGAGCAGGACCGGTAGTCGTATGGAGCGTAACCCGTTCCTGCAACTTAAAATGTATGCATTGTTATGCCAATTCCGAGAATAAAAAGTACGAAGGGGAGCTGGATACGGCGGAGGCTCTCCGGCTAATCGATGACATGTCGGAGATGAAGGTCCCCGTCATTCTGTTTTCCGGCGGGGAGCCTTTGGCACGGCCGGATATTTTCCAGCTGGCGGAATATGCCATCAGCAAAGGGATCCGCATTACCTTTTCCACTAACGGCACCTTGATAGATGAAGCAGCTGCCCGCCGGATCAAGGAGCTGGGCGTAGGTTATGTGGGCATCAGCCTGGATGGTATCGGCGAGGTCCACGATTATTTCCGCAACCGGACCGGAGCCTTCGAGCTGGCCATGCGCGGAGTGCGCAACTGTATCGCCCAGGGCCAGAAGGTGGGCCTGCGCTTTACTATGAACCGGCATAACATCGCCCAGCTGCCGCTGATTTTTGAGCTGATGGAGAAGGAGGGCATCCAGCGGGCCTGCTTCTACCACATGGTCTATACCGGCCGGGGTTCCCTGTCCGACGATATCTCCCATGAGGAAACCCGGGCTGCGCTGGACTATATCTTCGAGAAGGCCCGGGACTTCAACCGCCGCGGGCTGCACAAGGAGCTTCTCACTGTAGACAATCATGCGGATGCTGTTTACCTTTATATGAAGGCTCTGGAGCTGAACGGCGAGCGGGCGGCAGATATCCTCCGCAAGCTGCGGATGAACGGCGGCAACCGGACAGGCATTGCCATCTGCAACATTGACCACCTGGGCAATGTCCATCCCGACCAATTTACGCCGGACGTCACCTTCGGCAATGTGAAGCAGGAGCCCTTCCGGGATATCTGGTTCGGAACCCATCCAGTGCTGGCTGGGCTCCGGGACAGAAAACCTCTGCTCACAGGGCGCTGCGGCAGCTGCCGGTACCTGGACATCTGCAACGGCAACTTCCGTTCCCGCTCTCTGGCAGTGCATGGCGAGCTGTGGGCGGATGATCCGGCCTGCTTCCTGAGCGACGAGGAAATCGGATGCGAGGTCGCTGCCCGGTAACGGGGGAGCTTGCGCAATCCGCTTTGCGGCATATTTTGCCTAGAGCCGGATATACACTATAATGATCTCAAACAAGCACCGGGAGAGAGGGATAACCTCTTCCGGTGTTTTTTGCCGGCTGGCGTGTTACAATAGTAAAAACAGTCCCCCAAAAGTGACGAGATGCTTCGAAGCAAATTCCGGGTACTTTTGGGGGAGCCCCCGAATGAAAATGCTGCAGTCATGCATTTTCGTAAAAAACCGCAAAGGACGGTAGACCATGGACTTGTCCCGCAATACAGAGGAATCCATTGCCTATATGATTGAAGCGATTAAAACCAAGCTGCGGGTAGCCAGCGGCGCGGCGATCCGGCCGGAATTTTTTGATGAGAACAAATACGAGGATTTGCAGGATATCTACGATCTGGTTTCCAGCAAGGAACGGTTCAGTGTCAGTGAGATCGATGCCATCGTCTCCGAGCTGGGCAAGCTGCGCAAGCCGCAGGCGTAAGCACAAGGAGGCAAAGCATACATGGATACAATGTATAAATTGGGACGCAAGGTGACCTTTTCCAAGGAGTGGCTGGATCTGAAGCTGGGGGCGCATGACGAGGCCTTCTATGATGAGGAGCGGTTCATCACCATCAGCCAGCAGCGGTACGCATTAAGAGGCCGGTCCCGTACCGAAGAGTCCTCCTGGGATTATAATGAGGTGTTTGAGGTGACCCGTGACCAGGTAACGGCGTACCATATCACCACAGATTACCAGGATATGATGGAGCAGGATCTGGAGGAGCGCAAGGAACGCGGGGAAATCACCGATAAGGAAGACAAGCCCCGGGAATAGTCTTATGGGAAAGCGAAAGACCGGAGGACGGAACCCGTCCTTGCCGGTCTTTTTTTTACGAAAATGCACGACTGCAGCATTTTCATTCGGGAAATTGTTTTTGGTTGTTGCGCAATTATTGCTCTTCCCCGGAGCGCTTATAGAAGGACTTAGGCACCTTGGTTGCAAAACGCAGCGCCTCACCGGTTACGGGGTGGGTGAAGGCGATGGACTGGGCGTGCAGACCCAGCCGTCCCAGGGGATTCTGGCGGGAGCCGTATTTTTTGTCCCCGGCAATGGGGTGTCCGATATCCTCCATGTGGACACGGATCTGGTTCTTGCGCCCGGTTTCCAGCTCCAGCTCCATCAGCGTATACGCCTGGTTCTGCTGCAGAACCTTATAGCGGGTTACCGCTTTTTGGCCGTCGTTGGGATGGGGGCTGGAGTACATCTTCAGGGTTGAACTCTCCTTCAGCCAGGAGGTAATAACGCCTTCGGGCTGCCGCACCTTGCCCTCCACCAGCGCTACATAGATACGTGCCTCTACGGCGTTCTCCCAGTTGTTTTGCAGGGTTTCCTTGGCCTTCTCCGTTTTGGCGAAGATCATCACCCCGGAGGTATCCCGGTCCAGCCGGTGGACGACAAAAATCCGGTTGCGGGGATTGGTGCGCCGGACATAATCCGTCAGCATGGCGTAGGCGGTAAGCTGCTGCTCCTTATCGGAGGCGATGGACAAGAGCCCGGCCTCTTTTTCCACAACCAGCAGATGGTCGTCCTCAAACAGAACAGAGACGCCTTGAAGGATCTCCTCCTCGAAGGTTTTGGTCCAGGAGACAGCCACCTTCAGCCCTGGAGAGAGGGGGTGGTTGTGCTTGGTGGTGCGTTTGCCTCCTACATACACCTGGCCTCTGGCCAGAATGGCTTTCACATGGTTTCTTCCCTTGCCCGGCATATTGCGGATCAGGAAGGGGAGCAATTCTTCATGCTCCGAAGCGGTAAAGACAGTTTCATTGGACTTGCTCAATGCAATCCCTCATTTTCTTTTAAAAATACGCTAGTGGCTGCCCTCTGGCCGCATAGGACCGGTTCCGGCATGTATAAAACAGCCTACGTATGGGCATTTTACCATATACGGCATAAGTGTTCATCATCCGTTGATGTTTGCAGTGTACCATGGAAACGGGTTGAAGACCAAATGGATGCCTGAAGGAGGCTGAATGTATGCTGTTGTACCGTATGACCAAGCTGGTGGAGGACCATTCCCGTCTGAAGCAGGATTTTACCGATCCCTTCGGAGAATTGATGGAAATGGCACGCGCCCGGGAGCAAATGGAGCTGTCCCTGCGTGGAGTGGCTGAGGAGGACTGCTCGGATTGGGGCAGACACGCCACCTATTGACCGGGGGAGAGCATATGCGGATTTCCAGACATAAGCTGCTGAAGCTTACCGTACCTGATTTGTTTATTCGGAAAAAAAGGCTGTCCAGCCGGTAAGATTCCTGTCTTTCAGGATCTATACCGCGGACAGCCTTTTGTTTGGAATCTTTGCTTGGAATCTGGGACTGTGTGAAGACAGCCTCTAGTCGAACAAGCCGGGGACTGACAGATAGCGCTCTCCCGAATCGGGCAGCAGAGCAACAATAGTCTTTCCCTTGGATTCCGGACGGGCTGCCACTGCAGCCGCCGCCCATACTGCAGCCCCGGAGGAAATGCCTACCAGAAGCCCCTCCCGGCGGCCCAGCTCCCGGGTGGTTTCGTAGGCGTCAACGGATTTCACGGCAATGATTTCATCATAGACATTCTGGTTTAACACCTTGGGAATAAAGCCTGCGCCGATTCCCTGAATCCGGTTGGGGCCGGGACGGCCTCCCGACAGCACCGGAGAATCCTGGGGTTCTACAGCGATGATGCGGATGGCCGGATTTTTCTTCTTCAGCGCCTCGCCTACTCCGGTAATAGTGCCTCCGGAACCCACTCCCGCTACGAAAATATCCACCTTGCCATCCGTATCCGCCCAGATCTCCTCCGCTGTGGTGGTGCGGTGTGTTTGAGGATTGGCCGGGTTGTCGAACTGCTGGAGGATGACGGAGCCGGGAATGGCGTCAGCCAAATCATTGGCCCGCCGGATCGCCCCGCCCATGCCCTCCGCACCTGGGGTCAGCACAAGCTCCGCACCTAAAGCCTGCAGCAGGTTTTGCCGCTCCACACTCATGGTTTCCGGCATGGTGAGAATCAAGCGGTAGCCCTTGGCTGCCGCCACAAAAGCCAGGGCAATGCCGGTGTTGCCGCTGGTGGGTTCGATAATTGTGCCGCCGGGATGAAGCACACCCCGCTCCTCCGCATCCTGGATCATGGCATTACCGATCCGGTCCTTCACACTGCCTGCGGGGTTGAAGTATTCCAGCTTGGCCAGGAGCCGGGTGGTGTCCGGAAGGCTGTGGCTTTCCGCATATTTTCCCAGCCTTAGCAGCGGGGTGTTACCGATAAGATCCGTCAGGCATTCCGCAATTCGTTCCATAACAACCTCCTGAATTTAAATATAAATCCGATTGTTTTAGTATGTTTATTTTACGTTTTTCAAGAGTTTATGTCAATAAGGTGAAAAGCCATACCCGCCTATCGGCTCGGCTGCTTGCTCTCTCCCGACGTGCTCCAGCATTCCAGACAGCCGTAGACATTCGGACGGATAACATGTTGGACTTTGCTTTTAGAGGCGGAGTCTGGTTATGATAGAAGCAACTTATCTTATACGAATTGAGGCTTGATTCCCATGAAGGTGGTACTCGCCGCCCTGAACGCCAAGTACATCCATACCTCCCTGGCGCTGCGCTATCTGAAGGCGTACAGCGGCCGGGAGTTTGATATTGAAATTACCGAATATACCATCAAGGACCCGGTGATGCAGGTGGTGACCGACCTGTATCTGAAAAGCCCCGATGTGCTGGGCTTCTCCTGCTACATCTGGAACATTGAAGAGACGATCAAGATAATCGCTGCGCTGAAGCAGCTGAAGCCCGGGCTGACCATTGTGCTGGGCGGTCCCGAGGTTTCGTATGACACGGAGTATTGGCTCCGCCGCATTCCCCAGGCGGATTTCATCGTGATGGGAGAGGGGGAGGAGACCTTCCACCATTTGCTTACGGAGATCCGGGGAGAGAAGCGCTGGCGGGAGGTGCTGGGAGCCGCTTACCGGCAGGGTGAGGAGCTTGTGGTGAATCCCCCCAGACATAAGCTGGTGCTGGATACGATTCCTACGCCCCACCGCTTTGCGGAGGATGTGCCCGCCCTGCCCAACCGGGTAGTCTATTTCGAAACCAGCCGGGGCTGTCCCTTCAACTGCCAGTTCTGCCTGTCCAGCACGGAGGTAGGGGTAAGGTATTTCGACCTGGACCGGACTAAGCGCGACCTGGAGTACCTGGTGGATTCCGGGGCCAAGCTGGTGAAGTTTGTGGACCGCACCTTTAATATCAAGCGGGATTATGCCATGGATATTTTCGGCCACCTTATTAAGAATCATGGCGGCTGCACCTTCCAGTTCGAGATTACAGCGGACATTATGCGGCCGGAGGTGCTGGACTTTCTGGCGGGGAATGCGCCTAAGGGGCTGTTCCGCTTCGAGGTGGGCGTCCAATCCACCAATGAAGAGGCCAACCGGCTGGTGGAGCGGCGGCAGAATTTTGAGAAGCTGGCCCGGACGGTGAATAAGGTGAAGGAGATTGCCGCCATCGACCAGCATCTGGACCTGATTGCCGGACTGCCCGGGGAGGATTACGCCTCCTTCCGCAAAACCTTCAATGATGTGTTTGCTCTCCGTCCGGAGGAGCTGCAATTGGGCTTCCTGAAGCTGCTCCGGGGGACGGGCCTGCGCCGGGATGCGGCCAAATACGGCTATGTGTTTATGGAGGATGCGCCCTATGAGATGCTGAGCAACGACGTGCTTTCCTTCGACGATGTAATCCGTATCAAGCGGGTGGAGGATGTGCTGGAGAAATACTGGAATTCCCACCGGCTGGACCGGACTGCGGAATATCTGATCCGGCATGAGTTTCCATCAGCCTTTGATTTTTTCCAGGAGTTCGGAGACTATTGGGAAAAACGGGGCTGGTCGCGGATCGGCTATCAGCTGGAGGATCTGTTCAGCCGGCTGCAGGCGTTCCTGCAGGAGTGGGGCATCGCCGGGCATGAAACAGCGCTGGGGCTGATGAAGCTGGATTATTTCCTGAACCACAAGTACAAGCCCCGGAAGATCTGGTGGGACTTTACTCTGGGCAAAAATGGCCAGGCGGAGCTTTTGCGGTTGGCTGCACGGGAGCCTGGGGTGTTGTCCCCGGAGCTGGCCGGGACAGAGTGGAACGAGCGGGAGCTGCACAAATGGGCCATGGTGGAGGTGCTGCCGTTTAATCTCTCCGTGTACGAGGAGAGCGGGGAGATTGTGCCGGAGGAGACGCTGCTGCTGGTGTTGTACGGCGGGGAAGGCGGTGCCGGTGGCGAAGGCGCAGGGCCGCGGTACTATTCAGCGCCGCTGGAGCGTCTGAGGAAGGGCGGCTTTATGGGGAGCAAATAAGGTACATAAAATGATTGCTATTTCCTCAAATTGCTGCTTTTGAGACGAATAAGACATATAAAATGTATGCTATTGCTCCATACGAGGAGCCGATTTGTGGTGAATCAGGGGAATAACATACATTTTATGTGCGCTATTTACCCTTTTTTCTATCATTTTTCCATATAGCAATCATTTGTTGGCGCTTACACGAAGAGGTTGCTGGCACGGATATGGGCAGATGCTCCGAAGGTGCTGGGGCGATAATCCGCAGGTTTTGCGGCGACACTCGCAGGTGCTGCAACGATACTTGGCAGGTGTCCCGGCGATGCTCCAGAGGTGATGTGGCGATACTCCACAGGTGTCCCGGCGATGCTCCAGAGGTGATGTGGCGATACTCCACAGGTGTCCCGGCGATGCTCCAGAGGTGATGCGACGATACACCGCAGGTGTCGCCTTTCCCTAGTCGCAGACGAGCCGCCGCTTGGCGGCCGCCCCAAAAACAAACCCCGCCTCCCTTTGGGGAGAGGCGGGGTTTTTGCTGCGCCTTTAGGGCACCAGGCTGCGGAGCATGGTCAGCCTGCCGCTGAAGGCATAATCCCCAAGGGTGGCGGGGATCAGGAAGCAGTCGCCCGGCTTCGCCTGAAGCTCGCCATCCGCCCAGCGGAGGGTTCCTGTTCCGTCGCAGATAATATGGATGGCGAAGCTGTCTCCCGGGGAGGCCAGCCTCCAGGTGCCGTCCACCTTGCCCTTCTCCACGATAAAATAGGGAGAGTGGGCAATAGTAAGCCATGTGCCGGCCTCCGGCAGATCGGTGGTCATCCGGGCGGCGCCTGCATTGTCATACGCGATGACATTAAGGGAGTCCTCCACATGCAGCTCCCGGGGCTTGCCGTCCAATCCCGGACGGTTGTAGTCGTAAAGCCGGTAAGTGGTATCGGAGTTTTGCTGGATCTCGGCCACCAGGACCCCGGAGCACAGGGCATGGACGGTCCCGGCCGGAATATAGAAGGTATCCCCGGCGGACACAGGCACCTCGTGAAGGGTGTCCATAATGCGGCCTTCCTCGATAGCTGCGGTCACCGACTCCCGGGTTTCCCCGGCCTTCAGGCCGTAGATGATCTTCGCGCCCGGTTTGGCGTCCAGTACATACCACATCTCCGTTTTGCCAAGCTCCCCCGCAGGCAAACGGTCATACTCGTCGGTAGGATGCACCTGCACAGAGAGGTCGTCCTCGCAATCCAGCAACTTGATCAATAGCGGGAAGCGGCCTGTCCGTTCGGAAAAGCCCTTCTTGCCGAAGTATTCCTTGCCGAAGCGCTCACGGACTTCATCCAGGCCCGTTCCTGCCAATTCGCCGTTCATCACCTTAGTGGTACCGTTGGCGTGATCGCCGATGGTCCAAGCCTCACCAATTTTGCCCTCAGGCATTGTATAGCCGAAGCGCTCCAAATTACGGCCGCCCCATACCCGTTCCTTAAACTCGGGTTGAAATTGCAAAGGATAAGGCTTCATAATACCATTCCCCGCTTTCCATATAAAAGGTTTTATTCCATTGTAATCACCGGGCCGGATGCCGTAAAGCCTGTCCGCAGAAAAACCGGGTCTGTCTCCTGCCGAGACTCCTGAAAACTCTCCGGTCCGACTGCTGCAGAACCCCTGAAAACTCTCCGGTCCGACTGCTGCAGCACCCCGGAAAAGCCCCGGTCCATTTTGTCCTAACCTGACTGAATCTGATCCGGTTTTACTTGGCGGCCTGCCGTTTCTCCACGGCAATAAGATACGGAGGGGAGTTGCGCTGGTTCATGAACCGGTAGCACATCACCTGAAACTCCCGCTGTGCCAGCGACTCTGCCCACCGGTTCACGGCTTCCGCTTCCTCTGCTCCGCCCGGATGGCCGGAGTACACCACCACCGTCAACATCCCACCGGGCCGCAGAAGCTCCAGGGCGCTGTCCAGGGCCGTTAGCGTGGTCCCGGGCTGGGTAATGACATGATGCTCCGCTCCAGGGAGATAGCCCAAATTGAACATAACCGCCGAGATCCGGCCGTGTGGCTCCGCATCCACATATTCCTTCATCCGGTCATGGGAGGCCAGATGCAGCCTGACTCCAGAAGAGCGCTCCGGCTGCTCACCGGAAAGCCTTGCGGCTGTGCTGGCCAAGGCCGTTTCTTGAACATCGAAGGCGTGAACCAAACCCTTCGGACCAGCCTCTTTAGCCAGAAATAGAGTATCCACCCCGTTTCCAGCCGTAGCGTCAATGCAGCAATCTCCCGGCTCAATGCGCTGTGCAGCCAGTTCCTGGGCCATGGTCAGCACCGAAACAAATCCCATCTTTTTATCCTCCTGTCCAAAGCTTGCCCTGCCAGGTGTCCCGCCGCCTCAGCTCATCATCGAAGGCATTCAACACCTCCCATTTCTTGAGGCTCCACATGGGGCCGACCAAGAGATCACGGGGAGCATCCCCTGTCAGGCGGTGGACGATCATATCCGGCGGCAGCCGCTCCAGAGTATCCACCACCAGCTCCACATACTCGTCCTTCTCCAAAAAGCGGAGCAGACCCTCTTCATATTGGCGGACCATAGGCGTTTTTTTGAGCAGATGCAGTAGATGGATTTTGACGCCCTGCACATCCATATGAGCCACTGCGTCGCCGGTGGCCAGCATCATCTCCCGGTCCTCGCCGGGCAACCCGTAAATAATATGGGCACAGGTGCGGATACCCCGCTTGCGCAGCTCCTCAAGCGACCTGTAGTAGGTGTCGGTGTCATGGGCCCGGTTAATCAGCCGGGAGGTGCTCTCATGAATGGTCTGCAGCCCCATTTCCACCCACAGGTAGGTTCGGCTGTTCAGCTCCTCCAGATAATCCAGCACATCCGGCGGCAGGCAATCCGGCCTGGTGGCGATGGAGAGTCCCACCACACCCGGCTGCTCCAGAATGACCTCATAATATTCCCGCAGCTCCTCTACCGGGGCATAGGTATTGGTGTAGGCTTGAAAGTAGCCGATATATTGAGCCTCAGGCCATTTGAGATGCTGGCGGTCCCGCACCGTATTGAATTGGGTCACCAGATCATCCCTGCGTCTGCCG
>JAQSYT010000239.1 GCA_029256065.1 Paenibacillaceae bacterium
TGTTCTTCCATAGAGGTGTTGGAATACGGGTAACCCAGCAGCCGTGCCAGATCGTTGTGATTGAGGATCTCGTCGTTGCCGAGGCGCCTCAGGGTCAGACGGATTTCCTTTACCCTTTCCTCCGATGGATCTCTTGCATAGTCTTTCAAAAGAAGCAGCTGCTCATACTCCGTATTGCCTACCAGCTCCTCCAGCTGCATACTGATGAGGCGTCCTTCCGTGCCGAGCTCGTTGATGTAGCGTTTGATCTCACCTTTAATACGCAGAACCATCTCAATGCGTTGCAAAACATTGCACACATCATGTGTGGTTACAATTTCCTCGAACTCAGCAGCCCCCAAATTGGTCAAAGCCTGATCCAATACGGTTTTATATTTCTCCAGGGTTTGAATAGCCTGGTTGGCTTTCGTCAGAATAACGCCGATATCCTTGAGGGAATAGCGCAGCGTGCCCTGATACAAGGTGATGACATTCCGCCGTTGGGAGATGGATACCACCAGCTTACCGGTTTGTTTGGCCACACGCTCGGCCGTCCGGTGCCGGATTCCGGTTTCGATGGAGGGAATAGTAGGGTCTGGAATCAGCTGGGTGTTGGCATACAGAATTCTGCGAATATCCTCACTCAAGATAATGGCGCCATCCATTTTGGCCAGCTCATACAGGTGATTGGGTGTAAAATCGCAGTTGATGGAGAAGCCCCCATCCACAATATCCATTAAATCCGGGCTGTAGCCTACCACGATCAATCCCCCGGTTTTGGCCCGCAGCACATTCTCCAGTCCGTCGCGGAAGGCAGTGCCGGGCGCCACCATCTGCAGTAGCTTGCTCATTACATCTTGTTTTTCTTCATCCCGCCCCATGGGAAGCCCCCTGACTCTATATAATGAATTGAAACTGCTTTGTCACTTTCTAGTTATCGTGGAAGCGCCGCGTCCAATGCCTCCTGGACAGTGTTCACGCCGATAATGTCCATGCCTTTGGGCGGGTTCCAGCCCTTCAGAGATTTCTGCGGAACAATAACCCGTTTGAAGCCCAGCTTCTCCGCTTCCTTCACCCGCTGATCCACCCGGGATACTCCTCTTACCTCTCCGGTAAGCCCGATTTCCCCGAAGACCGCATCGAAGGGCTGAGTGGGACAATCCCGGAAGCTGGAGGCAATGCTGACAGCCACGGCCAGATCCACCGCCGGCTCATCCAGCTTCACACCGCCGGCCACGTTAAGATACACATCCTGGGTTTGAAGAAACAGCCCGTTGCGCTTCTCCAGTACGGCAATGATCAGGGACAGCCGGTTATGGTCATAGCCGGTGGCCATCCGTCTCGGTGAAGGGAAGTTGGTGGGACTCACCAGCGCCTGCAGCTCCACAAGCACCGGACGGGTTCCCTCCATACTGGCCACTACTGTTGAGCCCGACACACCCAAAGGCCTTTCGGACAAAAACAGCTCAGACGGATTATTCACTTCAACAAGCCCGCTCTCCCGCATTTCGAATATGCCGATTTCATTGGTGGAACCGAACCGGTTCTTCACTGCCCGGAGAACCCGGTAGGTATGATGGCGCTCTCCTTCAAAATAAAGGACGCAGTCCACCATATGCTCCAACAGCCGCGGACCGGCAATGGCCCCTTCCTTAGTGACATGTCCGACCAGAACCGTAGCAATCCCTTTGGACTTGGCAATCCGCATAAAGTGTGTGGTGCATTCCCGCACCTGGGACACACTTCCGGGAGCGGACGAAACCGACGGATGGTATACCGTCTGGATGGAGTCAATTACCAGGAAATCCGGCTCAATTTCGTCAATAGCCATAAGAATGGCATCAATATTCGTCTCGCATAACACGAACAGAAGCGGTGAAATAGCTCCCAGCCGGTCTGCCCGGAGCTTGGTCTGCCTGGTGGATTCCTCCCCGGAGATGTAAAGCACCTTCAGTCCTTTCCGGTTCAGTTCAAAGGAGGTCTGCAAAAGCAGTGTGGATTTCCCGATTCCAGGGTCCCCTCCCACCAAGATCAATGACCCGGGGACAACTCCTCCCCCCAGCACACGGTTCAACTCCACATTGTCAGTGACAATCCGCGGTTCCTTCGTACTCTCTATGTGTATGATAGAAATCGCTTTTTCTTGCTGGAGAGCGGAAACGGATGGGTGAACTCCGGGCCGCTGCGGGGCCTCCACTTCCTCAACAAACGTGTTCCAGGCTTGGCAGCCCGGGCATTTGCCCAACCATTTGGGTGCTTCATAGCCGCATTCGGTACATGAGAACTTCGTTTTTAGTTTAGCCATAATTCCGGATTTCCTGCGCTTTCTTTAACATTATTCCGTTAGGTTGACGTAAACTTAAGTTTACCATTTATTTGAATCGCCGTCCACGCAACAGGATTCCACTCCTTATTATCTCCTTCGGCAAAACCTGCCAAAAAATAAAGCCCCTTACACGCCGGATCAGCTCCTTTGTGCAAGAGGCTATGAAATTATTAAATGTTAGGTCGTGTTTGCAAACACGCCCTAGGTCATCTTAGTTGCGGACAACCACCAGTTCTCCTTCTTTTTCATCGATGACCAGACGGTCTCCCTTGGTAATGTTGCCTTTGAGGAATTCCTCGGACAACCGGTCCTCGATATGCTTCTGAATGGCACGGCGCAAGGGTCTTGCCCCATAAGTCGGATCGTAGCCTTCCTTAGCCAGGAACTTCTTGGCACTGTCGGAGAGCTCGAAATCCACCTCTTGCTCCTTCAGGCGCTTGCGCAGTTCCTCCGCCATCAGGGTGACAATTTGGGCAATGTGCTGTTCGTCCAGAGAGTGGAAGACGATCATTTCGTCCATCCGGTTCAGGAACTCCGGCCGGAAGCTTTTCTTCAGCTCGGTCAGCACCTTGTCTTTCATATTGTTATATTCCTTACCGGTATCGGCAATGGCGGCGGTGAAGCCCAAGGAGGTTTGCTTCTTGATGGTATCCGCACCCACGTTGGAGGTCATGATGATCAGGGTGTTGCGGAAATCCACTGTCCGTCCCTTGGAATCGGTGAGACGGCCGTCTTCCAGCACTTGCAGGAGGATATTGAACACCTCAGGATGTGCCTTCTCAATTTCATCCAGCAGCACAACGGAGTAGGGCTTGCGGCGAACCTTCTCGGTGAGCTGTCCACCTTCCTCGTAGCCCACATACCCTGGAGGCGCTCCGACCAGACGGGAGGTGGAATGCTTCTCCATGTATTCGGACATATCGATCCGGATAACCGCATCCTCATCGCCGAAGAGAGCTTCAGCAAGCGCACGGGCCAGCTCGGTTTTACCAACGCCGGTGGGACCGAGGAAGATAAAGGAGCCCATGGGGCGCTTGGGATCCTTCAAGCCTGCACGTGCCCGGCGGATAGCACGGCTCACAGCCTTAACCGCTTCGTCCTGACCGATTACCCGGTCATGCAGGATGTCTTCCATCTTCAGCAGACGCTCGGTTTCCTCTTCTGCCAGCTTCCGGACAGGAACTCCAGTCCAGCTAGCCACGATTTGGGCAATATCATCCGGCGTTACTACAGAATCGGTGCGGCCTTGCTTTTCCTTCCACTCGTTACGGGTCGACTCCAGCTCCTCGCGAAGCTTTTGCTCCGTATCCCGGAGGGCCGCTGCCTTCTCGAACTCCTGGCTTTGCACCGCGGAATCCTTCTCCTTGCGTACATCCTCCAGCTTTTGCTCCATTTGCTTCAGGCTGGGCGGTACAGTATAGGACTTCAAGCGGACCTTGGAGCCAGCTTCGTCAATAAGGTCAATGGCTTTATCCGGCAGGAACCGGTCGGTAATATAGCGGTCGGAAAGCTTCACAGCCTGAATGACAGCTTCATCGGAAATCTTAACCCGGTGATGGGCTTCGTAACGGTCGCGGAGTCCGTACAGAATTTGCACAGCCTCCTCCGGTGTCGGCTGATCCACAGTAATGGGTTGGAAGCGTCGCTCCAGAGCTGCGTCCTTCTCAATGTATTTGCGGTATTCATCCAGCGTGGTGGCGCCGATGCATTGCAGCTCACCACGGGCCAGGGCAGGCTTCAGGATGTTGGAAGCATCGATGGCGCCCTCTGCTCCGCCTGCACCAATCAAGGTGTGCAGCTCATCGATAAAGAGGACGATGTTTCCGGCTTGACGAATTTCATCCATGATCTTCTTCAGCCGGTCCTCGAATTCGCCTCTGTATTTAGTGCCAGCCACTACAGAGCCCATATCCAGGGTCATAACGCGCTTATCCCGCAGGGTTTCGGGAATCTCGTTATTGATGATCTTTTGGGCCAAACCTTCGGCGATGGCAGTTTTACCGACGCCGGGTTCGCCGATCAGCACCGGATTATTCTTGGTGCGGCGGCTTAACACTTGGATTACCCGCTCAATTTCCTTGCTGCGGCCAATGACTGGGTCCAGATGGCCCTCCTTAGCGCTTGCTGTCAGGTCCCGGGCTAAGCCGTCCAGGGTTGGCGTACTGACATTAGCAGGTGTGCCATGGTTGGTAGAGACCGCTTCGCTGGAGCCCAGGAGCTGCAGCACTTGCTGGCGGGCCTTGTTGAGGCTGACGCCCAGATTATTCAGGACCCGGGCTGCCACGCCTTCACCTTCACGGATCAAGCCCAAAAGGATATGTTCAGTGCCCACGTACGTATGGCCGAGCTTGCGGGCTTCATCCATAGAAAGCTCAATGACCTTTTTAGCACGGGGCGTATATGCAATATTGGTGGGCTGCTCTTGCCCGCGGCCAATCAGGGATTCCACCTCATCCTGAATCTTCTCCAGACCCAGGCCCAGGGAGATCAGCGCCTTGGCGGCGATGCCTTCACCTTCCTTAATCAAACCCAGCAAAATATGCTCTGTACCGATATTATTGTGTCCCAACCGTACTGCTTCTTCTTGTGCCAAGGCCAATACCTTTTGGGCACGCTCCGTAAATCTGCCAAACATCATCGTGAACACCTCCAAATAAAGTAATCAGCTTTCATCATTTATTTCTTGAGCCAAGTGGCTGCGGATCAATTCCGCCCGGCGTATGTCCCTGCCTTCAGCTGTAAGCTTCTCGCCGGATTGCTGCTGCAGGAAAGCAGGCTGGGTCATAACCAATAGCTCGTTCAACGCTGTTTTGTTGATGTTCTGCACCATTCCAAGATCAACGCCCAACCGCACATCGGATAACCGTTGAGCTGCCTCCTTGGAGTCCATAATAATGGCATTGGTCAGGATGCCGTAGGATCTGCATATCCGGTCCTGCATCCGCGCCCTGGATTCCGCCGCCAGAATCTTCCTTGCACTACGCTCATGCTCAATAATCTGTCTGACCACATTGTGCAGATTCTCCAGAATTTCCTCTTCGGACTGGCCAAGTGTAATCTGGTTGGAAATCTGGAAGAGGTTCCCTACAGCCTCACTGCCTTCGCCATAGATTCCTCTTACAGCAAGGCCTACCTGAGTAATAGCCTGCAAAATCCGGTTAATCTGCTGGGTAATCACCAGAGCCGGAAGATGGATCATAACGGATGCCCGAATCCCTGTTCCCACATTAGTAGGACAGCTTGTCAGGAACCCCCTCCGCTCATCAAAAGCATATTCCACCAGCTCTTCAAACCGGTCATCCACCTCATTGGCTACCTTCCATGCCTCCTGAATCTGGAAGCCGGAAGCGAGGACTTGAATCCTGATGTGATCCTCCTCATTCACCATAATACTGATGGATTCGGATTCGTTCAACAAAACTGCACCGTTTTGTGATTCATTAGCTAAATTGGGGCTGATCAGATGCTTTTCCACCAAAACCTTCTTCTCCAGCTCAGACAGTCCGGAGAGAGGAATCATCTCGAAGGCTCCCTCTTCTTGAAGGCTGCCCGCCTCGTGAAGCTGCCCGATTTTGTCCAGCACCTCACCGGATTGGGACTTGGTAGCCAGCATGGGAAAAGGGTACCCGTTCATATTGCGCGCAATTCTGACTCTGCTGCTGATGACGATATCTGAATCCGGGCCTTCACCCTTCATCCATTCCGTCAATGCCTGCTCGAAAAATCGCCGGGAAACCATGCCCTTGATTCCTCCCATTTTACAAGCCGGAGGTTTGGCGCTCCAGCTCTTTAATCTGATCCCGGATTTGGGCCGCGGCTTCAAAATCCTCGTGCTCCACCCGGTTTACCAGTTCTTTCTTTAAGCGTTCCAACTCCCGCTTAACCTGAATTTTTCCTCCCGTACGTTTGGGTACCTTCCCCGTATGTACGGTATTCCCATGAACCCGCTTGAACAGCGGATCCAGCCGCTCATCAAAATATTTATAGCATTCGCTGCAGCCGAATCGGCCCAGCTTGCTGAATTGCGAGTACGTCAATCCGCAGCTTTCACACCGCGGCGGTGCTTCCTGCCGGCGGTTGCCTCCTGTGGCCGGTTCAAAATCGAGCAGACCGGACAGCAAATTGTGGATAGAAAATCCGCCTCCTGTCCCCGGAATCATCTCGCCCTTTTCCCTGGCACAGGACTCACAGATATGAAATTCCGTCTTCTCTCCATTGACAATCTTCGTAAAATGCAGGGTTGCCGGCTTTTTGCCGCATTCCTGGCAAATCATGAGAGCGTCCTCCCTTTCCTCATGGACTCAACAATGCAATGAGCATTGCCTTCAGCAGCTTGGCTCTGATTTCATCCCGAAATGGAAGCTTGATCTGAAGCGCGTCTCTGGATATCGCAGCACGGATAAGGTTCGCTTCCCGGCTCGAGATCTGCTTGCCCTCCTCCAGCTGATAAACCAATCCTTCGGCACCCGTCTGGTCAATGGCCTCGCCAATAGTCTGGAAAATGTGGTTAAGAATTTGCCCCCTGGACGATAGCTCCACCTTCTGAATCCGGATGTAACCGCCGCCGCCGCGCTTGCTCTCCACCACATATCCTTTTTCGAGAGTAAACCGGGTGCTGATGACGTAATTGATTTGGGAAGGCACACATTGAAACTCATCCGCCAGGTCGTTGCGCTGGATCTCAATGACACCCCCAGAGCTCTGCTGGAGAATGCGCTTCAGGTAGTTCTCTATGAGTTCCGAAATATTTCTCATCCCTCATCCCCTATTCCCACAGCTTTTTTTGAGTTGACTTTGACTTTCTTTGACCTTGTAAATATTATAGCACCATTTTTTAAATTATCAAATCATTTTGAAGGTTAACTCAAAATGCTCTTCAACAAGCTATCCACAGTATCCCCTGAAGGCATGAAGTTTATGGGGGGAAGGGTTTGCCACCGTATTCAATGAACCGAGGCAGGGGGAGCGGCATGATGCCGACTTTAAAATAATGCCGCGGCGGCCCTGATGAAGGATATAGCTTAGGACTTTGTGAGTGTCGCGACTCCAGCTTTGACGGCTAACGGAAGTGAGGGCCCTTATTTGCCCGCTTGAGGTTCGTTTTAAAATCTAACGGAAGCAGGAGCCCTTATTGGCTCGGATGAAAGCCACTTTGGGCACCTTTCGCTCAAATAGCGGCGCTGGCTTCCGTTAGAATTTTCTAACTCCTGTTTTTAGCCAAATAGCGCTTCTCACTTCCGTTAAAAACTTACTCTTACTCAGACTCCTCAGCACTCACAATCCCTTGGAGATCCTGCGTTCCCTTACCTGGGAGGCGTCGATCATCACCCATTTCCGGGTGCAGCAACTCCAGCAGAATCCACACAACACAACAAAAAGACCTCTCAGCGTGAGCTAGAGGTCTGTCTGTGCTTGGCAACGTCCTTCCGCATCGGTACCCGCCGCCGCAGGCGCTGCTGAAGCGCGGGTGGTCGGCGTCTGAACCTTCCTCTTGGGCCGGGCCTGCTACCTGCTCATTCACCGATGGGAAGGTTCGGACACACAACATAGACGTTACTTCACAACAAAAAGACCTCTCAGCGTGAGCTAAGAGGTCTGTCTGTGCTTGGCAACGTCCTACTCTCCCAGGACCCTGCGGTCCAAGTACCATCGGCGCTGGAGGGCTTAACGGTCGTGTTCGAGA
>JAQSYT010000240.1 GCA_029256065.1 Paenibacillaceae bacterium
GTCCTCCTTTTGGCCGATTCTCTTCACCACCATGGCAGGCATTCAGAATGTGGACCCGCTTCTGGTACGCTGCGCCAAGGCCATGAGCGCCGGCCCGGTGACCATCTTTTTCAAGGTTGTGCTGCCTGCCGCCTTTCCAGCCATCATGACTGGCATCCGCAGCGGCCTGACCATGAGCTTCCTGATGCTCATCGGCGCAGAGAGCATGGGTGCCGACTCGGGCCTGGGCTGGCTGATCCACAATGCCCAGAGCATGGGCTTTGTACCCCGGATTTATTTGGGAGCCATTCTGGTGGCAGGTGTAGGGCTCCTTCTGAATGTGCTTTTGGAGGCGCTGGAGAAAAGCATTGTGGACTGGAAGGAGACAACCGAGGGCAGACATGCCTGATGGAAGTCAACCACTTAATGGAAGAGGTCGTATGCGAATATGAACAGATTTGTAAGAGGGTTGCGGAAGGCGGCATATGGCAGCATCTCGATTCTGCTCTTTTTTATCCTGTGGGAGATCGGGGCGGGAATCGTTCCGGAAGGGGTCATTTCCTCTCCCTCCCAGGCCATCCGGTCCCTCTACCATTCCGCCGTTTCCGATACTCTTTTTAAGCAGATGGGTGTGAGCTTGGGCCGGGTTGGATTGGGCTTTGGCCTGTCGTTTGTCATTGCAGTACCGTTGGGCTTTTTGCTGGGAACGTTTTTTAGAGGCTTTGAACGGCTTCTCCTGCCCTTCCTGCGAATGTGCGAAAAGCTGAACCCTTTTGCCATTATCCCGATTTTTATGATTTTCTTCGGTATCGGGACCGCAGAGAAGGTAGCGGTTATTTTCTGGGCGGCCAACTGGCCCTTACTGTTTCAGACCATTGCCGGAGCAAGAAGCGTGGATCCCCAGCTGGTCCGGGCAGCCAGGTCCATGGGAGCCTCCCGGAAAGAGCTGTTTTTCAAGGTGATCCTGCCCTATACACTTCCCAATATTTTTACGGGGATTGAAATGGCCGCCCAAATCTCCTTTTTTATGATTATCGCCTCAGAGGTGATTGGCGCCAGCACCGGCCTGGGCTGGTACTATGTCAACGCTACGGTGAGGTATGACTTGCCGCTGATGTATGGGGTGGTCCTGTTTATAACCCTATTGGCCATTATTATCAACATCGTTTTTGGCAGGTTAAAGAAGCATTTCCTGGTTTGGAAAGAGGCAGTGGAGATTGGGTAAAGATTCCTTCAATTTGACTTTGTCAAATTCGAAGCTTTCATAACATTATCCGGCCATTCGGCATGGACCAATGTTATTCAATTTAAGGAGGAACAGACAATGGCATTGCAGAAGAAACAGCGGTTTATTATTATCGGGGGCATCGCACTTGTAATTGCGGGAGGAGTAGGCGTAGGCGCCTATTACGGAAGAACCCAGGACACCATCGCCGGTGCGGAGGGGCTGAAGGATCTGAAGAGCGGTGCGCCTGCCGCTGCCGCATCGGGCAAAAACGTCCTTACGCTGAAGGTGGATACCCAGAAGAATTGCTCCTCGACCCCTTGGGTGGTGGCGGAGAAGAAGGGATTCTTCGCTGCTGAGGGTTTAAATATCCAATACACCGGTGAACTGACCACCGCGCAGAAGCTTCCCTCCATTCTGAACGGCACCAATGATATTGGTACGGCCCTTCCTAACGCATTGGCTACCTTCGTGGCTGGTGGTGCGAAGATTAAGGCGGTTACGTTAAAAGAGGTGGACCCGCCCAATAATGTGGATCCGAAATTCCGGCACATGCGTTTTGTGGCCAGCTCCAAGTTTGAGGGCAAATCCCTGAAGGAGTTTGCGGAGTCTAAAAAAGGCGGCAAAATCACCGTGAGCGGTACCGCCCCCAGCTGCAATACCTTTATCCTGAACCAAATTTTCCGTCATGCCGGACTTGATGCCAGCCAGATTCAATATGTGACCTTCGACACGGATACAGCGGCTATCCAGGCGGTGCAGCAGGGCAATCTGGATATTGCAGGCATCCATCCTCCCTTCTACAAGCTTGCCGCAGACAGCAAGCTGGCCTTGTTGGCCGATTCCAATGATACCGGTCTGGGCGCTGCCTCCGGCGTGTCCACCTACTATTTCACGGAGAAGTTCATTGAGGAGAATCCCGAGGCTGTTCAACGCTTTGTAACCGCCATTGAAAAAGCGCAGGATTGGGCCAACGCCAATACGGATGAATCAGTTAAGCTGACTGCGGAATATATTGGCCAGCCGGTGAATGCTACCCACTATTTCTACACGGATGCGAAGCTGTCCACCGAGCTGCTCCAGCCTTGGGTTGACGACCTGGTAACGGCCGGCGCCCTGAAGAAGGATCAGGTGAAGGTAGCGGATCTGGTGACCACCCAGTTTAAGCATTAATATTGAAATACAGGAAGAGCCTGCCGGTTTTTATGCCGGCAGGCATTTTATTGTCTTGTGGGACCCTCAGCGGAACACGGGGCCGGGGAATTCACAGCCCAGCTGCTGGTCCTGTACCTGCGGGACACAGGAGGGGGGCGGCCCCAGAAGCAGCGCATCCTGGATGGGGGCTACTGCCTTGGCGTATTCCTCCGGGTTAATGCAGAAGGCACGGTTCATTACTTCGGGGGGGGTGCAGCTGAGGAAGTCTGCACCGAATACTACATCAGGCGTAGGCACGTCGAAGATGGTTAGCACATGGGTGTTGTCGGTAACAGCAATGAACCAGTGATACCAGCCCTTGGGCAGCTGGATCACCTGGCCCGGCTTCAGTGTACAGGTCATGAGCCTCCGGGTAAAGGGATTAAACACGGAGGCCACAATTTCTCCGCAAATAACAAATACCATCTCATCGGCATTTGTGTGCCAGTGGGGAGGGACAATCATGCCCTGGCTCATATGAACATTGAAAAAACCGGTTTTGACCGCAGGAAATTCTGTCCCAAACAGCTGGGTTACATAATTTCGGCTGTCTCTCCGGTAATTCAGGGTTTGGGTGGAGTCGGCGCATAGGCAAAGACGGGGGTCTTGTAAAACAGGGTTCATGCTTATCCATCCTTTCTTCGGTTCCATCGGGATATTCGTCTATTCACTGTATGCGCAATAGGCAAAAGGGTGAAAGAGAGCCTATTTTTTGTAACGCAGTTTCCGCGGCTGCAGCGGGCTTGCGAATTTCCAGAAGATGCGTATGCTTCCGGTATGAACGTGGAAAAAAATGGGTATATTACTTTGTGCAACATTTGGCAGAGACAGACCGTTTAGAACGGTGTACAGCAACATGATTATGACGAAAGGAAGTGGACAAACATGCATTCCACAACAAAAAAAACAGCAGCGGCGTTGGCGCTGGCTCTTGCATTCACAGGAGGAGGCGCAGCCTGGGCACAAGCCGGAGCGGTCATCCAGACTCTGGAGCAGCCGGTTCCCATTATGGCTCCTATCCAATCTGATAATCAGACAACGGCTGCCGTGGCAGTCCGGGTAAACGGACAAACCTTGGAGAGCACCGGTTACCTGGGGTTGAGCGGAGAGTCCATGCTTCCTCTGCGTGCGGTAGCGGAAGCCATGGGCTTCGTGCTCAGCTGGAATGCGGAGTCCTATTCCACTGATCTTACCAAGGACAACATATTCACCACTGTCAAAACCGGAGAGAACCAATATGGAATGAATAAAATGCTGAAGAAGCTGGAAGCGGCACCTGCCCTTGTGGACAGCAAGCTGTATGTTCCATCCTCATTCTTTGGCGAAATTCTGAGAGGTACAGTGAGCACCGGCAACGACGGGATTTCCATTATGGCTCAGGAGGAGAAAAAATTCGTTCAGACAACCGGCGTGGTTACAGCGATAAGGGATAACGGGGGACACCGCTCAGTCCATATCAACGGCTATGGGGTGGACGGAATTGTGCTGAATATCGGGGATCAGACGGAGCTGATGGATGCAGACGGCAACAAGCTGGATTTTTCCGCTTTGTCCATCGGCATGGATGTTGAGGTGGAGCATTCCATGGCCATGACCATGAGTTTGCCTCCCCAAACGTCTGCCTTTAAGATAAAGGTCATTTCCGCATTAGCGGAGAAGGATGTGCTGGGGACTTGGGGGGTTATTGGTGAAATCCGTGAGAGTGATGACGGAGATATCTCCGTCCGTGTGAAGGGCGCGGGTCTGTCGGATCATTCCCCAGAGGAGGTTGTGCTGCGGATTGCCAAGGATACTGTGCTGCAGGATGTGAGCGGCAAGGCGATTGACGCGAAGGAGCTGACAGAGGGTGCCCGTGTGGCAGGTTTCTACACTCCGATGCTTACTAAGAGTCTGCCCCCTATCGGAACGGCACTGAAAATGACTCTGGTGGCAGAAGCTCCGGCGGAATAAAGCGGCGCAGATAATAGGTTGTAGTATTCGGCATTAAACAAGGTCTCCTGAATCCTCATGGAAGCAGGAGACCTTGTTTTTGTTTGTATTCCGTATCACGGGGCAGTCAGGCAAGGAATGGAGGTCTGCCCGGAGGCTTCAGCCAATCAGCTCCGGGTTTTCTTCAAGAACTGGTACACAATGCGGCACAGCTCGCCCCTCCGCACAGTTTCGCTGCCTGCATCAACGGAATCAGCGGGGAAGCCAGGGCTCTGGCCTGCCTCCGGCTG
This sequence comes from Paenibacillaceae bacterium, assembly GCA_029256065.1. Lineage (GTDB taxonomy): Bacteria > Bacillota > Bacilli > Paenibacillales > NBRC-103111 > Paenibacillus_AR. Next base: position 4,618 of record JAQSYT010000240.1, read on the forward strand.
TATGCTGATGCCTGCCGACAGGCGGCTGTTTAACGTTTCCACCCAGCTGGCCAGCATTGGCCGGGGCAGCAGCGGATGCGCCTGCCAATATTCTGCCGGAGCCGGCTCCGTTATGGGCAGTCTCGGCCCCATATCCATACCGGCAGGCAGAACGGCAGCCGATGCGGGCAGAGCAGGCAGACTCCGGCCGCCGGGGAGAAGGCGGGCAAGGTCCAGCATTCTGGAAGCGAATGCCACGCTTACCGGCTGGTCCGGCTGCGCCTCGTAGCTGTCAAACAGTCCTTTTGCCCCCCAATATTGCAGGGCTGATCCCTCCTCCGTCAGCGGGTCCGCGTCGCGGAAGAAGGTGATCATTTGCCCCTCCTCCAGAAGGCGGTCCTGGAGCAGATCAATGGGCAGCTTGCGCTCCGGGATGCCCAGGGAAAGGCTCATGTCCGCCGCAACGCCTGCTGCAAAGCCCAGCTGCATCCAGCATGGCTCCATGCGGATGGTGCCCAGGCCCATATGGGTGGCGGAAACGGCCACCGGAACCAGCAGGCCGTCCACCTGCTGCGGAACCATCACCCCGTAGGGCACCTGGTAGATTTCGGTGATCCAGCCCAATCCCAGAAATCCCTCCAGGGCCACATTTTCCCCTTCAGGCTCCCGTTTGCGGGTCGCATGGGAATCGATGGCGTAGGAGCCCACCACCACGCTGTCTCCATGAACCGGTGTTCTGCCCAGTCCCGGTGCAAGCCGGGCGTCATTCTCCGTAAACATGTATTCGCCGCAGATCCGTCTTCCCTCCCGGACATAAAGCTGGGGCGGGAAGTTCCCGTTTCCGGCAAATTCATCGGCGGCATACCCAAACTGGAGGGCTTCCTGCCGGAACGCCTGGGGCAGCAACTCATCATTTTGAAGAAACCAGAGCAGCCCCTCCAGATAATGCCGCTGCCGGGTGCGGATGCGCTGGCGTACTGTTTCATCCCCATCCAAATATTCCTGATTTTCCTCCGGCAGATCGCTGGAGCACATGCAATAATGGTGGTTATTGGCATCGGTTTTGCCGTTGGGAACGGGAAGAATATTCAGCACATCCCGGATGGACTTCACTCGTCCGGCCTCCACATCTCCGGCCAGGCTGGTGTAATCCTTTCTCTGGTACACCTCCGGCTTGTAGCAGGCAACCCGGTTCTCCGGCACATCTGTCAGGCACAGCCGGTAGTTATAAGCCTGAATCCGGTGGTCTCCTTCACCGGTGCTGCCCGGCAAAACCTTCTTCGTCCTGTCAAAATTCATATAAAGCTTCCCTGCGTATTCCTCGTTCCAATCGTCCCGGGATTCCCGGCCTGTCAAATAAGGGACCCCGGCGGCAGCAGCCAGATCGCCCTCGTAGGAGGCGTCAATAAAAGCATCCGCCGACCAGCGTACAACCTTTCCCGCCGGCTCTGCCACGTCTACGGCAACAAGCCGGCCATGGTCTATGGATGCCTGCTTCAGCAAACGGCCGGTAAGCAGGGTAAGATTCGCTTTTTCCGCCTCCAGCATTCCGGTGAATAAGCGTGAAGCGATAGACGGCTCAAAAAACATTCCGCCATGGCAGTCCTTTACCTGCTGTGAGTCCGCGCCGTAACGGTCTGTATAATATGCCAGCACCTTCTGCAGAAACTCCCGGTAAATCGCTCCGGAGGCCTCCGGCCAATCAATATCCGTTCTGCCCAAGCCGCTGGTCATCAGCCCTCCAATATGCCCGGTGGGCTCAGCCAGCACCACCCGTCTGCCTTTCCTGGCTGCGGCAATAGCCGCTCCGATGCCCCCCGGTGTAGCTCCGTAAACAAAAACCTCACAGTGAGATGTCATGCGGAAGTCTCCTTTGTACCTGTTTTGAGCCCATTATAGCTCCCATGCAGGCTGATTCACCATGCAGAAAAAAGAAGAAAGATGCACTTTTTTTCACTACAGCCTCTGTTGCACTGGTACAATAGAAAAAAGGGGGCCTTTATGCACTATCCTATTGCGATCCGTTCATACGGTTATTCCATCAACAAACGCCGATTCGTACAGCCTTGGGCTGCCTTGGAGGAGAATTGGACCATGTTCATTCTGGAGGAGGGAAGCTTCCGGTACAATTTGGATGGGCAGGTGGGGGATTTGTCACCGGGCGAGGTGCTTTTGGGCCCGCCTGGGCTGGTTTTGGCTAGGGAGGTTTTGACCCCCATGAATATTCACTATCTGGTGTTTCACCCTTCCCGGCCGGAAGGGGAGGCGCTTCTGGAGCGGATCACCAGCGGAGGCAGGTGCCGGTTTCACGTAGGGGACAAGGCCCGGCTGCTCTCGTCCCTGCGTCTGATCAAACCCTCCTCCGACCGGCAGGAGGAGAGGGCACTGGCGGTGGCTACCCACTATCTGCATGACCTGCTGCTTTTGATCATGCACGAAATTTCAGAAGAATTGGATCTCCCTCCGGCTGTTCCCGATGCCCGGATGCTGGCCGCCCGCAAGTGGCTGGAGGCGAATGCCTTCGGTGAAGCGCAGCTGATGGGCCTGGCCCGTTCGCTAGGCATCAGCCAGGTGGCGCTGACCCGGCATTTCAAGGCTGCATTCGGGACAGTACCCAAGGAGTATCTGACCGCTCTCAGACTGGAAAAGGCCAAATCTCTGCTGACAGACACAGATTTTACTATGGAGCATATAGCAGCCTTATGCGGTTATGATAACGGCTACTATTTCAGCAGGATTTTCGAGAAAACCGTCAAGCTGCGGCCTTCTGTATACAGACGGATGTACAGGCTGTAGACGGACAGGTATTTCGGTCTGTCGACAGCCACAGGGGATTGTGATATGGTTATTTTATATTGGTACGGACCTATGTTTTACATCCGGAAGCGAAGCACGCGCCGGCTGTTCCCTTAGGAGCTACGAGGAAATTAGGATCCGCTTTTGTTGACAAATCTCCACGGTTTTGGGAGTTTGTCGACAAATTAGCGGTACTTTATTTCGTCGTAGTCTCTCATAAGGGAATGGCTGGCGTTTTTTGTTTCCGGGCACTTCTCTGAGGGCTAACCGGCCATAAATTATGATATACTGGAGGCAACAGAAAGAGCTATGGCAGACAAACGGAAAAAGCCGCGGGAGCAAGTCCAGTTGGACCGGATTATGCGCTTGTTGTTCCACCTGTCGCATAAAACGGTTATCCGGCTGATCAACGGGTTGTTTGACGAAGGGTTTGACCCTGAGCAAGTGAAGCTGGCTTACGGCAACGGAAACATGACCGGGAATGATTTAAGCCGGCTGGAAGCTGATCTGGTACTCACGGTGGAAACAGTGTCGGGCAGCAAGGAATACCA
>JAQSYT010000241.1 GCA_029256065.1 Paenibacillaceae bacterium
AGGCACCCCAATCCACTCCACAGTCAGCGCACCTCAAATGCAGCCGCAAAAGGATGGACAAAATGGTTTAATTAATATAATATACATTTAATATCATTAATAATAAACCCAATAAAAGCTTGCAGCCGGTATACCCAATCTGCAAGCTTATTGATTATAACGCCTTTACCCACGGCCGCCCATGGCTCCATTCGATGTCCACATCCAGATCATAGGCCCGCTTCAGCAGCTGGGGGGTCAGCACCTCTCTTTTGGGTCCCGCGGCAACCAGTTGACCATTCTCGATGAGCGCCACATGAGTAAAGGCCGGAATAATCTCTTCCAAGTGATGGGTCACGTACACCATCATCCGGGAGGATTCCCCGTCTGCTCCCAATTCCCCGATATCCTGCAGCAGCTTCTCACGTTCATACAAATCCAGGCCAGAGCACATTTCGTCCATCACCAAAAGCGCCGGATTGGCCATTAACGCCCTGGCCAGTACAACCTTCTTCCGCTCGCCTTGGGATAGAGTGCCAAAGGGCTGGTCCTTGAGATGATGCAGGCGCACCCGCCGCAGGAGCTCCTCTGCCTTTTCAATAACCGCAGGGTCAATAGTTTGATAAAAACGCAAAAAGGCATATTCCCCCGTTGCGACCACTTCCCACACAGGGTCCTTCAGCGCCAAACGCTCAATCAGGGACTGGCTAATATAGCCAATCTCCTTGCGGACCTCGCGGAGATCCACCTGCCCATAGCGGTGGCCCAACACCTGAACCTTGCCCGAGCTGGGAAATTGATATCCCGTCATCAGCTCCAGCAGCGTCGTTTTTCCGGAGCCGTTACGGCCAAGAATAACCCAATGCTGTCCTTTTTCCATAGTAAGAGTAATATTGTCCAGTATGGTCCGCTGATTGCGGATAAACTTGATATCTTCCATCCTAATCATCGTAAAACTCCTCTCTCTATCTAGCTCTCTCAAAACATGGTCCATGCCGAAGGCCGGATAAGTTTTGAGAGCCTCGAAATTGGCGAAGCCAATTTGAGGGAATCTGTTCGCTTCATTTGGTCCTTGCCGAAGGCCCTACCCGCATTCGCCGGCGATCCGCCTGAGTATCTCCTCCGGCACCGGTCCGGTGTAAATGCGGGTACCCTCCGGTCGGTAGGGATATAACGCTTGGAACATCTGCGACCGGGCCACCATGCTGGAGGAATGGAGGTAAACCTCCCGGGGAAACAGCACCCGCCGTACGATCTCCTTAGCTACCTCCAGACCATTGGGCTGATCGAATCCCATATCATGGTCCAGAGACAGCAAACCCACCTCTTCCAGCTCCAACATCATCAGGCACTCCTCTGCCGTGCGGGCAAGAGTGAAGCCTTGGGGCCGTGGCCGGACATCATCCATATAGACATGGATCATGACGAATCTCCCTCCATCATTAGTTGCTTGACCAAGGCCACTTCCTGCCGGTGAGTGCCATCCTCTCCCGGCTCCGTTTCAAGCACTCCAGGCATGTCCCTCTCTCCAAAATAAGCGAAGAACCGCCGGAATTCCTCCGTACCGATATGGCCGCCCCCTATTGGAGCATGCCGGTCCTTCCCTGCACCGGAGGGGTAGCGGGAATCATTGAGATGAACGGCCTTCAGCCCGTCAAAATACCCCAACGCCTCCCCTTTTGCCGTCCAATCCTTCATATGCCCCGGCCTCCAGACACCGCTGGCGAACAAGTGGCAGGTATCCAGGCAAAACCCGATTTTATCCGGATAAGCGGATAACCTGCGGATTTGGCAGAGCTCCTCTAGAGTCGTGCCCATTTTGCCGCCCTCTCCCGCCAAATTTTCCAGCAGGAACAGCGTATTTCCTTCCCACCGGGACAAAACTTCATTTATACATTGTAGTATATTTTGGTAGTCTTGTAACGGGTTATTCTGCTTGCCCTTACCGAAATGAACGATAATGCCCAGGCTGCCGCAATCCTCCGCAATCTCCAAATCATTGTACAGGGACCGCACAGTCAAATCGCGGAGCTCCCCGGGCGGGACTGCCAGATTAACCGGATAAGGTGTGTGGGCGATAGTGACAAGGCCATGCTCCCGGCAAAATGCCGCACATGCGGCAGCATCCTTCCTGTCCCAGCTTTTCAGCGTGAGACTCCGGGGATTCTTGGGAAAATATTGAAAGGCTTGCGCCCCTAATGAGACGGCAGTTTTGGCGGCTTGCAGATAGCCGCGGCGGATACTGATATGACAGCCGATTCGCATAGCGTTCCTCCCGTTACTCAGTGCTGGCAACCCGGACAGGAAAATGACTTCTTCGAGGCAAAATCCACTCTCACAATAGCTGTTCCGCATCGGACACAAGGCTCGCCCTCCCGGTCATAAACCCGGCAAAGCGGGTCAAAGCCCCCCGTCAGCGTATCCCCTTGGAATAATGGGACATCCATATAACCGCCATGGGCTGCGGCCTCGGACAACGTGGAACGCATGGCATGGTACAGCCTGACAAGCTCCTCCTCGGTGAGGCTTTCCAACCTGTGCTGAGGCAATATCCCCGCCGTAAAGCAAATTTCGTCGGAGTAGCAGTTGCCGATTCCGGAGAGCACCGCTTGATCCACCAGAGCGGTTTTCAAGTAACCGCGTTTTTTGCCCAGAAGAGCGCAGAAATCCCTTTCAGTAAAAGCAGGATCAAACGGCTCAGGGCCGAGCTTCTGCAGCAACCGGAAGGCTTCTTCCTCCCGGTGCAGATGCAGATAGCCCAGCCGGAGCCCGATAAAATACAACCGGTGCTCACCAAAAGCCAGCTCCACCTGAACCGTCCGGTTTGGGCGTTCATCAGGCGTTCCCCACACCATTGCCCCGCCCAGCATAAGGTGAAGCAGCAGCACCCCGTTTTGCTCCATATGAAAAAGAAGATGCTTGGCCCGCCGGGAAATCCCCCGCACCCGCACCCCCGTCAAAGCCGTGGAAAACTCCCCCGCCGGCACATTAATGGACTTCTCTCTTTCGATCTGCACACCGGTAACAACTTTCCCCGCCAGTCTCGGAATCAGTAATTGACGATAGGTTTCCATCTCGGGCAGCTCAGGCATGGTTAAACCTCCGTGGGATGATTTGCCAATATCTCTCATTAGCATGCGCCACGCAAAGGGGTTTATTCTCCCATGCCCAAAAACAGATCATACTCTCGCTACTCCGTCTATGCACAAGATAATCCGAAGCCTGGCTTCTCTTCTCCTGCCATATTCCGGACACAGGCATTTCACGCTTCCGCTTGCTCCTCACCGGCATACCGGCCTGTAAGCCCAGACCGTTGGAGCTTCTTACGCAGCCGCTCCGTACGTTTCTGCAGCTCTTTCGCCATTTCCCCCGCTTTATCCGGCTTCCCTGCCTTGTCAGCTGCCCCTGCCAGCTCCAGAAGCTCCTCCTCCAAGGGAATGCTGCCTTTTCTTTTGGACGCCTTAGCCCGCCCGGCAGCGCGCTTTGAGGCTGCCTGCAGCAGCCGGTGCCGTTCCTCCGCCCATAGAAGCGCCTCGTCTGCATACATCAGGGCATCCTCGTAATTTTTTTGGCGGTGCTCGCAGTACATGGCCATCTCGATATAAGGAATCAGCGATGGCCCGACGGATGAGGGGACTTCCTTTCCATTGGTAATGGCTTTCCCCCACAGGGCTACCGCCTGCTCCCAATGCCCTTGCTGCTTATAATACGCCGCCAAAGGGGTGGCCAGGTATTGATAGGCCGCCCCCTCTTCCCCCTCCAAAAGCACATAATGAACCAGGTGGTCCATGGTTACGCCTGCCAGCCGTCCGCATCCCATGCGGGAGAGCCAAAGACCGTAGCGGAACTGCTCCTCCGGTACCCTGCTTACGCTGTTATACTCCCCCTGGAGCGCCTTGGCGAACAGTACCGCCAGACCGGCCAGCGACAATATATCCATTCCGTTATGCTCAAAAACAGGGGCGATGGAGCCGGGCTTCTTTTCCGCCAGATACAAAAAATACAGCGCCGGCGCCATGGAGCCTGGCACATCATCCTCCCGCACAAAATCCAGCTGGGTCTCCTCCACCTTTCCCAGCTTGCAGGAGGGCAGCGTATGCCGCCACAGGCTGCGGGAGGCATACAGGAAATCCAGATGGTAGGGCTCCGGTTCCGGACCGCGCATCCGGTGCATCACGAAGCGGGTCTGCAGGAGCGGCCAGTCAAAGGATTTGCCGTTGTAGGAAACCATAAACCGGAAGCCCTCCAGCTTTTTTTTCAGATAGCTGAGCATGGCCAGCTCCTCCGAGGGATTGCGGATGAACAGCTGCTCCACAACAAAGGTCCCGCTTTGCCAATAGCCCAAGCCCACCATAAAAGCCACATTCCCTGCGCCATGGCCAAGACCCGTTGTCTCCGTATCGAAGAAAACCAGCTCCTCCGCATGAACGGGCCCCCCATCCGTCTCCTGGGTGAAAGCCAGCAATTCTCCCGCATAACGATACAAATCAGCCAGCCTGCAGGAGCCATGCACATAATCTGCCGGGTAGCTGAGGCTGCGCCGGATAAAGTCCCCCGCCTCCGTATGGACCAGAAAAGCTTCCAGCTTGTCCCACTGGGGGTCGAGAGACTCCTCCCATTCCCGCAGGGATTCATCAGTCGTCGGCAGCAGCGGAGCATCAGATTCAGCTTCAATCACAAGCACGGGCTCTTCCGGAGCATGACGCTCCGCTATTTCCCCCCCTGGGGCGGAATCACCTTCCGGATTGGAGGCGGAACCCGTATTTTGACCCACATAACGGCGCAGCCGGTCCTTCAATCCGCTCATGCGCTCCCCTCCTCTGGCAACAATAGTTATAACTTATTGAGTAGGTGTAAACTCATCATTTTGGCATTAACCCCTACAATTTCAGTACCAATACATGAGGGACAGCCATCTTCACAGGGACATTTTTTGATTAGATTTTTTGCGGCTGCTTTAACTTCATCTATCCGCTTATAGACGTCTTCGGCCAAGCCAATACCACCCGGATAATGGTCATATATAAAAATAGTAGGAAGCTGGGTATGTTCTGCACGAATTTGCGATACCACATGGATGTCATTGCGGTCACACATAACATGAATCGGAATGATATGCTTAAATACATTTACAAGCCCCAACAGCAGCTGTTCCAACGTTTTTATTTCCACGCCTGGATCTACCTCTTTTACCTCTATCCAAGTAGCGCTGGTATGCAGCTCTTCTTCGGGTAGAGAAATCGGACCATAACCGACATTTTCAAAGGTGGTTAGCCGGATTTTCTTGAAAAGGGTAGGCATCGCATTTACGACGACGTCACCAAAATGTATTGCTGTCGTTCTCCTGGTTTCCGTTCGGTCAACCTCTAATACCTTCAGCTTCACAGCCATATTGGCATCCGTATAATAATCCACATCGACTTCCCGGACATAAGCCTTCTTGTGCTCCCAATCCAATTTTTCAACTTGGTACTGAACACCCTCATGCAAATAGATCGCTTCATCATGCAAAAGAGTCATGGCGCTAAACCGGTCCATTTCACCGATGATTTGCACATTCGCCCTATTGGATTGATCCACGATTACAACATTTTCCTGGGCTGCTGAACGCAGACTCACTTCACTGGCCGGGAACGACTGATTTGCCCAATAAAATGTATCCCCAGCCTGATGCAGCACCTTTTCCTCCACTAAGTACTCCATGATTTCTTCTATCTCTAGGGGGCCGAATTCCTCCCCCTTCTTAATCGGCAATTCGTAAGCTGCGCAGCGTAAATGGTCAACCAGAATAATCAGATTCTCCGGGTTTATCCTGGCATGCTCCGGGGAACGCTCGAAGAAATATTCGGGATTCTGAACGATGTACTGGTCAATGGGATTGTTGCCCGCAACCATTATGACCAATGCCTCACCATGCCGCCGCCCTGCCCTGCCTGCTTGCTGCCAGGTGCTGGCTACACTTCCCGGGTAACCAGTCATGACGCAGACCTGCAGCTGTCCAATATCGACGCCTAATTCCAGGGCATTTGTGCTCACTACCCCCAATATTTCGCCGTTCCGCAATCCCCGTTCTATTTCACGCCGTTGGGAGGGTAAGTATCCGCCGCGGTAACCCCTAATCGTATTATTGCCTATATCATTTTTCACCAGTTCCTGTAAGTGGCTGAGAATAACCTCCACTCTTACCCGGCTTCGCGCAAAAACAATCGTTTGTATCTTGTTAACCAGAAACTCTTTTGCCAGATTGTTTACCTCAACGGTAGAGCTTTTCCGAATATTCAGCGCTTTGTTGACAATCGGGGGGTTATAAAAGACAAAATGCTTTCTGCCTTTTGGTGCTCCATTATCGTCAATAAGCCGCATGGGTTTACCCGTTAGCTGTTCGGCCAATTCTTTAGGATTAGCAATGGTTGCCGAGGTACAAATAAACAGGGGATTGCTCCCGTAAAAATGACAGATCCGCAGCAGCCGCCTGATAACATTCGCTACATGACTCCCGAACACACCTCTATAGGTATGCAATTCGTCAATAATGATAAATTTCAAATTGCTGAATAAGCTTACCCATTTTGTATGATGAGGCAAAATACCCGAATGAAGCATATCTGGATTTGTAATCACGATATGCCCTACTTGCTTAACAATTTGCCTAATCGCCGGGGAAGTATCTCCGTCGTAGGTAAAGCTTTTTATATCTATTCCCATCTCGGAAATGATTTCGTTTAGTTCACTTTTTTGGTCTTGGGCTAAAGCTTTTGTTGGAAATAAATATAGTGCGCGGCTGCTGTCATCCTCTGCAATTTCCTGCAAAACAGGCAGGTTATAACAAAGCGTTTTTCCTGAAGCCGTGGGCGTTACAGCGACGATGTTTTCTTTTTTGCGGACGGTTTCGTATGCTGTGAACTGATGTGTATATAAATTCTCAATTCCTCTATTAGCCAAAGCCGCTTTTATTCTGGGATCCACGTTATCCGGCATAGGACGAAGCCTTGCATCCTGGGGTTCAACCTCATGCCAATTAATGATATTTTCATTACCTTTTAATCCCTGAATGATATCAACAAGGGATTTTTTCCGATTCATCCAAGTATCACCCTCACAGAACGATTGTTCCCCCATTATAAACGGCCTTCACAAAATAAAAAAGCCCCTTTGTTACAGGGCATCAATAAATATTGAACCGGTGGGCAGCCGCTTTTGTCAATTATCTGCAAGGTTCAACGCCAAAATAGGCTCTTCCGCATATGCCGATGCGTAAAAAAGAGCCTTGAATCGCCGAACTCTGATATTTCCGGACTACTTGATCTTATATAAGCACGAATTGGTAAGAGGCCTGTCACTTCCTGCGCTTGCCCGGGGAATAAAGCTTCATTTCCTCCGGAAATATATTCGGAGTTATTTACATGGAAGTTCGAATGTGACTAGTTGGAGTTTTTCCAATCTGTAAATTGCAAGATCCGTTTTTGTCCGCCTCCGGCTACAGGTGGGTTGTAGTTGATCACAATATGCGGTGAGCTGGGATTGGATTGCTGGTACTGGGAGGAAGTATATGTTCCGCCTATGGCAGCCCCCCCAAAATATAGGTTATTGTTTAAGTAACGGTCGGATTTAAAGGTGAGATTACCCAAACAACCCACGGTTTGTTTCACGCTCATATTGTTGACGTGATCTCCAAACTCAATATTGCCCAACGTTAGCATAGCGCCCTGGGTGAGGGTCAGTCCGCCGCTGTTGACGACACCGTTGAATTTGATCGTACCAGTGCTGAGGATCGACCCGCCAACAACCATCTTGTCTGTATTCCCGCTGACGGTGAATACACCTTCACTGGCATTCGGATTATTAATATAGATGGAACCATCCACTGTCAAAGCATATCCGTTGCTGTTAATACCATTGGAGATAATCAATGCCTTCTTAGTAGAGATGTCCTTATGGATATGAGTATTGTTAACTTTGGAAAATTCTATTTTCCCGTTGGCGATCA